>JBJOHD010000166.1:0-22427 GCA_046047875.1 Pseudomonadota bacterium | reverse complement strand
AACCCTTGAACCCCGCCTTGAGCGGGGTTTTTTTGTTTCGCTCAGGTAGTGTTTCGACGCGGCGTTGGTGCTGAGCGATTGCGGTCGCCGGATAAGTCCGGATGAGATCCGGCCCCTCACCCTAATCAAATCACCGGTGGTGGTCTGTGGAGGACCCGACGCTGTCGGGCCGTTTTTGTGGCATCGATGGTGTGCACCGGCCGGATAGAATCCGGCCCTCCATTTGAATCGAATTATCGGCGGTGGTGGTCGTCCGCCAGATAGAATTGGAGCCTCTCGGACTGTGC
Organism: Pseudomonadota bacterium; assembly: GCA_046047875.1. GTDB lineage: Bacteria > Bdellovibrionota_C > UBA2361 > UBA2361 > UBA2361 > JBILDU01. Next base: position 22,140 of record JBJOHD010000166.1, on the reverse strand, counting down.
TCAAAAACTACGGTCTCGTTCGGTGTGCGGCTTGATTAGAACTTCAGATCCCCGCAAAACTTTAGGAGACCTCGCCGGATCACGAGCGTCATGCGGTTTATCTCTGACTCAAGCTCTCGGCGAAGTTTTGCCTCCCCTTTAAGGAGGCTCACTGAGTCAGAGCCAAGGAGAACTACCTTATAATCCCAACTGCCTGCGCAGCGGATAAGACCACCGACTACCGCGTGAGCCTGACATGCCGCGAGAATTCGCGCGTGTCGGGCGGCGTCGTGCGACCGCACCTCAAGAAGGAGGTGTCCCTCTCGGATGTTGTCACTGCGGCGCTCAACCAGAAAGCCGTCGACGAGGACCCGCTCGCGGTAGAGTTTGTTAATCCGGTATGTAACTGTGGTCGATGGTACACGGAGGAGGCGAGCTATCTTTGCTGGATCGGGGAATCCTGACGTTCGCCGCACGTTAATAATCCGCCCATCGAGTTCGTCCACCGCGAAAGGATCGCCCGCTGTGTCAAAATGAAGGGGGATAACCCTAGCGCACTTCTCTGAAAAGCAGCGGTGCCCCCAAAGCCACACGTCGCCCTCCAGGGTCATGATCCGATCGACGAGATTGGAGCCGGTAACCCTTCCCATCTCCTCGAAAAAAGCAGTCAGGCCGAGAGGAGTTCGCACCCAGAGGGTCGCTTCGAAGCGCCGTTCACCGAGCGTTTCCCCGAGCCACTGCACCGTTGGGTGCGAGTGCATAAAATCGATCACTCGACGCACCCGACCACTCGGCACATTAAAATAGATATTTCAGGCGAAAAACCCGAGTCGATGACGGTCGACGGTCACCAAGCGCTTTATCTCCCCCTCCTCCTCGAGGCGACGCAGTGCGTATCGCACCGCATGGGGGCGGGCGTTCAGTATCGCAGCAAACTGAGTCACCGTCAGATCGCCCGAGGCGACGGCGATGGAGAGGATATCTCGTTCGAGTGCGGTTCTCTTCATGATGAGCTGATCGTAATGACCTCCGACGAGAGCTGAAAAGAGGACAACGCACGATGACCGGGGGCCGCTGTGTCCCCCGATCCGATGAGCCCCCTATTTATGCATAATCTCGTGTGCCACCCGCACTCCGCTATCGTACGCGCCGTGCGCCGTTGAGGTGCTCGCGGTAGCTTCTCCAGCCCAGTAAAGGGGGGGCGTCGGCTTCCCAAGCACCGTTCGTCCCGGAAAACCGCCGGGGAGCGATACGCTGTAACCACCGAACGCGAACGGGTCGTCGCGCCACATCACAAACTTCGTGGCCGATGGGGTGATAGTTTTATCGCCCACCTCGGAGCGGAACGTCTCAAGCGCATAGGCCACCGCTCTCTCCTCACCCATATCGTAAAGTTTCTCCGCCCATCGTCCGGAGAAAAACGCTGACCAAACCGTGTGCTTTCGGTGCGGGCGACCTTGGGTTGGGGACCACCACATTGGAGGGCACCCGGCGCTGTAGATCGCGCCGATCTCGGGGCGGAAGACCGGCTTGTCAAATCGCAGAATAATCTTACTCACCGCTGACATCGCGATCTTTTGAAGCGCCGCGGTTTTTTCAACGGGGAGCTCAGGGGTAAACTTTACGGTGCCGGCTTTTAATACTCCGACCGGTAGAGTCACCACCGCCGCGTCGGCCGCGTAACTCGTACCGTCTCTCGCCTGGATCTTTACCCCACCCGTACCCCAGGCGATCGATTCAACCACCGTGTTGAGCCGTATATCGATCCCCTGAGCAAGGTGGTTAATCACCTGATCGTATCCTCCGAGGAGACGGTAGTCGTTTCCCGCGTACGCATCGAGATCGTGCATCGCCTGATATGCGTCGATCACGTCCGGGTCACCTCCAACGGCGTTTGCAAACATTCGCCGCACATAGTGGATCTGGTCAGCGTTCCACGCTCCCCGGGTGAGAAACTCAGTGAAGGTCTCCCCGTCGACGTGCGGCTTGATGTCGGGGAGGCGCCAGCTGCGCACCTGATCGAGCTCGGAATCGTTGGCGCGAGCTTCGGTCATCGTAAAAAATCGGCCGTCTTTGAGGCGCACCATCGAATCATCGGTTTTTCGCCAATGGACGGTCGCAAGGCCGAGGGAACGCACTATCGGCTGGGTGGAGATATCATCGCCGTGGACGAATTCACCGCCAAACTCGATCGGATGATCGGCGAACTCCCGGTTGGTCCAAAGACGCCCGCCGAGGCGATCCCGCGCCTCCAGGATCTGCACCTTCGCTCCCCCGTCGTGAAGAGCTCGAGCCGCTGAGACCCCCGCTGCGCCTGCGCCGATAACGATGACCGACCTCATAGCTGCTCCCTTCAAATTTCCTTTTCCGTTGGAATAACGAGCCGTACACACGCATTCCCACACGTCGGATCCTCAAGATAATCATGGACGAGCCCCACCGGTTCGAAGCCGACCTTCATCTGCATCGAAACGGTTGGATCAAATATCTCCTTGGCGACGACCTTCGCGTAGTACTCGTCGATCGAATACCGTTCCCGCACACCGCTGTAGCCGTTTAACATGCCCATCGAGTATTGACCTTTAAGGCCAAGAGCGCGGCAGGCGGCGTGACGGGCTTGATAGAGCGCTCGGGCGATCCCGCGCCCGCGATATTCGGGGTACACCGAGACATCGACCCCGTAGAGCCAGTCACCATGAGGATCGTGGCTCGAGCACCACCCGCCGGTAAAGATGTCGTCGAAGGTGTGCTTGCCGTACAGAAAATCTTCACTCAATCGGATCGAGATTGTGGAGCCCACCGGGGTCACACCGTCGAGCGCAGTGAACTGCCCCTCAGGGAACATCTCGATATGCTTTCGGTAGTGCTCAGCCAGGGCACGCTGGCTGCTGGCGAGGGTGGGGTAGACGATACGCTGCATCTCTTCGAGGCTGGCTGCGTACGCAGCAACGGTATCGACGATGACTATCCCCGACGGTAGTTCACAACGATATCTCATTTGCCGCGGTTCCTGAGCCACACTACCGAGTATAGATCTGTGCGCCGATCGAGAAGGTTTCGGGAGCTCCCCTGAAGATGGAGCTCCTTCAAAAGCGACAGATCAACGTCTGCTACGAGTGTCATCTCGGTGTTCGGGGTCGCCTCTGAAATCGTGGAGTCGATCGGGAATGCGAAGTCGGAGGGCGAGAAGACCGCTGATTGGGCGAACTGGGTGTCCATGTTGGACACCTTCGGCAGGTTCCCCACACATCCCGCGATCGCTACGTAGCACTCGTTTTCAATGGCGCGCGCTTGGGCGCAGCATTTAATGCGTTGATAGTCGTTCGGTGTTGATGACGAGAAGGGGACGAAGAGAAGCTGCACCCCCTGTTCGGCGTACAGCCGCCCGAGCTCCGGATATTCAACGTCGTCTGAGAGAAGGATGCCAACTTTTCCGGAATCGGTATCGAACGCTTTCAGCTCGTCACCCCCTACCATGCCCCAGTGGGTCACCTCGCCGGGGGAGATATGGATCTTTTTATACGACTCCCACGAACCGTCACGGCGACAGAGATAGCAGATGCTGTAGAGGAGCCGATCTTCCATGTACGGCATACTGCCGGTGATGATGTTGGTGTTGTATGAAACCGCGAACTCGCAGAATTTCTTAAGAAGAGGTTCGGTAAACCCGGCGAGCTGACGGATCGCCTCCGACTCCGGCAGGTGATTAAACTGCATCATGAGGGGGGCGTTGATGAACTCCGGAAAGAGGCAAAAACTCGCCTGCAGGCTGCTGACCGCATCGACGAAGAACTCTATCTGCTCAACCAGCTCCTCGATTCGGTCGGCTCGGCGCATCTGCCACTGCACAAGCCCTAAACGCGCGTACGATTTTTGCTTGGTAAATAAGTCACGTTTTTCCTCGTAAAAGACGTTATTCCACTCAAGGAGGGTGGCGTACTGCATCGACTCTTTATCGTCGACGAGATAGTTACGCAGAATCTTTCGAACGTGGAACTGGTTTGAAAGCTGAAAAGTCAAGATCGGATCGAAGATCTCTTTTCGCCGCACCTTCTCGATATACTCGCGGGGACTCATCTGCGCTGCGACCTTCGAATAGCCGGGAATCCGACCGCCGGCGATAATCGAGCGCAGGTTGAGGTTTTCGCACAATTCCTTACGTGCGTCGTAGAGCCGCCGTCCGAGCCGCAGCCCCCGGTGCTTGGGGTGCACAAACACCTCGATCCCGTAGAGCACATCACCCTTCGGATTGTGGGTGTTGAGCTGGTTATTGTTGGTTATCTGGGCATAGGAATGGTCGTCCCCGTAGTCGGCATATTTTACGATAATTGCGAGCGCCGCACCGGCGACCTCACCGTTGACCTCGAGGCAGATCTGCCCTTCGGGGAAGTCCTGGATAAGGCGCTGAATCTGCTCCCGGCTCCAGATCCCCATCCCGGAGCCCCGGTAGCTATCGGTCATCGCTAATGCGAGTTTATCGAAGTCCGCGAGCGCAAGCGCACGGAGCTTCACCTTTGAGCGCTTCGCTGATGCTGCCGTTGCCATAGGGTCGATCTCCTGATCTATTTTGCTCCGGGGAGCTCCTTCAAAGAGCGCTCCAGGAGGGTGAGGGCTTCATCGATGATCGCATCCTCCGCCGTGATCGGAACAAGGATACGGATCGTATTGGCGTACACGCCACACGACAGGAGGATCAGCCCCTGGGTGAGCGCGATACCGGTGAGCTGCTTGGCGAGCTCCGGTGCGGGCTCGTGGGAGGCTTGATCCTTCACGAGCTCGAACGCGACCATGCCCCCGATCCCCCGCACCTCACCGATGAACGGGAACTTTCCGGAGGCGGCGAGGCTCGCAATCCTCGCTTTGAGCTTCTCGCCCAAGTGAACGCTCCGTTCAAGGAGCTTTTCGCGGTCCATGAGCTTGAGGATGGCGAGCCCCGCTGCGCACGCGACCGGATTGCCGGCGTAGGTGCCGCCGAGCCCGCCCGGTTCGGGGGCGTCCATTACCTCGGCGCGCCCGATCACGGCGGAAAGGGGGAGTCCTCCGGCGATGCTCTTCGCGGTTACGATGATGTCCGGTTTTACCCCGCTATGTTCGATCGCGAAGAGTTTTCCGGTTCGTCCGAACCCGCACTGCACCTCATCGGCGATCATCAAGATGCCGTGCTTATCGCAGATCTCGCGGATCCGTTTTATGAAGTCGAGCGGAGCTTGATAGAAGCCGCCTTCGCCTTGAACGGTTTCAAACATAATCGCCGCGACCTCTGAGGGGTCGATCGAGGCTTTAAAGATCCGCTCTATCCCGTGGATCGCGTCGTCGACGGAGACCCCGTGGTACTCCATCGGGAACGGGGCGTGGAAGACGCTTCCCGCCATCGGTCCGAACGTCTTCTTGTAGGGAAGCACTTTGCCGGTGAGGGTCATCGCGAGGAGGCTCCGTCCGTGGAAGCCCCCGATAAAAGAGATAACGCCGGCGCGTTTCGTCGCCGCTCGTGAGATCTTAACCGCATTTTCTCCCGCTTCGGCGCCGGTTGAAAAGAAGATCGTCTTGACCGGACCGTTGATCGGCGCGCGTCGATTCATCTCCTCAGCGAGCTCGATGTACGGCTCGTACGCGGTCACCTGAAATGCGGAGTGAATAACCTTGCTCGCCTGCGCGGTGATAGCCGCTACGACATCGGGGTGGCAGTGTCCGAAGTTTTGGACCCCGATTCCTCCGGCGAAATCGATGTAGCGGTTTCCCTCGACATCCCACAGCTCGGCGTTCTTTGCGTGAGATACGAACACCGGATGGGCGGTCGAGACACCGCGTGGCACCGCGTTCTTCCGACGCTCAAGGAGCACGTTGTTCTTGGTTCCCATTAGGCGATTCCTCCAAGACAGATATATTTCGTGTGGGTGTAGTCGTCGAGTCCGTACTTCGAGCCCTCCCGACCGAACCCCGATTGTTTTACTCCGCCGAAAGGGATGTTCTCCGCTGAGATCATCACATCGTTCACTCCGACCATCCCCACCTCGAGCGCCTCCGCGGCGCGCCAGATCTGCCCGAGATCACGGCTGTAAAAATACCCGGCGAGTCCGAATTCGCTCCGATTGGCGAGCGTGAGCGCCTCGCTCTCGGTTGAAAACTTAAAGAGAGAGGCGAGGGGGCCAAACGTCTCCTCCCGCGCCACGAGCATCTCGGGGGTCGCGCCGTCGATCACGGTTGGTTCGAAGAAGAGCCGTCCCACCACGGGTTGCTTGCCGCCGCAGACGATCTTCGCACCGCGGGTGGCGGCGTCGTTGATGTGCGACTCAACTTTTTCGACCGCAGCTTTGTTGATGAGTGGACCGACATCGGTTCCCTCCGAAAGCCCCGCGCCGATCTTCAACGCCCTCACGGCGGTGACCAATTTGTCCCGGAATTGATCGTACACCTTCGCATGGACGAAAAAGCGGTTAACGCAGATACACGTTTGGCCGTTGTTGCGGAACTTGGCGAACATCGCGCCCGTGACCGCGGCATCGATATCGGCGCTCTCGAAGACGATAAACGGGGCATTTCCGCCGAGCTCCATCGAGAGTTTCTTCACGGTCGAGGAGCATTGCTCCATCAATATCTTTCCGGTGCGAGTCGAGCCGGTGAAGGTCACTTTGCGCACGGTGGGGTTCGTGGTGAGCTCGAGGCCGATCGACTGGGGGTCCCCGTTGAGCACACTCCAGATTCCGGGGGGAAGCCCCGCCTGCTCGCCCAGATAAGCGAGGGCGAGCGCTGAGAACGGGGTGAGCTCCGCCGGCTTCGACACCACAGCGCAGCCCGCAGCGAGCGCTGGGGCGATCTTACGGGCAAGCATCGCCGAGGGGAAGTTCCACGGAGTGATCGTAGCGACGACCCCGACCGGTTCCTTCACCACCAGGAGTCGGGTCTCTTTACGGTTACCGGGGATGATATCGCCGTAGGCCCGCTTCGCCTCTTCCGCGAACCATTCGATGTACGCCCCGGAGTAGGTGACCTCGGCGCGAGCCTCGGCGAGCGGTTTCCCCTGTTCGAGGGTTATGATCTGCGCGAGGTCCTCGCGGTGCTGGATGACGAGGTTAAACCACGCCCGTAAGATGTTGCTCCGCTCTTTTGCGGTGGTGGCGCGCCAACCCCCTTGAGCACGGTGTGCCGCATCGATGGCTATCTTGGCATCCTCAACGGAGCAGACCGGAACGCTTCCCAGTCGCGATCCGTCAGCGGGATTGAAGACGTCGAGCTGTGGACGGCCCCCGCCGGAGAGCCACTTGCCGGCGAGGTAAGCCTCTTCCCGTATCAGTTTCGGTTCTTTAAGGTCGAACGCCATAGATCTGAGGTTCCAAATTGAGGGTAAAAGGTGCCTGAAATTTAGACCCTTCTATTATAGCCCAGTCCTTCCAAAAAGCGATAACTTATTGACTTTAAAAATAAATTACTGTTTCCGCTCGTTGGGAGCTGTCCCGGGTTCGGTGAGAGCCTCAGAAAAGGAATTACGGCGTGGGGCGCCACGCTCCGCCGCTCGGGAATAAGCTCGCGGAATAAGATATTCCCTTGGATCGGTTGTAAAAGGTTTGGACTTTCTGTAGGGTAGCCCGACGTTTGGGGGCCGGTAGCTCAGCTGGTAGAGCAGAAGACTCTTAATCTTCGGGTCGAAGGTTCGATCCCTTCCCGGCTCACCAAATCCATCCTTTTTTTCTCGTTACATTTCGTGCGCGGGAAGCGCTGTTATTCACGACCTTGACGCAAGGTCGCTGAGGGGCACTCGCCCGGCTTTTTCGTGTTTTCCGAGGGCTTACGCGGGTGATACAGTCCCTCCGGAATTTTATCCGAGTGGAGGCTCGCCGTGAAAAAAACCGTCGCTATCCTTTCCCTTCTCGCTGTTCAAGCGTGTGCCGGTCGGCATTCTTCGAATCCAGAGATGAGCGGCGCAAGTGTGACCCCCCCTTACGTTCCCCATACGATCGCTTTTCAAGGTGAAACCCTCGGGGTTATCGCCAAGTGGTACACCGGTTCGGCGAATAATTGGACCGCGATAGCGGAGGCGAATCCGGGGGTCGACCCGAGAAAACTCCGGATCGGTCAGGTGATCAACGTCCCCGAGGCTATAGCGGCGAAGCGCGAGCCGTTCGGAGGGGATTTCGTAGGCCAGGGGAAGAAGGTGGAGGAATCCGCGACGGCAGCCCCGACCCAGGTAGCGAAGGTCGCGGCTGGGGAGGTGGTTGTCGACGCTGCGGTGGAGAGCGCTCCAGCACCGGAGCTCACGGCGGAGGAGACCCCGGCTCGGGTTGACGGTGGTGTTACCGCAAATGCCGTCTCCGATGCGCTGCTTTACCAGGGGGTGTTGCTTGAGGACGTTGCGCTCATGAAGGAGGCGCTCCAAAAGGGCGCGAACATCGAATACCGCCAACAGAACCGGACGATGCTCGGTATCGCGGCGCAATCGCCGAACGACCTCGTGGTGAAAGCGTTGATCGAGGGGGGTGCTGATGTGAATGCGGTCGACGGTATCGGTCACACCCCGCTCATGCGCGCGGTGGATCTCGCCTCGATTCCAAATATTCGCGCCCTCCTTGGGGCGAAGGCCGACGTTAATTACCGGGATAACGAGGGGCGGACCCCGCTTCTCCTCGCAATCCGTAATCAGAACGAGGAGGTCGCGACCGTGCTCCTCGAGGCGGGTGCAGATCCGAGTATCGCCGACAACGAGGGTAATTCCCCGGGGCTCGGCGCCGTTGAGAGCGGATCGGTCTCCCTCGTACGGGCGCTCGGTGCCAAGAAGGCGAACCTCGATCTGTCGAACGCGGGGTTCTCCCCGCTAACCTTCGCGATCTCTATTGATAATGTGGAGATGGTGCGGGCGCTCGTTGAGAGCGGGGCGAACCCGAACGTCAAGACCGCAGCTGATCAGCTCCCGCTCCACATGGCGATCGGGAAACCGGAGATAACGAAGACTCTGCTCGCTGCGAAAGCTGATCCGATGGCGAGAGATACTTACGATCGCACCCCCTTAGAGCGGGCGATTCGGGACGGGGATCTCGCGAGCGCCGAAGCGTTGATCGGAGCGGGTGCGGATGTGAACGCGAAGACCGTGAACGGTTCCCCGCTGCTCCAGGAGGCCCGTTTCAGCTCGAATCCGGAGATGGTCGCGCTTTTAGAGAAGAGCGGCGCTGTAGCGGAGTAGTCGGGCCGCACCCTCCCGGAAGAAGAGCGCCGATCCCTCCTCTTTTTTAGTTGAGGAGCCGACCTTGTCCGAGAGGGTGGAGGCACTTTTGGCGGGGTACCGATGGGTTATATCTCCGATACTCGGGGTCGTGGCGGCGAGGACCGGTCGGGCGAGGGCCCGCTTTGCCACACCAAGGCGCTGACGGAGCGTCCCGATTCGTACCCAGCGCGGGCGGTGGTGCCCCCATCGAAGGTAAGTTGGCGGGTCGATTTTCCGGAGTACGCGCCCCCAGAGTTTACCGCGCTTCGGGTTATCGCCATGGATCGAACCCGAGAACCAGGGAATCCCGCCCTGTGGGCTGACCCTATAGACCCGGGGCTCGTGAGAGGCTCGCTCAGAAGCTTTGAAGGGGAGCTCGCCTTCGCCGGCGATCGTCCGCTCAACCCCCGGGGGCGGACCGGGATCTCGGGGCGGGGGGAACTTGGCTGTTGGGGGCCGAACCACGCCGCTGATCCGATCGTGACGCGGTTTAATCCCCAGACCGGAGCGCTTGAGGCGATCCTCATCGAGCGGCGTGATACCGGAGAGCTCGCAATCCCTGGGGGGATGTGTGATCGCTCCGATCCTCATATCTCAGCAACCCTCGCTCGGGAACTCGGCGAGGAAACCGGGGCACGGGTGGATTTTTCGCAGGGTACGATCGTGTATCGTGGCTACGTCGATGATCGGCGCAACACCGACCATGCGTGGATGGAAACTACGGTAGCGCATCTCCACCTCACTCCGGATGAGGCGCTCAAAATCACCCTTGCGGCTGGGGACGACGCGCGGCCCGGGAGCGCGCGGTGGGTTCCCCTCACGGCTGAGGTGATCGCACGGATGTACGCGAGCCACGGTGATTTTCTCCGTCAGGCGATCGGCTCGCTTCGGTCGTGAGCTGGCGCGGTGCGGTTTGAGCGAACGATGGGGTGGGTGATTTAGCCGCCCGCCATCTCCCGAGCGATCAGCACCCGCTGGAGTTGATTGGCACCCTCCACAATCTGGAGCATCTTCGCATCGCGCATCAAACGCTCCACCGGGTAGTCCTTAATGTATCCTGCTCCGCCGAAGAGCTGTACCGCATCGGTGGTGATACTCATCGCGGCATCGGTGGCGAAACACTTCGCCATCGGCGGGTACACCCGGTTCTCACGGGCCTTCGGGGTGTTTTCCAGGGTCCGCGCCGCTTGATAGGTGAGGAGCTGCGCCGCTTCGAGCTTCATCCGCATATCGGCGAGCATAAACTGGAGCCCCTGAAAGTCGATCATCCGCTGCCCGAACTGTTCCCGCCCTTTCAGGTGCTCCACCGCAAGGGCGAGCGCGGTGCGGGAGATTCCGTTGGCGCACGCGGCGATACTGATCCGTCCGCCAGCGAGACCTGAGAGCGCAACTTTATAACCCCCGTCGAGGGCCCCGAGGAGCTGCGACTCCGAAACAACCGCGTCGTTGAAATTGAGCGAGGCGATCGGGGAGAGCTCGCACCCCATCTTTCGCTCCGGTTTGCTGATCGTGAGGCCGGGGGTTGCGGCATCGACGATAAACGCCGAGATCCCGGCACCTCCCGGAGCATCGCTCGTACGCGCGAACACGATATACAGGTGGGCGAAACCGGCGCTCGTGATGTAGCACTTGTCGCCGTTGAGGACGAAGCCGGTCGCCGTCCGTCGCGCGGTTGTTTTAATTGCGGAGGCGTCAGAGCCCGCGCTCGGCTCGGTAAGGGCGAACCCGCCGAGCCACTCCCCGCTCGCCATCTTCGGGAGGTATCTGCTCCGCTGCTCCGGCGTGGCGAAGCCGTTTAGAAGTCCACACGTCATCGCGTGCACGGAGGTGAAGATCGCCGGCCCGAGATCGACCGCTGCGAGCTCCTCCATTACAACCATCGAGGTGGTAGCTCCAGCTCCGATGCCACCGAACTCCTCCGGAACGGAGAGCCCCGCAAGGCCGAGCTCGGCGAGCGACCGGAAAAGAGGGAGGGGTACGGTGTTGTAATACGCCTCGGTCTGATACTTGGGCACCTCACGCTCAGCGAGGCGCCGCACACTTAGCCTAATCTCCTTTAATTCGTCGGTATCGAAGTCGAACATATGTTTTATTAAAATAGCGTGATTCGATGCAAATTAAAACAATCTGAGGTGCTCGATAGGCCATAACAAGCACTTACCCTTTTTTAACATCGCTTTAACTCGACAACCAAAAGATTCCACCTTGACGGTTCCAGGTGGAGTAGTAAGTTGCTGACAAATAAGCACGGGGTCGCTGTTTTCTTCAAGCCCCGTGACAAGCCGGCCCCGACAGCGGGGCGTTTGTCACGAAGGCTTGCGGAGTCTCGGTGGGTTCCGCGGTGCTTGTTAAAAGCAATGTTAATCCTGATTGGAGGAATTTAAGCACATGCGTAAAGTTACAATACTTGCCGCGTTGATGCTCCTCGCCCCGGCGGTTTCTCAAGCGAAGACGCTTGAGGACCTCTTGGTTGAGAAGGGCGTAATTTCGAAGGGCGAGGCTCAGGCCGCTGCTGGCTCGGGCGCTTCGAAGGTTTACTGGAACAACGGCACTCGCATCGAGTTCCCGGACAACGGGTTCACGATGGGGGTCAGCACCTTGATCCAGACCCGGTACACGTTCACCGATGGAGACGACGACACGGGCACCCCGAACACGTCGAGCTTTGATGTGAACCATGCGTACCTCACCGTTTCGGGCACGGCGCTCAACGAGGAGTTCTCGTATGTGTTGGAAGGGGATTTCGCTGGCGCTGCCGCGGACCTCACCGATGCTTACATCTCCTGGAACGCCTGTGATTGGGCTTCGGTGAAGATGGGTCAATTCAAGACCAACCTCAGCCGTCAATGGAACACGAACGACGCTCACCTCCAGTTCGCTGACCGTTCGACCGTCAGCGATTACTTCGACCTCGGCCGTCAAAACGGCGCGAGCGCCTCGAGCAACTGGATGGACGGACAGCTCTCCGTGACCGCTGGTATCTTCAACGGCGAGAGCGATGGCGAAGGCCAAAACCGCTCCGGCAACGACACCAACCACACTGGGGTTGTGTCGGTTCGTTGGAATCCGATGGGCACGATGAACGCCTATGAAGAGGGCGACGTGGGTTGGACCGACGATATGGCGGTCTCGATCGGCGCGTCGTACGCCTTCGCTGATGCGAAGAACGACTTCGGCGGCGGACTGGTCGGCACCGAGCAGAACCTCATCTCTGTCGATGCCAACATGAAGTACCAGGGGTGGAGCCTCCACGCGGAGCTCTTCAACAATTCCGCTTCGGTTGATAACTCGGACCTCGAGACTGAGCCGACCGGATTCTACGTGCAAGGTGGTTACTTCGTTGATGCGAAGACCATGGAGGTTGCCGCTCGTTACGGCTACCTCGACTGCGACGACGGAACCGCCACCGGTGAGTGCGCCGGCAACGACAACCTCAACGAGGTTACCGTCGGCCTTAACTACTACTGGTGGGCTCACCACCTGAAGGCTCAGGTGAACTACTCGTTCCTCAACTCGGACATCGCTGGTCCGGGTGGTTCGGACGTAAACACCAACCGCTGGATCGTTCAGCTTTCCAGCCACTTCTAAGCCGATTTCGGTTTAGCTAAGTGAGAAAGGGCGCCGCAAGGCGCTCTTTCTATTTGGTCCAAAGGCTTGCGCCTTTCGCCCCGTCTATCTTGTTCGCTCCGGTAGGTCAGCGGTGACCTCATCAGGACTGTGCGCCCGCCTTGCGAGCTTGACCGGAAGTAATACCCGATCCCTTTCACCACCCCCCTCGCGGCGGAGGAGGCTCGCTACGAGGCTTAGCGCGTGAGCGTGCGCCTCAATCTTAGCGATCAACGCTAGGAACGAGCCGAGGTACTCCCGTTCTGCCCCCCGGGGAGCAGGCTCACCGAGCGATCCCCCCCAGCCGGGATTGAGGAAGGGATTCTCTATTCCTGAGCGCTCAAGCTGCCCCAGACGTTTCTCGATGAGCTCGCGAGGGCGGAGCCAAAACTCGAAATCATCGTGGTCGGCGAGCGAGAAGCCGTTTCGCCACAGAAAGACGTTTCGCTCAGTCTCGGCGAGGAACCATACCGGATGGAAGTTCTCCGGGTCGAAGCCGGAGAGAAGCCCCTTGTTCTGAAGTTGAATCTCTACGGTTTTTAGTACTTGGTCGAGGACGGTATCCTTCGGCGGATGTTCCGATCGGACAATAAAGTTCGATGACTGTGCAATTTTGTACGTTTTGGCGGCCGAGGAATGACGGTGCTTTGAGCTAAGCATCTAATTCCCTTAAATTTACCAACCACAACTCTGCGACGATCGAAGCGAGCGAGTTTGGTGAGCAAGAAATAGGCCGAGCGTGTCATCGGTTTGACGGAGGGGAAAGGAGCGATGAAGTCGCTGCTTTTCCTCGCCGATATACCAACTGTCCGTAACCGTGAGGTCGGGCATCGATTAGAATTCTAAATTTTGGGTGAGTGGGGCGCTCGTTATGGGAGCGAAGCGGGGGAAGACACCATCGTTGAAATCGACCTCAGGTGAGGCTGAACTGGGACGACTTGTTCAGGAGCTTGAGCTCTTGAGGGGGTTGGTGCACCTACTGCCAGAGGGGGTGGCGATAACGGAGCCCACCGGTGAGATGGTGTTTTTAAACGAGGCGATGGAGCGGCTCTGCGGTGGGGTGAAGCCCGCGACCTTTGAGGAGCTGAGCGCAATGGTTTCGGGGGGCGAGCTCACCGCCGAGATCCGCGAGGCGCTCGCCCGTGCACGGGCTGCAACCGGGGTATTTTTTGACGATCTGCGCAGAGGGACGAGGCATCTCACCGTTTCGAGTCGCACCATGGGGAGCGAGGTGCGGGGGCTCCGGCTGTGGTCGTTCGTCGACCGTTCGGCGGAGAGCCGCCGAGGGGAGGAGCGTCACCTTCAAGCCGTTGATCTCTTTTCAACTGGGATCGCCCATAATTTTAATAGCCTTCTCTGCGGGATATCGGGTGCGATCGATGTACTCGAAAACATCGCGGGGGACGATACCCGGGCGAAGCGGTGTGTTGGGCTTACCCGACAGTGTGTCGAGGAGGGGGTGGCACTCACCCGGAAGATGGCGACGAGCTCCCCCCATGCCCCGAACGCCGCGATCAGTGCGGCGCTCGAAGATGTGGTGAAGAGCGTCGTCGAGGTGCAGCAGGTTCTCCAGAGCGGCCGGGTGGCGTTTGAGCTCGCCATTCCACCGAACCTCCCCCCGGTTGGGATGCCGTGGGACTCCCTCGTCAGAGTTATCCAGAATCTCGTAGTCAACAGCGTCGAAGCGATTGAGGCGGTGGGCAAGGTCCGGATCTCAGCGGAGGTGGCGCCAGCTCGGGATACGGTAGCGGTCAGGATCGAGGATACCGGGGTGGGTATGGATGAGCCGACCTTACAGCGGGTGTTTGAACCGTTTTTTTCAAAGAAGAATATCGATGCGGCTCATGGATCGACCACCGATGGGAGTGGATTAGGGCTTTGGAACGTCTATCGGGCGGTGAGGACCGCGGGGGGCACGGTCGCGATGAAGAGCCGCCCCGGCGAGGGAACTACCGTTGAGGTGGTCCTTCCCGTTGTCCACGAAAAACGGTAGGTCCCCCTCTTTTCTTCCCATCGGGGCGCTTTCGTCCTATCCTCTGGGGCCGTGAGTATCCCCGGTTCACCAAAGACGAACGCCCCCCGTATCTGCCACCTCGCCGATGTGCATCTCGGCTACCGTCGCTACAACAAGGTGACGAAAGGTGGCTTCAATCAGCGTGAGGCTGATATCAACCACGCTTTCCATGAGGCGATCGACCGATTGATCGCGCTGAGGCCCGCGGTGGTCGTGATCGCTGGGGACCTCTTTCACTCGGTGCGCCCCTCGAACGCGGTGGTGGCGTTTTGCTGCCGCGAATTGAAGCGACTCCGCCAACGAAGTGGGGCTGAGATCGTTATCATCGCCGGAAACCACGAGGCTCCGAAACGGAGCGATACCGGATCGGTCTTACGGGTTATCGCAGAGATCGAGGGGTGTTGTGTGGCGGTGGGGGAGAAGGAGCGGTTTACCTTCGAGAACCACTCCCTTGCGGTCCAATGCTTGCCCCACGGGACGTTGAGCGGCCTCGGCCCCGGAAGTGTCCGGGCCGACGACCGGATGAGATACAACGTGCTGGTCCTTCACGGTCAGGTGAGCACCGATTCGGTGAGCGACTTCGGTGGTGAGACGATCGATCTGCAGACGCTCTCCCCCCACGAATGGGACTATATCGCGCTCGGACACGTGCACGTAAAGCGCTCAGTGGGGCTTAACGCCGCCTACTCAGGCGCTCTCGAGCACACCGCGATAAACATCTGGGGGGAGGCACGGGAGCCGAAAGGATTTTGGGAGATCGATCTCGGCTCAGGCAAGCGGACCTTCCATGCGCTTACCTCTCCCCGCGAGGTCGTCTCCCTCGACCCGATAAACGCTCTCGAGCTCGAGCCCCACGAGCTTACCGAGCGGATCGAAGAGGCGTTCGCAGGGGTGCCGGGGGGCATTAACGGAAAGCTCGTGCGTCTCGAAGTCATAAACCTCGCCCGTTCGGTGTGGCGGCAGATCGATCCGAAAGCGATGCGCCGATGGCGGCAAGCCGCGCTCCATATCGCTGCGATCTTGCGGTTTGAGGATAGCACGGGGGGGTCGTTCGAGACCGGGGAAGGGGGTTTCCACCGGGAGTTTTCGCTGAAAGACGAGCTTCTCTCGTTTTGTCGGGAACGGGAATCGAATCGGGGAGACCCTGCGGCGCTCGAAAAGATAGTGGGGCGGTACTTCGAAGCGGTGGAGGGTGAGCATGAAGCTCCTGAGCCTTCAGCTTAAGTATTTTCGGCAGCACGCCCAGAGCTCAATCGAGTTTCCCGCGGGGCTTGTTGGGATCATCGGGCATAACGGCGCTGGCAAAACATCGCTCGTCGAAGCGATAGCGTTTGCGCTCTACGGCGCAAAAGCGATTCGGGGGAAGGTCGAGTACCTGGTAACACGCGGGGCTCCGGCGAAAGCAGAGGCTACGGCGGCTCTCGTTTTTGAGCACGAGGGGATCGGCTACACCGTGCGTCGCACCACCGAATCGGCGGAGCTTTTTCGTGGGGGTGAGCCGGAGCCGATCGCGGAGGGGAGCCGTGATGTGTCGACTCGGATCGCACAGATCCTCGGGATGAATCACGATGAGTTCGTGGCGACCTATTTCACCGAGCAAAAAGGTTTGGAGTTTCTCAGTGGTAAAAAGGGCGCCGCCGAGCGGGAGCGCTTTATCGTACGGATGATGGGGTACGACCGGCTGGAAAAGGTGCAAGAGGCGCTAAGAGCCGACAGGCGCGACAAAAAGGCGGAGCTGGCCGGGTGGGAAGCGAGCCTTGGGAGCCGGGGTGAGGTCGAAGCGCGGCTCTCCGGTGAGAGCGAGGCGCTTAAGACCCTTGAGACCCGCTTTCTTGAGGCGGGGCAGGCGCTCGAGCGGGCCGATAAGGAGGCCCAGATGGCGAAGACTGCACTGGAGAAGATCGAGGGTTTCCGCGCTCCGTGGCTGAAGCTTCGTGAGGCGGAGAAAAAGCTCGTGATCCAACTTGAGGAGGGGGAGAAGCGGGGGATGAAGCTCATCGGTGAGCTTCACCGTCTTCGTGAGGCGCTGGGCGGCGGTGATGAGGTGAAGAGCGTCGCTGCGGCGTTGGCAGATCTCCCCAAACTCCTCGGTAAGATCGAGGTCGGCGAGGGTGCGCTTCGAGAGAGCGAGGAGCGGGGCAAGAAGCTGGAGCTCGGGTGGCGCGAGGGAGTGGCGAAGGGGCGGAGCGATCTCGAGGGTGCAAAAAAGGAGGTCGCAAAACTTCTCGATGCCGAGAAAAAGCGGGGGGCCTTGAAGCCGGGGAGTAAGTGCCCCACCTGTGCGCAGGAGTTAGGCGCTAACTTTGAAGCGGTGCAGGCGCACCACCAGAGCGAGGTGGCACGAAGCGAGGAGGAGGTCCGCCGGCTCGAGGGGCAGCTCAAAGTATCTGAGGCGGAGCCTGCGGAGTACCGCGCTGCAATTGTTGAGATCACTGAGGCGAGAAGCAGACTCGCCGCGCTGCGGGCGCACCGTGATCGGCTTTTAAGCCTTGAGCGCGCGGTCGAGGGGGTCACTCGAACGGAGCGGGAGATCGCTGAGTGGGAGAACGTACGAAACGGATTACGTACAGAGCTTGAGGCGGTTCGGGAGGAGATTACACGAAGTCGGTTTTCTGAGGAGGGGTACAATCAAGAGAGGACGAAAGCGGAGGCCGCAGCGCGGCTTCTCGAGGTGGCGCGTCTTCAGAAGGTGCGTTTAGAGGGGGAGGTGGGCACCCAGCGGGCGTTACGGGACCGTACCGCGGCGGAGCTTCGGACGTACGACGACAAGGCGGCGGCACTTGTGGAGCGCCGCCAATTGTTAGCGCTTCTCGACGACGGGGACCAAGCGCTCACCGATTTTAGGAAGCACTTAAACGCTTCGATCCGGCCGCGCCTCGCCGAGCTTGCGAGTGAATTTCTGGCTGAGCTCACCGATGGACGATACACCACGGTCGAAATCAGCGCTGATTTCTCCCCGACCGTTCTGGAGGATGGGGAGCCCAAACCGATCATCAGCGGCGGGGAGGAGGATATCTTGAACCTGTGTCTCCGCTTAGCGCTCTCTAATATGCTCGCTGAGCGAGCGGGGCAAGCGTTCTCCCTCCTCATGCTCGATGAGGTGTTCGGCTCGCTCGACGAGGGACGCCGCACGAACGTCCTCGGACTTCTTGAAAAACTCCATCAACGGTTCGAGCAGATCTTGATTATTACCCATCTCGATGACATCAAGGACGGGGTCGAGAGTCTTATCGAGATCGCTTACGACGATGCGACCGGTGCGGTGCGGGTGGGCGCAGGGGCATTCGATGTTGAGGATCGGTTGATCGGGTAACGTCGCCGGTACGGGGAGAGCGGGGCTAACGTGAGCGCCGTCATGTGTACCCCAGCGTGCTGCAGAGCAGTGCCTCGATATCTATTCGGGAGCGCTCAAAGAACGGGCGAGGCGCACAAGCGCCTCATCGGCGGCGTCGATGCGGATAAAGCCCTGGCGCGGGTATTCGAGATTGGCGATGACGACGATCGTCAACGTCATCACCAACGCGAAGAGGATCCGGTGGAACCGATTACGGGTCTTGTTACTCGCCAGGCCCGATCCGGCGAGGATGGCTGAGAGAAAGGTCAGCCCGATGAGCAGTGTCGAGATTATCGGTGGTGGATGGTTTTGAATCGCGAGAATACGGGAGTTTGCGATATCGAACATCGAGTTAAGCGCGGGGAGGACGACTATCGCGCTTTGGCTCGCTCCGGGGGAGACTTGGAAGCTCTTCAGTGTGCCGCGCCAGATCCTCCCTTGGAGTTCGGCCATCGCTTTCTGACGGTTTTTGAGCGTGGTGTGATCGAGGGGCGCTTCGAAAAATGCGGCGCGAAGCTCGGCGTAACGTCTGAACAGCGAGCGGAGCTCCGGTTGGGCTTCGAGCGGAAGGAGGTCGAGCCGTAGCCAGGCGGTGCCGATCGCATTCACCTCGCTCGTGATAAGGTGACGCCGCGCCTCAAACCGAGTCGCAGCGCCTGAAAAGGAGAATGCAAGGATGAGTCCCAAGAGCGCGAAAACGGCCCCCTCGATTGCGCTCACTCCTCGGGAAGCAGCGCTTTCCCCGCGCTCCATTTCGACCCGTCCGAGGCGGTAGCCGAGCTCGAGCGAAGCGAGCACGCCGCTCAACACTATCAGCGAAAGAACCCAGGTATTAAGCATTGAGAAAGCCACACAGTCGGTGGGAAGTGTATCTCCGGGGATCGCGGGTGGGGTAGGAGGTCCGTTTGGTGCGGCGACCTCTCCACCTCTATCGATGAATTTCGGTCGGCTGAGGTCGCCACTGCCGTGGCGCTTCGGCCGGATATAATCCGGACCTCCAATGTCGGGGTTAAATCACCGAGGATGGTGTTGAGATTCCCAACATCGTGGAGGGCCCGACTCCGTCGGGCCGTGTTGGAATTACCACCGCCGGAGGAGGCCGATAAGATCCGGCCCTCCAGGCCCCGGTCGTATCGCTACAGCGCTCATCGGTTACAGCGCGGTCATATACTCCACGAAGCGCCTCACCCCCGCTGAATCGAACCCGGCGGGAGTGAAAAGATCGATCGATTTGTAGGCAGGGGGGTCGGGCGAGTAGAGCCCAAAGACGAGGGGGAACGGTTTTGTAACCGGTGCCCCGAGAGGTTTCGCGAGGTCTTTGGTGCAGCGCACATGAAAGAGATAGAAAGAGATGCTGTAGTCCTCGTAGATCGCCTCGAATTCAGAGCCGCAGACCGCGCATTGCGCCGAATCACTCTTGAGCGATCTGTAGCAAGAATTTCCGCCGAGAAGGTATCGCTCGACGAGGGTGAGGCTCTCATGGCATCCGGTGAGCTTTGCGTTGAACGAACGGTAATCGAATTCAAGAAGCGCCCGAAAACGGGGGAAAGCGCACGGACACCCATGAGAACCGTAAAACGGCAGGATTGTCTCCTCGAGTGCCCCGAGGAGCTCCGTGCCGAGCCGTTTACGCAGCGCTGCCTGATCCTCCTGAGTCATCGCCGTCTCTCCATGTTTCCGTGTCACTCCATGCACATTACGGACTAATCGCAGCGGGGAGATAGATCGAATCACGTCCCGTTGATTTCGCACCGCAATGAAGCGTTCCCCCGTTCGGGGCTTTTAACCCCCCGAAAACCGCCCAGATTTACGCTGGTTTTCCCGCTGTAAGATCCCTAAACCCTTTGATTTTTCATGGGGTTAGTGCTTAAATCAGCGCTATGACTACTTCAACCGAGACGATATTTACCAAGATCATTAAGCGGGAGATCCCTTCGACGATCGTGTACGAAACCGACACGGTCATAGCGTTTAAGGACATCACCCCCCAAGCCCCGGTACACATCTTGGTGGTGCCGAAGAAGGTCATAAAGGATGTGGGCGCAGCGACCAAGGCGGACCAAGCGGTACTGGGGGAGCTGCTCCTCGCTTCAGCCGAGGTCGCCCGCCAAGAGGGGCTCGCTCCCGACGGTTATCGGCTCGTGATAAATACCGGTCGCGCCGCAGGTCAGACGGTGTTCCATCTTCATATTCACCTCATGGGGGGGCGATCGTTTTCGTGGCCCCCCGGTTAATCTTTAACAAGAGTTCGTTATGACCCACCTCGAAGAAGATACCGTAAAGCTCGTCTCAACCGGACAGGTAAGCGAGATCGTGATCAATCGGCCGAAGAGTTTAAACGCGCTCAACGCCGATGTGCTCCAAGGGATCATCTTGGCGCTCGAGAAGCTCTCCACGATGCCCGATGTGCGGGTGATTACTATAACCGGGGAGGGGGAGAAGGCGTTCGTTGCGGGCGCTGATATCGCGACGATGTCGGGGCTTGGCCCCCGCGCGATCGCGGACTACGTCGAACTCGGGCAACGGGCGATGCGCGCGTTGGAACTCGCTCCCGTGCCGGTTATCGCCGCGGTGAACGGCTACGCACTTGGGGGCGGATTAGAACTTGCACTTGCGTGCGACATTATCGTGGCCTCCCGCGCGGCGCGTCTCGGTCAGCCCGAGGTGAACCTCGGCGTAATCCCGGGATTCGGGGGCACCCAGCGGCTTATCCACCGGTGCGGGGTGGGGGCGGCGCGGCGGCTTTGCTACACCGGGGAGCTTATTACAGCTGACGAGGGATTCACGATCGGTCTCGTCGATCGGGTCGTTGAAGCGGCGGAGTTAAAAGCGGCTGTCTCTTCGATGGCGAACCTCATCGCGCAAAAAGCCCCGCTCGCCGTTCAAAAGGCGAAGACGGTCATTCGGCAGTCCCAGGAAGGGGCGCTTAACGCGGGACTTAGGCTCGAAGTTGAGGGGTTCTTAAGTCTCTTCGCCACCGAGGATCGCGCCGAAGGGATGAACGCGTTCCTGCAAAAGCGCGAAGCGAAGTGGCAGGGGCGGTAATTTTTTAGGCGGTATTTCTTATGGGTTGGATCGACGGGTTTTCGTTTCCACTAAGTGAAGAGGTGCGGATGGTGCAAGAGACCGCCCGCGAATTCGCTGAGAAAGAGGTGCTGCCCATCGCCGCCGAGATCGATAAAAACCACCGCTTTCCAAAAGAGCTTATCCCCAAGATGGGGGCGCTCGGCTTTATGGGAGCTACGGTTCCGGTCGAGTTCGGGGGGGCGGGGCTCTCGCAGCTCGCTTATTGTCTAATCATCGAGGAGCTCGCAGCCGCGTGCGCCTCGACCTCGATTATCGTAAGCGCCCATCATTCGCTGTGTCTTTGGCCGGTGAACGAGTACGGCACCCCTGAGCAGAAAGATCGGTTCGTGCGGGGGCTTGCGACCGGAAAAGATCTCGGCTGCTTTGCGCTCTCCGAGCCCGGCACAGGGAGCGATGCGGCGAGCCTTACGTGTCACGCTAAAAGAGTTGGGGATGAGTATATCATCAACGGCACTAAAAACTGGATCACAAACGGGCCCGATGCCGCGACGTGTCTTTTGTTTGCAACCGAAGACACCGTTGCGGGACATAAAGGGGTCACCGCGTTTGTGCACCCGATGAATCTCCCCGGTGTGGTGGTCGGCAAAAAAGAGGACAAGCTCGGTATCCGGGGCTCCTCCACTTCAAGCATCACCTACAACGATGTAAAGCTCACGAAAGCGAACGTGGTGCTCGGCGAGAAGCAGGGCTTTAAGGTGGCGATGACGACGCTTAATGGCGGCCGGATGGGGGTGGCAGCGCAAGCGATCGGAATCGCCCGCGCGGCGCTTCGCGATGCGCTCGCGTACTCAAAGCAAAGGAAAGCGTTTGGGAAGTTCCTCTTTGAGCACCAATCGGTGCAGAACTACATGGCCGAGATGGTGACGAAGATCGATGCGGCGAGGTTTTTGACCCTCGGCGCTGCGCAGTTAAAGGACGACGGAAAAG
>JBJOHD010000165.1:0-3348 GCA_046047875.1 Pseudomonadota bacterium | reverse complement strand
CGTCTTACAGGCTCGGCACGGCGCTCCGGTCCGTCCGTACACCGAAAAGTGCTTTTGGAATTCCCCTCCGCGGTAGACCGCATCAAACGATGATCCCTTAAGCATGATTCCTCGGTTGAGAACCTTTCGGATCGCGTGATAGAGGCGCAAGAGCTCCTCACCGCTGAGTGTCTGTGCAGACCGAAGCGGACTGATGCGAGCATGAAAGCAGCTCTCATCAGCGTATATATTCCCGATACCCGCGAGAAACTCCTGCTTCAGGAGCAGCGCTTTAAGACACCCCTTGCGATTCCTAAAAAGCCCGTGAAAACGCTCAAATGAGAAGTCTTCAGCCAGCGGCTCTGGACCGAGATGTCCGATTATCTCGGACGGATCCCGCACAAAATACACCCGGCCAAATTTTCGCGGATCTTTAAAGCGAAGCTCGTGGTCATTATCGAGCGAAAAGACGGTACGAACGTGGGGCGAGCGGGGGGTGCGGGAGGATTCAACCAAGAGATCACCGCTCATCTTCAGATGCAGCAGCAAGGTTCGATTCCCGCTCAGCGTAAATTGAAGATACTTTCCCCGTCGGGAAAGTGCTGTAATACGCTGTCCGGGGAGATCTTGAGTCAGTTCGCGAGGAGAAGTTCCGATTGAGTTCCGCCAGCCGATCTCAACGCCGGTAAACGTCCTCCCAACCAGGGCACCTTGGAGTCCCCGCACAATCGTTTCGACTTCCGGCAGCTCCGGCATACGGTGCGTATTTGAGTAAAGATGGAATGAGTTTGATCACCTCTTATAGCGGTTTGATGGCCCGCGTATCAAGAGCGGTGTTGGGGAAAGTACCTATCGATGAGCTGAAAGAGCTGCTCGGCGCGGACCGGCTTCGTCAGGAGCTCGTCCATCCCTGAGAGACTACAGCGGCGCTGGATATCGTCGTCGAGATAGACCGTCATAGCGAAAATTGGGGTGTGACGTCCGAACCGAACCTCGGCTTTTCGCACCTCTCGCGCGGCGGCATAGCCATCCATTGTGGGCATCTCGCAGTCGATAAGAGCGAGATCGAATCGTGCGGTCGTAAGGTGGGTAAGCGCCTCGCGACCATCGGCGACGATGACGACGACGTAGCCTCGCGAGCGAAGGATATCGCCGATCATCCGCTGATTAAGGCGATTATCCTCAGCCAAAAGCACTCGAAGATTTTGCGTATTGTCCGATGGCTCCTCCGGTCTCGGCGGCGCTTCGACACGGGGAGGCGGGATTTTATGGGGAGCGTCTGCAGCTGCGGGGGACTCAACGCCTCTCAGGGGGTTGTCAGTCTCTACCGGGTGAGGAGCGCGTGAAACTATCCTATCCTCCCCCGTGGCGGGCGGAGGAGCCGCCTGAGGAATCGACACCATTCCCTCCTCGTCGACATCCGTGCTGAAGTCTCGATCGAGGCCCGGATGACTTACAATCGACTCGGGAAAGGGCGTCTCGTGGAGGGAGCTTGGTACAATCGGCAGTGGCGCGATGTCATCACGGGGAATCCGCCGGCTGACGCGGGGCGTCAGCGATGGAGCGGGAGCACCGCCTCGAAGACACGCTGCGGTCACCGTAATATGCCGATTATCTCCGGGGGTCTCGATGAACCTGAGTTCGCCGCCGAGAAGTTTGACGATTCGCTCCGCAACTGTGAGAGAGAGCTGCTGCCCAATCGTATTTGTCTCCTCGCTCCAGGGAGCGCTCATCTCGAACGAGACCGCGGCCTCACGTGTCGTCGCACGTAAGACTCGGGCCGCAAAAGTGATCGAGCCCCCGGTTGTCGTGGTTTCGAGGAGATAATCTATCGTCTGCATTATCGCCGATGTTAGTCGCGGGCCATCGGTGAGTATCGTTTCGGGTATTTGCGGATCGATCTCGGAATGGAATGTGAGATCGCGTTGGGCCGCTTTGAATTCATACAGTGCATTCGTCCGACTCAACCATGTCCGCAGCGGAAAGTTTTCGCGTTGGAGCGCGAGGCCTGCGGATTCCATGAGCCAGAATTCATAGATACACTCGAGTGCATTTAAGAGGTCCTCGGCCGCGGTGCGCGCAGCGGCCATGGCACGGCATACGGGGCTCTCAGGCCGAATGTCGGGAAGCTGATAGAAAATCCGTAACAGGCGGTTCAGGCGGGCTGCGACTTCAGCCACGATCTTCTGAAGAATATCGTTCAATGAGTGGTTTAGCTGACTACTTTGATCTCGAATGTGGAGGTTCAGCCGGTCGGCCTCGTCCCGAGCGCTATCACGCTCGGTGCGAATATGCAGCGCCTCCCGCTGGGCTGTTTTGAACGATGTCTCGAGCTGCGCTTCACGCTGTTGGGCGGCTTGCAAGAGCTCCGTGCTGCGCTGCATTTCTCCCTGTGCATCGCTGAGCTTCGCAGCTAACTCATCGTGCCGACGCAATATCTCTTTGAATTCCCGAGCGGCGGTTTGAGCGAATTGAGATGACTCCGCGACCTCCCGCTCAAGTTCCGCAACGCGGGTGCGAGCTGTCTTCAGCTCTTCAGTGGTAACGGTCTGTGTTTGTCGTTGCTCGCCGAGCTGAGACGCGCAGTCAGCAATCGTACGCTCGAGCTCGATAATTTGCTGAGCGCTGCGTTCTTTCTCCGCCTCAAGGTTAGCTGTGGCCCGAGCGGCGGTCTCTCTACTCGAGTCGCGGTCCGCGTGTGCCTTCGAGAGCTCCTCGCGTAACGATTCGATCTCCCGCTGCGCAGCCTCTGCGGCGGTCGCAGCGGTCGCGTTGAGACGCGCCTCTGTTTCAGCAACTTTCTTTTGAAGCTCATCACGAGCACTCGTGAGCAGAGCATCGCGCGAGGCGCGAAGCTCCTCGAGTTCCTGTTTGATGGCGGCGTCGGGTGAATCTAGTCGGTCGCGACGTGGAGTTTGCTCCCGAAGCTCAATGATATGCCGTCGCGCACGCGTGAGCTCCTCCTCTGCCCCTTGAATCCGAGTGGTGAGAGCGAGGTTCTCGGCTCTCAGTACGGCGAGAGCTGAAGCTGCAGCCGGCTCGCTTTCCGGTCGTGATGGGACATCGATTGGAGTGGGGGGTGGCTGCGCTTTCAGGGTATCAACGAGAGCGGTCAGATCTTTGATAGCGGCATCCTTCGCCTCGGCGGCTGCCGCGCTCACTCGAAGAGTGCGTATCTCGTCTTCGAGGGCGCGGATCTGTGTTTTGTAATCCGCTTCTAGTGAGCTCAAAAGGATATCTTTCGCTCGTTGAATCTGAGCGATCTCTTCTTTGAGGGCTCCGAGTTGGTCCTCTGATCGGAGGCGCGCTTCGGAGAGTTCAGCTTTAAGAAGTGAGAGCTCGCCATGCTCCACAGAGGCGCGCGAGCGA
>JBJOHD010000164.1:0-8496 GCA_046047875.1 Pseudomonadota bacterium | reverse complement strand
TTTCTTAAAATGCTCTAAGATGTGGAGCCGATCGCGGATAGCCGCCGCATCCTCAAAACGGAGATCGGCGGACGCCGACTCCATAGCGACGGTGAGCTCCCGCACCACCGGGTCGGTTTTGCCTTCGAGCACCGCGATAGCTTGCTTTACCCACCGTCGATAGTCAGCGGTGTCGACCGGCAGGGTACACGGACCCGCGCACCGTTTAATCTGATATTCGAGACACGGCCTCGCGCGATTAAAAAACACGGTGTCGGTGCAGGTCCGGAGCGGGACAACCCGTTTGATGATATCGAGAAGTGCGCGCAGCTCGTAACTAAAACTGTACGGCCCGAAATATCGGGCGCCATCGTTTACTACTTTACGTACAAGTTCGAGGCGGGGCCACGCCGCATTCTCATCGATACGGATACATAGGTACGCTTTGTCATCTTTGAGGCGGATGTTATAGCGGGGCTTATGCTGGGTAATGAGGTCACGCTCAAGCACGAACGCCTGCTGTTCGTTCTCGGTAACGATCGTATCGATCGTGTGGATGCGTTTTAAGAGAAACTCGACCTGGAGACGTTCATCGGTGCCGGCGAAGTAGCTCCGTACCCGGGCGCGCAGATCCTTTGCTTTGCCGACGTAGATGACCCCGCCCCGTTCATCCTTCATGAGGTACACCCCGGGCAGCTTGGGGAAGTTCCCGACCTGGATTTTTAGGGAGGCGAGTCTCGCCGCGAGGTTTTCAGCGTCTTCAACGGCCATTGAGATAAGGTAACATCCTCTTTAGACGAGAGAAATATGGGGCGTTCTCACCCCCGTGGAGTGCCTTAAAACTCTACCATTTTCCGCCGTCCCGGACTCAACTAGCAACCGCGATTCAGCTAGAATCGCCCCCGATGATGTTTCGCCCGCTCGTACCACTCCTCGTGCTCCTCCGCGTTATCGGCGGGAGTCCCTCGGCTGCTTTCGCTGAAAACTCCCCCTTTCAGGCGGCGATCGGGGGAGCTCGCCACGCTCTTATCGGAACCGTGAACGCGGAGCGGGAACGAGCCCGTACCGCTCACGGTATCCGCATCTCCCCCCTTCGCCTCGAGATGCGGCTGCGGAGGTTCGGACGGATCAGAGCCGACCTCTATAAGCTCCGCACCCGAACGTGGAACGCCTCGCTCGGAGCAGGGAACGACCCGCTCGATGTCGCGCTGCTCCAAGGGCGCGCGACGGTGCGCCGCGGCCGCACCAGGGCGGCACTCCCGATCGCGGGTGCTATATTTCGCCGTCGCGGGGTCGACTCGTTACAGTTAAATCTCGTTGTGGATACCCGTCTCGGTAATAAGCGGGGGATTGAAGTGGTCGTCCCGCTGGCTGCGAAGTTCGGCCAGGTCGCATCGAGTCCACTCGCGCTCCTGAAAGGAACCGGCTGCGGCGCGGCACCCCGCGCTGGAATTCACACCCCGGAGGAGCTCGATTCGCTCAACCGGGAAAACGCCCGCCTCGGTGCGCGGATCGCGGCTGTCAAAGTTCGCGAAATCGGGATCGCCACCGTCGCCGATCCGCTCTGGGAAAGCCGCTATGGGGAGACCTCGAACGCCGTAATAGCGGCGCTCATAAATGCGGCGAATACTCTCTATGAGCGGGAGGTAGGGCTCGCCCTCGAGATCCTTGACCAGCGGAGCGCTGCGATCTCAGCTCCCACTCAGCCGGGGAATGCCGCGCAGTGGCTCGAGAGCTTTCAAAGCTTCGCTGCAACAACCCTTGCCAACCGTGACTTCGATGTCAAGTTTCTGTTTACTCACCGAAGCTTCTCCACCCAAGTCATCGGGCTCGCCTATGTTGGGGTTGTGTGCCGTTCCCCCGCTTTTTCTGTGGGGCTTATCAAGGGGAGCGCGCCCGCGCTCAACTTTATCACCTTCGCACACGAGTTGGCACATACCCTCGACGCGGATCACGACCCACATACCGAAACGCGGCCGTGCCCTGCAGCGATAATGTGTCCCTTCGTTGACTCAGCACACACCTCTTTTTCGAGGCTCTCACGCCGTTCGATCGCCTCGTACATCGAAGAGCACGGCTCATGTCTCGGCTGGGCGGAGTCAGGCTCCAGCCCCGCTCCCGCGCCCCCTGTTGGGAGCTCGAGTTCCGCCGGAGGTTCGGAGAAGCTTCCGCTCCTCCGACTCGGAAGCTCCCTCTCCGCCACGGGACGCTTCACCCTGCAGATCACGATCACGGGAGCGATCCCTGCCGAGACGAAGTTTACCCTCTCGCTGAGCGACTCAAAAAGCTTCCGCCCCCACAGCACCCGGAGACTCGAATTCCTCCCCGACGGTCCCGGTAAGTATCTCGTCACCTCAGCGCTCCCCTTCGGCGTGAGGACCCGCGCCGCTCGCTTCGGGGCGAATGTGCGCCGCCGGGTGTTCATTCGGCTCGAAGCCCGTCGCCGCTCCGCCGCGGCGATAGCGCTCACGGCAGTCGATCCCAGGAGGGTAAAACATAAAGCGATCCCGCTCCGCACCTGGATGCAGCTCCTCGGAAATCGACTCAAACAGACCAGGCGATAGAATCCGCACGGGGCGCCGCCCCTCACACCTTGAGGAGACGCGCCTGAAGTGAGTTCAGGGCGTCACGAAAAACCGCGGCCTTCTCGAACTCCCGCTTCGCCGCCGCATCGAACATCTCTTTTCTGAGTTGGGTGATTAGTTTATCTTGGGCAGCTTTGTCTTTTGGCACCTCGACCTGCTGCTCTCCAACTGCGAGCGGTTGGGCGAGATCGGCCTCCGCTTCGACCAACGCGCCCCGGATCTCGCTCTTCGCCGATTGCGGGGTAATTCCGTGGAGAGAATTAAACTCCGATTGGATCTTGCGGCGCCGCTCGGTCTCCCCGATCGCCGATCGCATCGAATCGGTCACCTTATCGGCATACAGGATCACCCGCCCGTTGACGTTTCGGGCCGCTCGACCCATCGTCTGGATGAGGGAGCGGGTAGAGCGCAGGAAGCCCTCTTTGTCCGCATCGAGGATCGCTACAAGACTTACCTCGACAAGATCAAGCCCTTCACGGAGGAGGTTAATTCCGATAAGCACGTCGAACTCTCCTTTGCGCAGCCCTCGCAATATCTCAACCCGCTCGATCGCGTTGATGTCGGAGTGAAGATACCGGCATTTAATCCCGATCTCGCGCAGATACTCAGCAAGATTCTCCGCCATTTTTTTAGTGAGTGTCGTCACTAAGACCCGCTCTCCCGCACCGACCGTGGCGCGTATCTCCTCCAAAAGATCGTCGACCTGATTGAGCGCCGGCTTCACCGCAACCGGTGGGTCAAGAAGCCCGGTGGGACGATTGACCTGCTGGATGATGTGGGGCTTGCTCCGCTCCAGCTCGAACTCACCGGGGGTCGCTGAAACGAAGATCGCCTGCCCGGTACGCGCCCAAAACTCGTCGAGGTTGAGCGGTCGATTGTCGAGGGCTGAGGGGAGGCGGAAACCGTAATCAACGAGGGTTTGCTTCCGTGCGCGATCCCCCCGATACATCCCCCCGATCTGCGATACCGTAACGTGGCTCTCATCGATCACCAAAAGAAGGTCGGCGGGAAAGTAGTCCATCAAGGTCGCGGGCGGGGTACCGGGGATACGCCCGCCGAGGTGACGGGAGTAGTTCTCGATACCGGGGCAGAATCCGACCTCCTCTAATAATTCAAGGTCATACATCGTGCGCTGCTCTAGCCGTTGCGCCTCGAGCGCCTTCCCTTGTTTCAGCAGCTCTGGCAGCCAAGCGTTCAGCTCCTCGCGAATACTCTTAATCGCACGCTTGACCGCATCGCGATCAGTCACAAAATGGCTCACCGGATACACCGCGCACCGCTCGATCTTCCGCAGCGTCTTCCCGGATATCGAGTCGATGACAGCGAGAGTCTCAACGTCATCTCCAAATAGTTGAATCCGAATCGCTTCCGCATCTTGATCGCTGGGGAACACATCGATCGTCTCTCCCCGCACCCGAAAGTTTCCCCGTTCAAATTCGAAGTCGGAGCGGGTGTACTGCATCGCCACGAGCTTCTTAATTATCTCCTCACGCGGGACAGCGTCCCCCGCCTCGAGGAAGAGCATCATGTTGAAATAATCTTGGGGGGCGCCGAGTCCGTAAATGCAGCTCACGCTCGCTACAACGATCGTATCGCGCGACTCAAGGAGAGCTCGTGTCGCGCTGTGACGAAGCTTATCGATCTCCTCGTTAATCGCACTGTCCTTCTCGATGTAAGTATTAGTCGCTGGAATGTAGGCTTCGGGTTGGTAGTAGTCGTAGTAGCTGACGAAATACCTCACCCGATTTTCGGGAAAAAACTCCTTGAACTCCGCATAAAGCTGGGCAGCGAGGGTTTTATTCGGGGCGATAACGAGTGCAGGTCGCTGCACCTGTTCGATGACGTTCGCAATCGTAAAGGTCTTGCCTGAGCCGGTGATGCCGAGCAAGGTTTGATACAGCACCCCATCGTTCAAATTTTCAACGAGCTGCTTTATCGCCTGCGGCTGATCGCCCCGCGGGGCGAACGGGGATTTGAGGGCGAAATCGATCGCCGCCCGGTTATCAAGGAAGTTTTTGGGGTCGCCCGCACTCATAGGGAGATTATAGCTGGAGAGCCGGAGGCCCTACACCTTAAAAAAGCCTCGCCGCCCCCATAAAAAAACGCCGCGGGCCCATCGCTGAGCCCGCGGCGCCGTTACCGAGAGGAAAGCGGCCTACGCTTTCTTGCTCTCCGCGACCGCTTTAATTCGCTCCTTCGCGAGCTCGACCGCGACGACCTCCGGAAACTTGTTCCGCTTCGCAGACTCGTCCAGCACGCGGTGGGTCGTGGCGGCGATATTGCTTATCTTATTCATCACCCACGATTCGTTCCATCCACCCGGGATGTACTCCGCACCCACCGAGATGATCCCACCGGCGTTCACGACGAAATCGGGGCAGTACATCATGTTCTTCTGTTGAATCGGCCCATACATGCTCGAGTCGAGGAGAATGTTGTTCGCCGCCCCGCAGATGATCGCGCACTTCAACCGATTGATCGTGTCGGGATTGACCGTCTGGCCTACCGCACACGGCGCGTAGATGTCGCACTCAACATCGTAGATCGCGTCGGAATTGACGACCTCAACGCCGTACTTCTCACGGGCGTTGCGTACCCGAGATTCCACGGTGTCCGATACGGTGACCCGTGCGCCCGCTTCCTTCAGCATCTTCACAAGATATATACCAACGTGACCAACACCCTGCACCGTCACGTGCTTGCCCTTAAGATCAGGGGAGCCGTACCGGCGCTCACACGCGGCCACGATACCGTTGAATACACCCCGCGCGGTCCACGGCGAGGGATCACCTGAACCACCCTGCTCGGTCGAGAAGCCGGCAGCGAACTTGGTGGTCTCGCGCATCACCATCACGTCCTCGACGCTTGTGCCCATGTCCTCAGCGGTGATGTACCGACCACCAAGGTGATTTAAGCACTGTGCAAACTGCTGGAGGAGCTCGCGACGTCCCTGGGTTATCGACGGATCGCAAATGATAACGGACTTACCACCGCCGAGATCGAGTCCTGCCATCGAGCTCTTGTAGGTCATCCCCTCAGAGAGCCGAAGCGCATCATCGAGCGCCTGTCCCTCATCCTGGTACACCCGCATACGGCAGCCGCCGAGCGCCGGCCCCAACACGGTGTTGTGGATCGCAACGATCGCCTTCAATCCAACTTGAGGGTAATTGAACACCGTGACCTGCTCGTGACCACGCCGCTCAGCTTCCGCGATAAGCTTAATATCCATAACTCCAAACGGTTCTAAACAAATGTTAAATCGCGCTGGCTTTGAGGGGAGCTCGCCAGGACGCACCGGGTTGTGGGCCGGGCCCACGAAGGGCCTACAGATGCCCCAAATTTGAGGACTGGCGACCCGACTTGACGACCATATTTTTAAGAGATTTCAGCCCCTAAAGCAATCTGAGGAGCCTTCAGATGAAGCCCCGAAGCCGGATCGTTCAATCACCGTAAGGGGTTAGAGATACGAACTATTTTCTACTTTGTTGCCTCAGCAGGCTTCGACACCCCGGGCTGATTGAGATCGGGCTTGAAGGTGTAGGCTGGGGCACCCTTCGGCGCCTCGGTACGCGCATACTCGAAGGTATTTCGCTGACAAGCGGCGAGAGCCAATACGACGACGAGGGCCACGGCGAGGGGAAACGCCGGAAAGGTTAAAGCAGGAAAGGTTAAAGCAGGGGAGATAAACTTTTTCATGGGCACCGCCTCAAGAATCCTAAAACTCGCTCCGTACCGTATCCTACGGCGAGACTCCGGGACAATACTGCAAATCCCACCCACCGAACGAAGCGCTCGGTTTTTAAAGAAAAAAGAGTGCCCTGGAGAGGACTTGAACCTCCACACCCTTACGGACACATGACCCTGAATCATGCCTGTCTACCAATTCCAGCACCAGGGCACGGGCTGACGGCTGAGAGGTTACCGCTTACAGAGTTTCGGTTCAAGGGTTGCCGCCGAATGGGGGGGCTTCCCTCCCCAAACGAATCCACCTGAACCGGCTAACCGACATCAAATTTAATCCCCTGAGCGAGGGGCAGCGTCGTTCCGAAGTTAATCGTATTGGTCTGTCGACGCATATATTGCTTCCACGAGTCGGAGCCGGACTCGCGCCCTCCCCCGGTATCTTTCTCGCCACCGAATGCGCCGCCGATCTCAGCGCCGGAGGTGCCGATGTTCACGTTTGCGATACCGCAATCGCTCCCTGCGGCCGAGAGAAACACCTCGGCTTTCCGCAGATCGCGGGTGAAGATCGCTGAGCTCAACCCTTGCGGTACGTTGTTCTGATGCGCGATCGCTTCGTCTATATCCTTTATCGGTATGACGTACAAGATCGGTGCAAAGGTCTCCTCGCAGACTATCGGCATATCGGCGCGCGCTTTGATAATGGTCGGCTCCACGTAAAGTGGGGAGGGCGCACCGCTGACCACTCCTCCGCCGCATACGATCGTACCGCCTTGAGCCTTCGCCGCGTTTATCGCCGCGCCGTACGCCTCCACCGCACGGGAGTTGATCAGGGGTCCCATCAGCACCCCTGATTCCCGGGGGTCGCCGATCTTCACCTGCCGATACGCCGCCGCCAGGCGCTCAGTAAACTTGTCCGCGACCGCTGCCTCAACAAGGATCCGTCGGGTCGTCGTACACCGTTGCCCCGCCGTGCCGACCGCACCGAACACCGTAGACCGGACCGCCATATCGAGGTCCGCATCCTGGAGCACGATGACCGCATTATTCCCCCCCAACTCCAAGATGGTACGCCCCAACCTTCGCGCTACCACCTCACCGACCGCGCGCCCCATCCGGCACGATCCGGTCGCCGAAACGAGCGGCACCCGCCGATCCGCCGCAAGCCTCTCCCCCAACTCCGGCCCCGCACTCATAACAAGGCTAAAAAGCCCGGGAAAACCCGCCTCGGTCGCGATCTTGTCGCAGATCTTGTGCATTGCAACGGCGGTAAGCGGCGCAAGTTCAGAGGGTTTCCACACCACAACATCGCCGCATACCGCGGCGATCATGGCGTTCCAAGCCCAAACAGCAGCCGGAAAATTAAAGGCGGTAATACACCCAACAACACCGAGAGGATGCCACTGCTCGTACATCCGGTGCATCGGTCGCTCCGAATGCATAGTCTTCCCGTACAGTTGGCGCGAAAGACCGACCGCGAAGTCGGCGATATCGATCGCCTCCTGAATCTCACCCTCACCCTCGGCGGAGATCTTTCCCACCTCAGCGGTGACAAGTGCACCGAGAGGCGCTTTATGCTCCCGGAGCGCGTTGCCGATTTTACGTACCACTTGGCCCCGTTCCGGCGCAGGAACCCGCCGCCAGGTGGCGAAGGTCTCGAGCGCACCGGTCATGACCTTCTCGTAATCTTCGGCCGAAGCGGCCACTATCCGACCCAACAATTCCCCGTTGATCGGCGAACACGAGTCGAACGTCTTTCCGCTCGCTCCGGAAACGAAGTCCCGACCGTGAGCGCCGCTACTTACGGCGGTTAGATTTAAACTCCTCTGAACTTCGCTCCACGCCATACTCATGCGCTACTCCTTTAAAACTCCACGACGGCTCCACCCGGGCCACCCGTAACCTCCGCTACCATAGCCCAAAACTTCAGCAAGCTATAGAACCGGTCGCGCCCCCCTAAACTCGCGAGAATTCACCTATTTCGCCCCGTTCGCTTGACTTAAGTTAGAGGTCGGGGCTATATTTCAGATTCATCAATGACGCGGGGTAGAGCAGTCTGGTAGCTCGTCGGGCTCATAACCCGGAGGTCGTGGGTTCAAATCCCGCCCCCGCAACCATTTATTTTATCCTCCCCCTCGTCCGCCCCAACATCGAATTTCGCGTAAAGCCCTGCTCCCTTTTTCTCCGACTCAACCTCAACGTAATGAAATTATCTCGGAACGGTGACAGATCGAGTCGATAACTCGTACCC
>JBJOHD010000163.1:0-2769 GCA_046047875.1 Pseudomonadota bacterium | reverse complement strand
CCGGAGATGCGATCGAATTGGCAGCCGTAAAATTTACGTTTACACTCCAGTCCGTGGGCGGCCCGAGCGATAGCGGAGCAGCTGGACGGCACACTCGTACAGCTCGGATCGCCATCGGTTTGAACAACGAGCGCCAGAGGTTCGCCGGAGCAGTCCGCTGGGGGATCCATCATTACCGCGTGGAAACACGCATCGTTGACCGCTGAGTTCCCGTTTGCAGCCATATCGGCGCGCACCCTTGCAACTGAGAGGTCGAAGTCGAAAGGCTGCGCGGGAACGAGGGT
This sequence comes from Pseudomonadota bacterium, assembly GCA_046047875.1. Classification (GTDB taxonomy): domain Bacteria; phylum Bdellovibrionota_C; class UBA2361; order UBA2361; family UBA2361; genus JBILDU01. The sequence continues at coordinate 2,485 of JBJOHD010000163.1, read as the reverse complement.
CCCTTCGGAGCTCAGTCGTGCGGCAACAAGCGCTTGCCCACCCCCTTGAAGGGAGGCCTCGCGGGCAACCGCCTCACCGGGCTTAAGAAACATCTCCATCGAGAGCACCGAGGCTCCGATGGCGATAACACCAAACACGATCGAGAGATCCATAATTGAGCCCCGTTCGTAGTGTCGAGGGGAGGTCGTTAGAGATGCCATAAGAAGGGTCTCCGATATTAATTAGTTCTTCGATTGGGCGCTAGATTTCGTGCAGAGCGCTTCGCTTTGAGGCCCAAAGGTTGTTAGCAGAATCCGGAGGCAGAAGGGAGTCGATCTGTAGACATCGTCCACCCGTTTTTGAGCTGCGTAAGCAATGGGGCGAGCCGCGCATTCCTCGTCGCCAGTTTGTTCGAGCGCGAGGAATCGTATGTTGCCGAACTTATCGATCGACCGTGTAAAAACGGTAGTGCACTGCTCCGCAAACGAATTCGCTGGAGTTCCGCATACACCTCCAAGAACGGTGATTACAGCGAGAGTGACCGAAGAGATGATGGATTTCATAAATTAAGACCTCTTAAGAAGCGGTAAAGCGGAAAAGAAAGTTTCGTTCGATAATGATCGGCCCGATCGAGCCCCCTGAGACGAGCCGAAGCAGGGGGGTAAAAAAGAAGTCCGCGGGTCGGTATTCGCACGAGACCCCGACCGCGTTGAGATCGTAGTTCGGATCGCCCAGAGCCGGGCTCATATTCGGGCTCGGAGCCCGAGAGCCGGTGGTAGCGTTTAGATTGGTGCAACGTAGACATCCCCCGCCGTTCACCGGATCATGTGGGTCGCACGGATAACGAACTGTATTCCCGACACTCTGCTTGAAATGGCGGTAGGTATAGACGAGTGCGTAGAGGTAGCTCGCCGGCAGTTTGGAGATGTCGTTGTTGAGACCGAGGGTGGCGTTCCATTGACTCATGTACCAGCCACCCGCCCCCGGAATGAACGCCGTGCTCTCAAGCCCCGGAGTTGCAAGGAGTTGATCGAGCGCACCCGTGGCGATCCCAGAGTTGAGGTACGCCTGAACCTCGGGGATCAATGTGGTTCCCATCTCCGCATCGACGCTTCGGGTAAACGCGAGCCGTGCGCCGTTTGAAACCGCCGATGAGAGGCTCCCTCGAGCGTTGAGGGTCATGGAGAAAAATATGACCCCGTAGATGCCGAGAAGGAGAAGGGGAAGCCCGAACGAGACCTCGATGAGGGTGACCCCCCTCGAACGTTGATTCCTACTAACCCCCGGTGCTCGAACGGAAGCCATGGTTAGAGTCCCCCCGCGGTTACGGCGACCCCGTTTGAAGAGGTTACCTGGTGGAAGGAGAAGCCGTTCGGGCTCGGAGCGACCTGAAACGCTTGGAAATGGGCGGTAGCTCCGATCACCATGGGGCTATTGATAATCGTTTGGGAGTGGGTGAAGTTCCCCTGCGCATCCGCCACTCCAACGATCGAGGATTCGACCATAGTCGGATCGAGATAGGCGAAGCATCCACGCCCGTTCAACAGGAGTTGATAGGTGCTCTGAGGTGGATACATACCCCACAGGAACACCGGCTGACCGGGAACTGCGTTTCTCACCTGGAAGGTGAGGGTGTTGCCGATAGTGGCACCGGTGATGGTGAGCTCGAGGTCGAGGATGCTTCCGGCCCGGGGGCAGCCTGCACCGAGTTGCCGCTGTACCGATGGACGAGCAACGTTTTGATAGGCCCGAGTGAAGCCGGGGGTAGCTCCGGCGATCATCGGTCCCCCCGCCACAGCGGTGTCGAGTATCGCCCCGTTGTTTGGGGACTGACGTAGGAGATTATGGACACTGATCCCGAGATTCTCATCGGGTGAGGCGTTATCGGCGACGAATCGAAGGGTCGGCGGGAGCGATACTCCGCTCGGGCTGACGTTACCCTGGTAGATCGCCACCGTGCCCGCTTCGTTGTTTCCTCCGTAATCCGCCCCGGGAGCGCCCACCAGGAAGTCCTGAGCCCCATCGAGGTTCAGGTCTCCTGCAGCGCTGATCGATGCGCCGAATTTATCGAGGGTGAGACCGTCGCTGACGGTCCACACCGGTGCGGCGCTTCCCGCGAGAGCGAATGCGGTGACGGTTCCAACCTGAGCAGGGCCCTGAGCCGTTTGGCCGAGGGGCGCACCGATAAGCAGAAGCTCAGGGAGCGGAGTTCCGAGGTTGGTATGAAGGGTCTCAAGCGCGGACCCGAAGCGGGAGCCGACCGTTGAGCTCGTGGCTGCCGGGCCGTTGATGAGCCGAAGCGGTACACCACTGTAGGTGCCGCTCTGACCGGGGGTGGTCGCAAAGGAGATGACCTCGACCCGACCGACCGAGGTGCCCGCGAACGGTGCCCCGACCGCCAGCTCCTCCCACCCATCGCCGTTCCGATCCCCGACATTTTTCAGCGCATAACCGAAGCCATCACCCGGTTGTCCTCCGCCGTTTCCCCGCACCGTTGCGAGAACG
>JBJOHD010000162.1:0-3777 GCA_046047875.1 Pseudomonadota bacterium | reverse complement strand
CGCACGCTCCGAGTCGTCGATAGTGAGCACCAAAAAGGTGTTCGGCTCCTTCCGGTGGACCGCCGCGAATGCATGAAGAAGGATGTTCTTCTGCTTCGTGCGATCGGTGCGGCTGATCTCGGTCACGATCTTCGCGCTTCGAATCTTCTCCGGAGACGCCTCCGAGTATTCGCTTAAAAAAGACCAAATAGGATCGCCGGCTCCGACCTCACGGGGATGGAAACGCTCCTTCTCGATACACGGTGGCAGCAAGAGCGAGGTTACGTATCCGTAATCGTTCTGAAGCGCCACCCGAATAGCAACCGAGGTCGCGGCGACGCCGTTCACCTCACGAATAAGCGCCCGCTCAAGATCTATGCGCTCATCGAGATGGAGACGTGTCGCCTCGGTTGGCGAGATGTTCTTTTTCTTCAGCGAACCGAGAGAGTGCGGTACCCAGACATGGGGAATCGGGCGGGGCATATCTTTGTTGAGGAGCATTCCGATACGGCCAGCATCCCAGTAGTGGGTGATCATGAGGGTGATAGCGCCCCCCTCTGAGTTGAGAAATCCCCGCAGAAAATCGGTGAGGGCGGGGAGTCGGGAACGCATCTCCTCTTTCCGCACGAAGACCGGGTCGTCATCTTGGAGGTAAAGTATCCGTTCGTTCTCATCTCGATAGCGCAGTCCGGTATGGAGCTCCCCCGTGAGCGGATGTTTATATCCCCCCCGATTGGCGATGGTGACCTTAAAGCCGGTCTCGACGAGTGCGGCGCTGAATTGATTGATGAAGACGTTCTGCCCCCCGGTGTCGGGCAATCCAGGAACCACCTCCCACTGATGGATTCCGTGGCTTGAGATCATAAGGATATGTTTACGGGGGGATTCGAGGAACTGGGCGTGTTTCTCTAGACTATCTATCGGCAGGTCGCGAAACATGACGTCGATTTTCGCATATCGCAGGGGCTCACGCTATCGAATCTGTGCTGGCGGCGGTTCTTAATGAGGCTTGAAACGCATCGGGAAAGCGGTGTGTAATGTCGCTGAGGTTTTCCTTGCATATGCCGTTAAGCACACCGAACAAAGATGCATTTTTTCAGAGATTTTTCCCCGGAGGGGTTGGGATTCTGTCGTGTCCGGTGCAACGTTATCCGTGGGGCCTTCCCGGCACCGCATCGTTGGTGGGGAGACTCGGGGGGCTCGGTGCCAGTGGGGAGCCGTGTGCTGAGTTGTGGATGGGGGCGCATCCGCGGGGCTCCGCGGAGCTCGTTGCTGGGTCTGAGCGATGTTCTTTGCGAGAGGCGCTTCGCCTTTTTCCTGAGCCGCTTCTCGGCCGGGCGGCGCTCGGTCGTTGGGGGGGCGAGCTCCCGTTTCTCTTTAAGATCCTTTCGATCGGGGAGCCCCTCTCTATCCAAGCTCACCCCGATGCTGCGCTGGCGCGGACGCTCCACGCCCGAGATCCGAGTAATTACCCCGATCCGTATCACAAGCCGGAGGTCGGGGTTGCGGTGACCCCAGTTGAGATGTTAGCGGGTTTCCTTCCAGGAGAGGAGTTACAAACAAATCTCGCGCGGTACCCCGAACTCCGCGGTGTGATCGGACGTGAGAGCAAAAGCGCCGAGCAGGTTTATCGTTCGGTGATCGAAGCGTCGGAGGATGGGTATCGAGGCGCTGTCGACGCTCTGCAGCGTCGTCTCGATGGGTCTTCGGCGCTGGCCCCTGCGGAAAGATATTTCCTTAACATGGCCCGTGAGTACGGCTCTGCCGATCGGGGGCTCCTCGGATTTTTTATCTTCAATTTCGTCACCCTTTCCCCCGGGGAAGGGGTTTTTATCGGGCCGAACTTCCCCCACGCATATCTCTTCGGGGAGGTTGTCGAGTGTATGGCCAACTCCGACAACGTTGTTCGCGCCGGGCTCACGCGGAAGTTTCAGGATAAGGCCACGCTCCTGCACATGCTCGATTACACCGCGACCTTCCCGGCGATCCTTGGCGCGGAGCAGCACGCCGTTGAACCGGGGCGGATACGGTTCTCCCCCGCGGCGGAGTTTACCCTCGAACGGTTTTTCGGTGAGCGTGGTACCTTCGCCCACGTCGCCTCCGGGCTTTCGCTCGCCGTGGTGATTCGTGGGGAGGTCACCGTTCGCACTCCCCGTGGGGAGCGGGATCTTCGGGCGGGGGATGTGGCGGCTATTCCGGCTCTTGAAGCACCGTGCACCCTCGAGCTTCGGAACGGGGAAGTGTATCTCGCTTCGATACCCACCGCACGATAGCCCAAAGAAACTCGAGTAAATATAGAGTCCCGGCTGAATGCCCGTTCTGCTTCGCTCGTTCGCGCGCCGCGAGGTGTTTTTCGCGGTTTTGCTGGTAAAAACAAGGTGTTATGTGAGGGTCCTCCCGGCTCATTTTCCCCCTGTGGGGAAACGTGTTGGTTTGGCAAGATGGGGCTTGGGCAAAAAATAGTAGAGGACGAACGCTAACATATGGTTCGCATCGCCGACGGCACGGAGGTTCGTGATGTAGACACCGCGAAAGCGCTGCTCTCGCGCGCCGGTTTACCGCCCCGGGACCGCGTCGTGGGAGACCCCCCTGAGACCACGATAGTTGAGGTCTCCGAGTGGGACCCGCACGCTATCCGTCCAGCAGGAGAGCTCGCCAAAAACCACCACCTCCGCGAGTTTATCGATCACCCCGATATTCTCGGAGGGCACGAGATTGAGCGGATTTTAGGCCGCGTTGAGCTCCTGATACGGGTGTACGGGACCGGCACCATACCCGCCTCAACGAACCCCGCCTCCCACTACGCCACCCATGCGTGGACCCGGGATGCTGCGGTGTGCGCGTTCGCGATGATCCGCTCAGGTCGGGTTATCGAGGGGCTCGATGCGCTCGCCCATCTCGCTGCTTTTTATAACCGTCCCGAGGAGCGGAATAAGTTCATCCGCTTTCACTCCCACGATGAAGCGAGCGACCTGTATCGCAGCCCCGACAGCTCGAATCACCCACATATCAAAGGGCTTATAGATTCAGTAACCCGGCGGATGGTGCGGTACGAGTATCCGTGGGCGCACAATCAACTCGACGCGATCGGGATGTGGCTCTTTGCGACCTTCCGGAGTGCAAACGAGCAGCTTCTTGATCTCGCGAAACTCGATCGCGAACTCACCGGAAAGATAAACGGTGACAACGTGCACGACTCGATATTCTGCGTGGCGCTCAAGTTCCTCAATCGGGTGCGGTATTATGATCAGCACGACACCGGCCCGTGGGAAGACTGCAACCTCCCCCGTCGCGCCACCAGTATCGGGAGCTGCCTCGCCGCATTTCGTGAAGCGAAGACGTTTTTTGAGCGTCACGGGTACGGCGATTGGAGCAAAGGGTATCCCGTCGGGGCCGGCTCGTTGAGACATGAGCTCGATGAGGCGATCGCCGAGGGGACAGTGGCGCTGCACTGCCGAATCGATCCCAGGGGGAGCTTCGCCATAGAGAACGATCGGTTCCTGTCCGACTCATCATTGAGCTTTCTCCTGCATCCTTTTAATCCGGGGCTTAACCGGGCACAGGAGGACGCGATCGTGCGGGCGCTCTACCGGGACCGGATGGGGGAGGTAGGTTTTTCTCGCCGTGATGACGACGACTATGTGGGGATGAACTATATCCGGTACCACGGGGTTATGTCCGATTTAGGACAACCGGGGTATCGGGCCGCTGAGTGGACTTTATTCGACCCCTTATTGGCGGCGTTCTTTTACGATCGTTTTAACGCTTCACAGGGCAGCGATCCAGCGGCGCTCGCTC
>JBJOHD010000161.1:0-3514 GCA_046047875.1 Pseudomonadota bacterium | reverse complement strand
GCCCGGTCGAAAGCGATCCACCTCCCCCTTCTTCAACGGCTCGTCAAGGGCACGATCGAATGGCGGGGTCGGATCGACGACGAGCTCCACGACCGAATACCCCGCCCCCTTGAAAAGTACTCCCCCGGCGCGAGAAATATCCTCCGGCTCGCCGCGTATCAACTTCTTTTCCTTGAAAGGGTGCCGTTCGACCGGGTTCTCGCTGAGTCGCTCGCCCTTCTTTCGAGCGAGCGGGAAGGGATACGAGACGAGGTCCGTACGGTAATCGAGGGTCTTCGCGACAAGAGCGCCCCACGCAAGAAAGCTCCTACCGACGATAGCGCAGCGGCGCTCGCCCGTTTTTATAGCCATCCAGAGTGGCTTATCGAGCGTTGGATCCACGATCTGGGCCCCGCAGAGACCCGTAAGCTCTGCGCCGCAAACAATCGCGCGTGGCCGGTCGCGATCCGCGCCAACACCCTTAAGATCTCGGCGCACCAACTCGCCAAAAAGCTTGCGCAGGAGGGTGCCATGACTACACCCTCAAAGTACCTATCTGACAGCCTCGTTATCCGCTCGTTGCCGCGGGGGGCTCGACTCGACCAACTCGAGGCGTTTCGTCGGGGACTTTTTCAGGTACAAGACGAGAGCGCCGCACTCGTTGGGCTCCTCGTTGCCCCCCGACCGAACGAGTTCGTTATAGACCTGTGCGCGGCCCCCGGTGGCAAGGCGACCCATCTCGCGACCTTGATGCGAAATCGGGGTGAGGTGTTGGCGCTCGACCTTAACCCCACCCGCCTCCGCTCGATCGCCCAAAACTCCCGCCGGCTCGGCCTCTCGATCATCCGCACGAAAGCGGGGGATGGGACGAAGTTTCGCGCCCCCCGGCTCGCCGCGCGAGTACTCCTCGATGCGCCATGCTCCGGATTCGGGGTCCTCGGACGAAAAACAGATATTCGGTGGGCGAAAAACCCGGAGACGATCGCTGAGCTCACCGCGCTCCAGGGCGCTCTTCTTCGTAATGCGGCGAAGCTCGTGCGCCCGGGAGGCACCCTGGTGTATAGCACGTGCACCGTTGCGCGTGAGGAGAACGAGGGGGTTGTCGAGGAATTTTTACGGAACCACCCCGCCTTCACCGTCGCACCTCCCCCTGAAGACCTTCCCTCGACGCTGTTTTCGAAGGAGGGATATCTCCGCACCTGGCCTCACCGGCACGGAATCGGCGGGGCGTTCGCCGCAGTTCTCCGAAAGAGCCCAGATGCTTAAGGAAAAAGGGTGGGCAACGTCGAGGAAAACCTTCTAAGAGCGTCTGAAACGGGGGAGAGACGAACTCCCACCCCGTTACAGAGACCTTCGCTACTGCCGAACTCCCGCCTAATCAGCGATCTGTTCGGTCAGACTCCAACGAAGCTGGTGGATCGCTGGGTCAGCGACGATCGCCAGATTCATCCGCCGACACGGGGCTTCGAGGATCCGAAAGATACTCGAGCGCACCGCGAGTCGCCGAACAAACCACCCAGTCTCGTCCCCCTCCACCAACACCACCACGTACGGGATCATCCGAGCGAAGATCGTGAGCGTTGCCACCCCCGATTCACTCGCCCCGATCGCCACCGCCGTCGTACCTGAATGAAGGAACCGCTGGCACCGACCGTTCCGGATCCGAATCGAATCAAGTCCAGCGACCAGCAGCTCGATATCGAGTCCGTCAGCCCCAACAAGCGGCCATACGGTCGACCACGCATCTTCCAATCGAACGTAGCTATCCATTAAAAACCTCCATGGATCGTTACCGCAAAAGCGCGGAGCTCTTCAGGCTTTCATATCGACCGTGAAGAGCTCCGCGCTTTTTAAAAAACCTCTGCTCTATCGTTACCCTCGTGAGCACGTAGACTACGCTCTCACGAGGGCCGAAAGGCGCTCGCGAACTACCAACAAAAATGGGGAAAGAGCGGACTCGCGCATTATAAGCGGGTTAACTATAGACGCAGAGCTCGATCACATCAATTTGACACCGCGGGGAGGTTGCCCCAAAATCCCCACAGGTCTGCCGCCGATAGACCGGTCGATAGTAGCCGTATGTCATCACCCCATCTCCCGATCTCTTTTTGGCGCACCGCCCACGGCGTTGACCTCCTCCGTCTTACCGAGAAACTGGCTGAAGAGTTGGGGGCTGATCCCGCGGCGCTCGCCTTAAAGCTGAAAAGCACAGCTCGATCGTTCACCGGCGCTGAGGTAAACGGCGCGATCGATCTCGTCATCGCTCGCCATAAAGCAGCGCCCCGGCTCGGCGAATGGTGCCAGAACGCCTACCTGTCCTGCCGAAGTGTGGAGCAGGCCTCCCGCCCGGAGATAGCTCAGCACCGGGCGGAGATGTTCCGTGGAGCTCAACGGATCCTTGAGGTCGGAACCGGGGCCGGCTTCGACACCGCATACCTCGCCCGACTCGGCGGCGAGATCACCTCCCTCGAACCGGATCCCCTGCTCGCTGATATGGCGCGCCACAACCTCGCCGTCCAAGGGTTTACAAACGTCGAGATTATAAACACCACGTTTGAGGACTATCTGACAGCGTCCCCCCTCTCCCGGTACGATGCTATATACGCCGATCCTTCACGACGGGACCTGGGGGGCGCCCGCCTCCGCTCCGGAGAGGATTACCTTCCCCCTCTCAGTGCCATCACCGAGCTGTCGTTCGAAGGGACGATCGGGATAAAGATCTCACCTGCCCTCGACCTCGAACTCCCCTCCGGCTGGAGGCGTCAGTTCATCGGCTTTGATAGCGAGTGTCTCGAGCAGACGTTGTGGCGGGGGCTCGCGTCACCACCCCCCGTGGTGCATCTCGCCGACTGCGACGCGTCGTGGGGTGATACCGCTGCGGAGCCGGATACCGTCCCTCCCAGCGAGGAGCTCGTCGGCTACCTCCTCGATCCCCATCCGGCACTTACCCGGTCGCACGCGGTTCAATCGTTCTACGCCGCCCACTCGGTTCGAGACCTCGACCCCCGCTCCCCATACGGAATCTCCTCGGCCCCCCTGTTTACTCCGTTCGCCCGACTTTTTAGGATACTTGAATCCGCCCCCTATCGTCTTCGCGACTTAAAGGGCCGACTTCATGACCTTCGGTGGACGAACCGGACCGAGATAAAGAAACGGGGTGTCGCGGACGACCCCGACGATGTTCGGTCGAAACTTAAGCTTCCCCGCCACCGAACGTCGAGCGACCCCTTCGGGGTTGTGCTTCTCGCCCGCCGGGGCGATGGGGTAGTCTTCATCTTGGCGGAGCGTGTGCCCGCTCCTAAGGAGTAAGCGTTATGCGAAACGAAGATCGAGACGCCCTTCGCGGTGGGGCGGCGCTCCTACAGATCCCTCTGGACGATCGTCAGCTCGAAAGCTTCGCTCGTTATACCGAGCTCCTTTATACCTGGAACGAGCGGGTGAACCTCACCCGCATTCCCATCGAGAAGTGTGTCCCGTTGCAGCTCCTCGATAGCCTGCTTCTCCACCGCGCCCACCCGTTAGACCGCGTTCGTTC
>JBJOHD010000160.1:0-4302 GCA_046047875.1 Pseudomonadota bacterium | reverse complement strand
CACGCCGTATCAGCAAGAGGTGCGGCGATACGCCGAGGAGCAAAAGCAGCTCGCCGTCGCTCAGCCAAGCGGATCCCTTCAATCAGCCGTGTCCGCACCGAGCGCCGCGCCTCAAGCTCCGGGGGTGGTCTCACCAAGCTCACTCATTCCCCCGACTCCTGAGGAGATCCGCCAAGGGGGTTCACTCTCGATCGAATCCGACCTCGTCAACACCTCCATCTCCCTTATCGGTGGAAGACTTGAGCACTATACCCTCAAGAAATATCGGGATGACCTTGCGTCGAACGATCGATACGACCTGATCGGTGTAGCGCCGGGAGTACCGCTCCCGATCGGGGTCTACTCTCCGACAGAAAACGACGTGCAGGTGCGTTACACGGTCGAATCGACGAGTCGGGGCGCGCCGGCTGCGAACGGGTCATACTCGGTGCAACAGGGCGAGGGTGAGCTCGCTATCACGTTGCGCGGCACCCTCCCCTCGGGTATCGGGATTAGAAAAACCTACCGCTTCGCGTCTGACAGCTATCTTTTTAACCTGGAGGTCTCCCTCGACCAACCGGTCGCAGCGGGCGCCCCCATTTCGATCGAATGGACTCACGGAGTCCCCCCTCATGCTGAACACGTAAGAAACGACACCCCCTGGTTCTCGAGTTTAAACGCCGCCGATTCGGTGAGCCACCTCTACGATCCTGCGCTGAGCGTTCAAGAGCTTGGGGCGATGCAGTGGGTTGCCTACAGCGAGCGGTATTTCCTCGCAGCGCTGATCCCGACAACAGGTCCTGCACCAGCGTCCGTTTCCCGGGATGTCAGCGGGCTTAACTACGCGGTCAGGGCTGTCGGTACCCCCACAGGAGCGTCGATGAGAGTGTTCATCGGGCCGAAGGACGATCGCATCCTGGAGCGGCACGGTTTCGACCTCGACCGGGCGATCGATCTGGGCACGTTCGCTTTCTTAGCGCACCCGTTGTTGGCGCTTTTACGAGCGTTTAACGATCTGCTCGGCAATTACGGGCTCGCGATCATCCTTTTAACTCTCTTTATAAAACTGCTCTTTTTGCCGCTGACGAAGGCGAGCTTCGACTCGATGCAGAAGATGGCGCAGATTCAACCGGAGATGAAAGCGCTCCGCGAGCGGATCACCGATCCGACTCAGCTTAATCAGGAGTTGATGGCGCTCTATAAGCGCCGCGGGGTCAATCCGATGGGGGGATGTCTACCGGTACTGATTCAGATCCCGGTCTTTATCGGTCTCTATAACGCGCTCTTAAACTCGATCGAGTTACGGCACGCTCCGTTCGCCCTCTGGATCAACGATCTCTCCGCTCCTGAGCACCTCTACGTCTTCGGTATCGGGATCCCGGTGATGGTTCTCCTCATGGGCGCCAGCATGTTTTATCAACAGATGACCACTCCAACGGCGATGGATCCGCAGCAGAAGAAGATCTTTATGATGCTGCCGGTAATCTTCACGATAAGCTTCATCATCTTCCCCTTCCCGGCGGGATTGGTGCTCTACTGGCTCGTCAATAATATCATCTCGATAACCCAGCAGGTGTATCTCAGAAGTGAACTGAACGTGAGTCCGGTGAAGGCGACGGTGCTAGCGAGCCTCGCTATCTTCTCGTTTGGATTCGTACTGACGTTAATCTAACGCTTGGCCGGAGCGCTCAGCGGGAGGGGCGACAGGCGATAAAAGGATATCCCTGCGGCGTATGAACACCGACTCAACGATCGCCGCTGCCGCTACCGCACCCGCTCCGGCGGGGGTCGCGATCGTTCGGATCAGCGGCCCGAGAGCAGCCTCCGCACTCCGCACCGTTTTTCGAGGGTCGAGCGACCCATGCGCCGACCCTCGTCGCCTTGTGTTCGGCGAGTTCATCGACCCTCAATCCGGTTCCACCATAGACCGGGGACTCGCGGTCTTTTTCGCCGGCCCCAACAGCTACACCGGGGAGGACGTCGCGGAGCTGCAGTTCCACGGGAGCCCCCTAATCGCCCAGCGGATTCTGGGCTCTCTCTTCGCCCTGGGTATTGAACCCGCCGAGCCGGGCGAGTTTACGAAGCGGGCCTTTTTAAATGGCAAGCTTGATCTTGTGCAAGCGGAGGCGGTAGCCGATCTCATCGCCGCGACGAGCGAGCGAGCGCTCTCGGTCGCGGCGGAGCAGCTCAACGGTCGGCTCAGCGCCGCGCTCCACGCTGTGGGTGAGCCCCTTCGAAACGCGGTCGCGGAGCTTGAGGCGGGGATAGATTTTAGCGACGAGGATATCACCCCGGCATCGCTCAGCGCTGTGGGAGAAGAGCTCAAGCAAGCGCACCGTGAGATCGGACAACTTCTGGGGAGCTACTCGTTCGGTCAGGTCGTCCGAGATGGGTTTCGGGTACTCCTCTCCGGACGCCCGAACGTCGGAAAGTCGAGCCTCTTGAATCTCCTCGTTGGTCGGGAACGGGCGATAGTCACCCCGATATCCGGAACCACCCGCGACCTTATCGAGGAGGAGGTCACCCTTAAAGGCTACCGCTTTATCGTCTGCGACTCTGCCGGGATAACTGACTCCTCTGATACGGTGGAACGGATCGGCATCGAACGCGCGCGCGAGCGGATCGGCTGGGCTGACCTCGTACTTTTTGTGGTCGATGCCGATGATCGCGCTGAATCGTGGAAGGAGGTGCTCGAATCTCTCCGCGGCAAGGCGAACGCGGTATGGATGATCACGAATAAGATCGACCTTAATCCCGGGGCTTTTTCGACACACTACTGCGACTCCACGGTGTGTGCCCGAAACTTTTTTCTCTCCGCCTCGACGAAGACTGGATTTGATGACCTTACCGCCGCGCTGGTGAGCGAGGTCGAATCTCGCTTGGTCTCGCACGCTGAGACGAGCTCGATCGTTACGAATGCGCGGCAGCGCTCCGGGCTTCTTCGCGCTGAGGAAGCGCTCCAGCGCGCCAGCGGTGCGCTCGATTCGAGAGCGCCCGCTGAGATCGTCGCCGCGGAGACACGTCTTGCGCTGAGCGAGCTTAAGGAGATCGTCGGAGAAACCTACACCGAGGATATCTTAGGCCGGATTTTTAGCCGCTTCTGTATCGGCAAGTGACACCACCCGCCTCTCATGAGATACTATCGGGAGCGATCTCCCCGTCTCGTATGAGTGGGCACCCCTATTCGGAGCGACGCACCGATGTCTCGTCCCCTTGAATATCCGAAGCTGCGATGGCCGATCGATCTGCGGATCGAGCGGGTGCAGAACCAAGAGATCCTGCTCGTAACCTGCCCCCTCGGTATCAGCCCCCAGCCCCTCGGGCTCGTCGCCGCGGTCGCGCCAATCATCTCGGAATTCGAGGGGAAGCTCTCCGTCGACGAGATCGCCGGGAAGTTCAGCTCATTTGGAGTTCAACGAACGCTCATCGAAGAGCTTGTAAGGATGCTCGATACCGCGCTGTTCCTTGAGAGCCCCCGTTTTTTCGATGCGGAGCGCCGGATACGGGATGATTTTTCGAAGAGTTCGATGCGGCCCGCGGCGCTCGCCGGGGCGAGCTATCCGAGCGATAGCGCCGTGCTTGGGAAAGAGATCGATGCATGGCTCCGCCACGGCACCGCACCGATCGTTCAGCCTGAGCGAGCCATGATCGGTCTGGTCTCTCCCCACATTGATTATCGTCGGGGTGGAATGTGCTACGGGAAAACTTACTCGTATCTCCGTCCGGAATCGCACGATCTTTATGTCCTCATCGGAACCGCTCATCAATATAGCCGGCACCTTTTCCACCTCTCAGCCAAGGATTTTGCCTCGCCGTTCGGTGTCTTGCCGTGCGACCGGGAATTCGTCGCTAAGCTTGCGGGGCTCTACGGGACGGGGCGCAGCTTCGCCGATGAGATACTCCACCGCCGGGAGCACTCACTCGAACTTCAAGCGCCGTTTCTCCGACGGATAAAGGAGCTTCCCCGAATCGTGCCGATTTTAGTTGGAGGATTTCATCAGATGGTGGCAGGGAGCCGGCCACCAAGCGAGGTCGAACCGTATGAGAGCTTCGCCGCGGCGCTAGCTGAGTGCGTCTCAGAGCGGCTGCGTCGGGGTGACCGGGTTTGTTTTCTTAGTGGAGTCGATATGGCGCATGTTGGGCAGCAGTTCGGCGATACGAGACCACTCACCCCAGCTTTTATGGAGCAGATCGCTGAGCGCGATCACCAGTACCTCGAATGCATCTACCGACAAGATAAACGTGCGCTCTTTGAACATATCGCTGTCGATGGGGACGCGCGGCGTATCTGCGGTTTTCCCACGATGTACACAGTTTTAGATT
>JBJOHD010000159.1:0-6702 GCA_046047875.1 Pseudomonadota bacterium | reverse complement strand
TTTTCTTTGAGGGGTGTGAAAGGTCGGTACGTTCGTAGCGATGAGGGGAAGTCCGTGTACTTTTGAAACGGTACGTGCGAGCTCTTGGGCGTGAGGATTAAAGAAGGTGTAGTCTTTGGTGAGCGCTACCGACCACACGGAGCGATCGGTGGCAGCGGCGAGGAGATCGCCGACGATAGCGCAGGTGTCGATCGCCTTTGAGTCGACGCCATCACGCACCGGTTTTGGAGTTGGGGGAAGAACGATTACGGCGAGATCTTTTTGGTGGGCTATGAAATCGGCGGTGGTAAGGAGACACCGCGCGCCGGGAAGCCTTGTTTTACCGAGCGTTAAGAGGCGGCAGAGGTCTCCGTACCCCCGTCGATTGAGTGGGAACACCGCGAACTCAACCACCGCAAATTGATGCTCGATCTCCCGTTCGAGGTCGACGTTTGTTGGGGGAGTGTCGGTGGGGATAAGTATGAGGCGAGCGCCGGGACGGTACGGCATTCCGATATCGCGCGCGGCGGTGTGGGCGCGGACGATCCCAGCGAGGGTTACATAATCAGCGACCCCGATAGCGGCGTAGCCGAGCTCGGCGGCGGTGGCGATATATTCCTCAGGATGACTCGCTCCGCGGAGGAAGGAAAAATTCGTCGTCGCCAAAAATTCGGCGTAGACCGGGCGCTTCGGTGCGCGCCGAACCGGTAGGCTCGGGGGTTTTATCTTATCGTACGGTTTATCGGGCATAAGCGCCTACAGTCGTTTGGGGTGATTCGATATCTGGAGGGCCGGACTGTGTCCGGCCGGAGCGCGCCACGACCGGTGAATAGAACCATCATACCCACACCCCATGGACGAACCAGGCGTGGGTGCGGTTATCGCGAAAGACCCATAACCACGCGCCGTTCTCGGTCTGTACCTTAAAATAATCGCGATCCCCTGCAGGGGTGGTGACGTCTCCGCTCCACCACTCCGGCGC
Organism: Pseudomonadota bacterium; assembly: GCA_046047875.1. Classification (GTDB taxonomy): domain Bacteria; phylum Bdellovibrionota_C; class UBA2361; order UBA2361; family UBA2361; genus JBILDU01. The sequence continues at coordinate 5,741 of JBJOHD010000159.1, read as the reverse complement.
TATCCGCTCAGGCCCGGTGCCGTGGATTATCTTGGCGCTTCTTTTACGCCAATCGATCCACGAAGGGGGCTTATCGGGGAGCATCGCGATAACGTTCGCCGCCTCGGGGGGGGAAAGAAGATATGGGGGCCTCTCAACTGTAAGGCTCGGGGTCGTGTCGGGCGCGAGGGGATCCTTGCCGTCCGTGCGAATCGATACGAACGAAAAACTTTTTTCAGGTATATACGAAGGATGAAAAACCGCGCGGCGCATCCCGCTCTCCCCGAGCCGCACAGCAAGGGTATTCAAAAGTTCGGCTCGGGCCAGCTCGATGATCGCAGTTTCGGGGTTATCTAAGAAATCGCTCTGGGGATATACCGCCCGTTCGATATTTTCTGCAGCGACCACGATCCGCTCCGCGCCTTCTTCGAACCGGATCGATTCGACGACCGGGGCGATAACGGTGGTAAGGTGGATGGCATCCGCGGTGCCACCGGTAAGGTGAATCGTTTTAAGGAGGGTTTGCTTTGTCCGATCGATCGCTCTTCCCTCAAGATAGATAAAAAACGATCGGGCGATGTAGCCGCTCGCCATGAGGCGTTTTACAAGCTTTTCCACGAGCCGCACGATAGTGCGCTCAATCGCGGCGTGGTGATGGAGTGGTATATCGAAGCGCGCCGTGGCGCGGAAGATCGTCGGAACGGGAAGCGCGCGGAACGATTCCTCGACCCGACCAAGCGCTTGATCGAGGCGATTAAGGAGGAGGTGCCCAAAGCGCACGGTGAGGGTACGGGCGGGGATCTTTAAAAGCTCTCCGATCTGTGTGACACCCACCTCACGGAGTGCGGTGCGGGTGATCGTAGGGAGGCGGAGCGCCTCGATCGGGAGGAGTGCCAACGTGGTTTTTAATGCGGCGATATCGCTCACCCGTACGATCGGTTGCCCCGTAAACCGAGCGAGCGCCCACGCTCCCCCAAGGGTAGGGGCGACCGCGGTGAACGCCTCGACCCCGCTGTGGGTGAGTTTCGCGAGGAGTTTTTCGAGGAGCGCCTCGGTCTCCCCGTGGAGTCGTTCGGTGCCGGTTAGATCAACGATAATTCCCCATCGTAGTTGTTCGGTAAAAAGTTCGCTCTCTCGACCCGTTTTTTTCGTTTCAAGGATCGGGTTGTGGAGCTCCGGATCGAGTCCCACTAAGGGGCTTAGTCGCCCTAGCCACCGAGCGAGCTCGGTGAGCGCCTTAATATCGTTACGGGGCTCGAACGGATGGGCTGAGATCGTCGGTAGGAGCGCGCGTGCCAGCGCAAGATCCATCCCTGTACGCACCCCGGCGCGGGCGCACTCAGCGCAGGAGCGCTTTACAACGACGTGGTTCGTTTCGGTCGATACGAGGGTATGGGGTACGGGTATCTTAAGCCCGTTCCCGCGTCCGCTCGTCGTCTCCCGGAGTCGTCGACGGAGTACGTCGATCGACCACATCGGTAGATAAATGGAGAGGTACGTTTTTGTCGTCATCGTTTGCGCACAGCTCCACGCACCACGTCGTTCGACGGGGAGGAGATCCTTTGTACTTTAGAAGCTCGATTCGCCACCGGGGGCGATCGCTTGTCGATATCTCAGGGGTGATAAGACACCGGCTTGTGACCGCTGAAGCAGTGATAAGGGGAGCTCCGCTTTTTGATACCGTTCGCGGAAAGACCCCGATAGCGCCCCCCTCTTTTGCGGCGAGGAGGAGCCGTCGACTCAGTCCAAGGGAGAGAGGAGGGAGCGCTGCGACAACGACCCCGACCGCTCGGGAGCGGAGCGCGGTATCGACGCTCCAGAGAAGGAGTTTCTCGTTTGGAGGATCGAGAAACAGACACTGTGCTCGCAGCTCCTGCGCGGTAGAGGGCGATCCCAGACTACGTTCTTCGAGGATAGAATCGATAAACTGCGGCGTAGGCCATGTGGCTCGGCCGATCCAGAGGGCGAGTTTCGGTGCGGGGCGCTTCCCCTCGGTCGCGCGGGAGCACTCCTTTAATATCTCGGCACCGATAACCGAAACCACTGAGCTCGGTGCCCGTTTGATCGCGCTTGCAACCGTGATCTCGTGGACGGTGCCAGGAGCGAAGAGCCCCCCCAAAGGAATGCAGGCGGAGTCACCACCAGGAAGATCGCGTCGTTCGGGTCTAAGCGGCGGGATAACGTTCGGTTGGCGTGCTACGCCTGGCGGCGGGGAGCCACCGTACCGTTTCTGGGCCTCAGCGAGCCACAGAAGCCCCCGCTCGTAGAGGGCGTCGATAGCTGGCTCCCTCTTGTCCCCGTCGTGCGCCGATGGGATGTCTAACCATTTGTTTTTATTGTTTAACATAGAGTGACTAGCCTCTTTTAACGAGACATAGCTTCTATTATTATTCTATATCAAATTAAAGTGCAAGCGGCGGGATGGTCCCCTGCGCGTAGTGCTATGAATGTGTACTTAACCCATTAAATGTTGAGTGGCCGACTGGACTCTGCTACTGTGTGAGGGCTGCTCTTTTCCCCTCCTTTCTTCCGGTAGAAGTTTCGTTCTCTAACCCGTTGTACGCGCTTTCTATGAAGCGTCGACGAGGGGCTTAGAGAAAAAGGTTTTTCTCTGTTCGTTCGGTGTCTCTTCTCGACATCATTCGATGTCATTGGGGGAGATGCAGAACGAAAAGAAGCTCTAATCGAAGGACCTGCCGCGGGTTCTGATAACCGCAGAAAGAAAAACAATCGTGTATCATGAAACGTTTCGCTCGATCCCGAAGCATGAAGGATCGGGAGATGTGACCCGTGCAAACGGGGACAAGATGCGTGCCGAACTCCGGAATTGCGGAGTTGATGCCGATACGGCTGAGCCACTGATTGTGTTGGCAAAGATCAAGGCGTGGAGCTTTGAGCACTTTGCTCAACCGATCAAGCGAGCCGAGATGACGAACCTGGTGCTCATCTTCAAAATTCGGTCGCTTTGCAAGCCGAACGATATCAGGGCGATGCCTGATTCGATCAGCGAAAAAACGACAATGAAGATGGTGAACGACCTCCAATTCTTCATTGAGTTGTGCGCCGACCGCCACTATCGGTTGGGAGCGGTGAAAAGCCGGGCTCAGACCGAAGCAACTCTGGTGTGGTTCCGCAGGGAGCACGCGAGAGTCGTTCGGCAGTTTGAGCATTATCTCCGGGCTCAAAACAACCCGGGGTAGCTTTGGTTTCGGCGGGTCTTCGGTTAGGAGCGCTTTCTCAGGGCGCTATCAAGCGTTCTCTGAAAATGGTTCTTCTCTCCAAAGCCCCGCCCCTTTGATCCGACCTTGTTGGCTGTGCTCTTTTTTTGTTCGGGATGAGTAGTATTAGATCTCTAACCTTCCGTAACGAATTTATCCCTAAAGTCGTTACGCGGGGCTTAGAGAGAGGGTTTTCTCCCACACGTAACCACCATCGATCCTTGTTGGATCGAGCGCGGTGGAGCGATGTGGCTTTCGTATCCATCGTGGGTCGAAGGAGAGGCTCCGGAGAGGTTATCATGAGGAAAAATATGAGGAGAGTGACGAGCTTTTCACGAATTGTGCCGCGCCACAATGGTGCCGAGAGCGTCTCCCCGATTTGTCGCGAGAGGCTTCGAGCTGAGGCCGCTGAGCGATGTGGAGAGCTCACTCAAGGCACCGCCATTGAGATGATTCGACGATGCCGAGGTCTCAAGCTCATCCACTTTACCGATCCACATCGGAGAGAGTGGTTCGCGCAAAGCATCAACGCATTTGCGTGTCAGGTGCTTCGACGTCGAGCTTCAACGAGAAGATACTCTGCGAAGCTCTGCGAGGATGAGCGTCTGTTGGAGGCGTTTCGACGTTTCTTTCAAGAAAGCATCGCTCTGAGTCAGGAGCTCGGGCTCACGCGGGGATATGCTGCGGGGCGTGAGCTGGGAGCACGTTTCGCCCTTGTTCGACAGCGGGTCCTGGCTGCGGTCACGGAGTTCACCAAACGTACGTGATCGCTCGGCGGCGGCTTCGAGGGTAGACCATTCCTCATTGAAGGTTATACTCTTTAAGCCCCGCCCCTTCTCCACAATCGGTATCCTCGCCCAGTCTAACTACCGCCGCGTCTAGCCGATGCGGATGGGCCCTTGAGGAGTAGCGGCAAATTATTTTAGTGCTTTTCGAGCCCGGGATCGGTTATATCACCGGGCGGAGGTGCGAAAAACACCACAAAGGTTCTGATCGTCCCGAGAGACGACCCCCGTTTTAACATTTATCGGTCGTGGGTAGAGGGAGAGAGTCCGATGGCATCACGCCGTGGGCGGTGGTTTACGTGAAGTGTGCTTCGCGTACACCACCGTCAACGGTTTTAACGTTCAGCAATAAATCGAGGGAGACTTCGAATGTTGAACGTCCGCTTGTCGGTGATGTTGTCCCCATCAAGGAGCCAGTCATGGCTAAGTCCTGTTGCGCCAAAGTGCGCATCCGTCGGGAAGCTCACGACGGTCTCGTCCACCTCACCAGTGGAGCCGAGGACGTCCCGCTGACCGAGATGAATGCACGGCGCTTCCAGTTCGAGTCCGGAGCCACCCTTCTCTTCAAGTTCTCCCGTCGTGGTGACCGCCTCACGGCGTTCATCGATGCGGGTGATGGTGTCGAGATCGTGGCTCCGAACGGTAACTCTTCCATGATGTGGTTCCGGGTCGAGTTCTCGTTCTTTCAAGGTCGGATGCGCGATGTCAAACTCGTGCCCGGTCCGAAGAGCGAAGAGTCGCGTGATCGCTACAAGCGGTTCCGCGAGATCGTCCAGGAAGAAGAGGCCAACCAAGGGTTCATCGATGCCGAATTCCGCACGGCGTGATGTGCCCCCGTGGTGATGTATTCGTACACACCGCGAGCTCGGATGGCGAACTCACTCCCTCGAACACACCCTCAAAGGTGTTTTCTTGGTAGTGGTTCGCCCTCCGACTACTCTTTCTTCGGTGAAACCCCGGTTCAAAAACACAGCGGCAGCCGATGAGATCGGCTCAGCGGGCCTCCCCCTTCGAACGAATAAAAATCGGCCCCGATGGGTGGCGCCTCGCTTATCGAGCTCACCGCCCCCGCTCGGGACCGACTGTGGCAAAGTACACCACACGACTCGCCGGCTGATTATGCGTCCGATCATCCTAAGAGGTGTTTTTCGTTTCTATTTCCGATTGAGTTCGGCGCGAACTCGGCGTAGCGTAGCCTTCCATGCACCACGCTCCTCAACCATCGCCACGCTCCTCCGTTGAACTTGCAGCGTCGATCCGCGCTGCCGATACCGTCACGGTGCGGGAGCGTGAGCTCAGCGGGATGTTTAATCCCCGGCATATCGAGGACATCCTCGCCGATCTTGCCTACCGCGAGGCGACGTTGAGCAAAGAAGACGGTATTAGCATCGCTGATATCCGAGTCCGCGGGATCCTCCGTGACTTCGGTGTCCATGCTCGGGCGATCAACGATATGCTTCGAGCCCCTCAGGCGATCGAATTTATGCAAGCGATCCTCGGTGAGCGCAGGTACGCCGAGGGGGCGCAAGTTCATCGAATGCCGATGGGATCATCGCTCCCTGCCCATCGCCATGGGGACGATGATGTTTTCGCGATCTTTCATTTCGGAAGAACGTATCAAGGGGGCGCCTACTTTGAGGAGCGCAACGGAGTCATAAATTATCCCGATATACCCCCATATTCCCTCTTTATATCACGGGGAGTGGTGGTCCACGGTGTGGAGCCGGTGACCGCCGGGCAGCGAGTCGTACTTGTAACC
>JBJOHD010000158.1:0-10650 GCA_046047875.1 Pseudomonadota bacterium | reverse complement strand
ACAATCGCCCTGGTAGTTCGCCGCTCCGCCATTTCCACCGTGCCCGTTTTGCCACGGGGTCGGGGTGAACTGAAAGTCGTTGGAGAGCGTTTGCGCCGCGACGATGATGCGCGAGCCCTCCCCCGAAAACCGCTCCTTCGCGGTCGTCACATTGTGGGTCTCAACGAATTCGGCGTTCCCGCGCCCCAACAACGTCGCGTTGGTGACCTGACCGGTCATCGGATCGAGCACCGCGATAAGGAGATCACTAACCCCCCGGCGCACCGCTTGGAGTGGAGCGGTGACTTGCGGAAAAGCGATATCGTTCGAGGTCGTAGCGGTGAGGACAACCGGTCGCTCACGAGGATGGCGCGAATCGGGGGGAAGGATCGCTATCGAGCCCGAACTACTCTCGTTGCCGCTTCCACCGACGAATGTCGCCCACACCCCCGCGAGGGTATCGAGCCGCAAGAGCGTCACGAGCACATCTTCGGTCCCGCTACCGACGCTATCGTGAGTACCATTGGTCGTTATCGCTTGGAGCCCCGCGGGCAATATCACCGGATTGCCGAGGGTGCCGGTGAAGGCAGCGACGTGCAATACCCCGTTTAGGGAAAGGATCCGCGCCCCTCGAGTCGGCGTATTATCGGTGTTCTGGGGATTATTACCGCCGAGGTAGGTGCCAGCTAGAAACTGCGGTGAGAGCGCTGGGTTCGTGTCAGCGATATCGCGATCGATAAAGGTTGCGACATATCCGTCTTGCGCTCCGTAGCCGCTCGCTCCCGGACCAACACCCCCCGAAAACTCCGGCGCAACCGCGCTCACCGTCGTCGGCATCTGAGGGCCCGCCCGCCCGTGCACCAAAATATAGTTGTAGGCTGGGCGCCCGTTCGCCGCAGGCATCGTTCGTACATCGATCCCATAGAGCCGGTCGTATCCACTCCCCCCGATGATGAGGCACCATTTAAGGGCGCCCCGTTGGTTAAACTTCATCACGAAGCTATCGCTCCCGCCTCGCGGTCCGAAGTGAAAGACCCGCGGACACACCGCTTCGATATTCGACGTATGACTGCCACCGGCAACGTACAGGTTTCGCTTCGTATCGTACGCCCCGCCCCGCGCGTACGTGGAGAGCGCGGCACGGCCGAAGGTCAGCGATCGGTGAACCTGGTAGGACGGTTGGGCTACGACCTCACGAGAAACGCCGCAAAGGCTTCCCACAGCGAGGAGCAGCGAGAGAACGCGAAGATGGCAACCCATTGTTTTCCTTGCACAACAAAACCTGCACCCGGCGTATCGAGCCGGGAACTATAACTTTGATATGAGGGGGCGCGCTAATAGTGTGATTTAATCACTTTGATGCCATGGACACGCCAAAAACCTAGCGTGGGCCCGCGGCGTAGAGCCCCTGGGCGGCGATGTACGCCCGGACCCCGGGGCTCACCAGCTCGTCGACCGCTTCACCGCGGCGGAGCCGCTCTCGCACGGTGGAACTCGCCGCGTTCGAATGCTCCCCCCCCTCAATCACCGTAACATACGGGGGGATCTGCGGAGCGATCGCCTCCCCGACGCGGGGGACGGCGAGAAATCGCACCGACTGGGTGAGCCGCTCAGCCTCGCGCCACTGCGCGATCTTCTCGATGTTATCCACTCCGATGACGAAAAAGAGGGCATGCCCCGGATCGCGGGCTTTCACAAAGTCGACGAGGTCGATCGCGGCTGAACCGGGAAGACGCCCCTCGAGTTGCGCCGGTTCAAGCCTCACCCGAGCGTCCTCGGGAAACACCTCTGAGATACACAGCTCAACCATCTTGCGCCGATCGGACGACGATGCCACCACCGGACGATCGTACCGATCGTCCCCGGCGGGGACAAACCACAACTGATCGATCAGCCCTGAATCAAGTACGTTTCGCGCGGTAGCGACGTGACCAAGGGTGGGCGGGTCAAATGATCCGCCAAAAAGGGCGATACAAGCCATAGCCGGGACTATACCAACACCGTCACCGGCTTTCTAGGCGGTATTCGTTCCTGACGTTGCCAGCCGCGGCCCTGCGGATTAGAGTTGAGTCAAATCGAATAGCGATACTTTTCACTGTGACCCCACTAAAACGAATCATCATCAGCGCGGGCGAACTGTCGGGCGATGAACACGCGGCTAAAGTGGTGGCGGCGCTCAGGGCGGTGAGGCCGGATATCGAAGTGCGCGGGATGGGGGGACGCAACCTTCGCGCAGCGGGGGTACAGCTCGATATCGACGCGGAACGTGCCGGCTCGGTGATGGGATTCACCGAGATCGTCGGCTCTCTGGGGAAGGTCGTCACCGCGCTCCGTACGATGCAGCGTCTCGTTCGAGAAACGAAGCCCGACCTCCTCATCACGGTCGACTACGCCGAGTTCAATATGCACCTCGCCAAAGCAGCCCACCGCGCGGGGGTGCCGGTACTCAATTATATCTACCCCCAGGTATGGGCATGGCGCCGCTATCGGGTGAGGTCGATCACTGAATATATCGACCGTGCTGCGGTTATTTTTCCGTTCGAGCGGGAGTTTTTTGAGGCGAACGGTTACAAAAACTCGGTGTATGTGGGGCATCCGTTCGCCGATGAATGGAACGACACCCCGCCCAGCCGCTCAGCCCTTTTCGAGGGACTCGGCCTTGACCCAGCTAAACCCACCCTGGTGGTGCTACCGGGAAGCCGCCGGGCGGAGGTCGCGCGCAATCTGGCGACGATGCGCGACGCGCTCCTCATCCTCCAAAAGAATCATCCCGGCGTTCAGGCGATCGTCGTTGTTGCCCCGACGATCGACGCCGCTGCCGTCTCAGCCGAGTTGGGAGCCCCGCCCTGGCTTCGGGTCACTCAGGGAAACGCCATTGAAGTAATGCGAGTAGCCGACGCCGGACTACTTAAATCCGGCACCTCAAACCTCCAAGGCGCTTTTTGCGGACTCCCCTTCGCCATGTTCTACCGTGCAAGCCCCCTGTCCGCCTTCATCGTTAAGCGATGCGTTGACCTCTCAGAGTATTCGATCGTCAACGTCCTCCGTCCCGGAACGGTGACCGAGATACTCCAAGACAAGGCAACCCCGGAGTACACCGCGAGCGTGCTTGAGGTGCTCCTCTTTAATGAGACGTATAGGACGGAGCTCAAAACCCGGCTTCTCGAGGTGCGCTCGAAACTTCGCGCCTTCGATGAACGGCCGGAGTTCGGCGGTACAAAGAACGCACCGGAGCGGGTGGCGCGGCTCGCTGCGGAGATGCTGTCCGCCCAACCCCTGTAAGCTCCCGAATTCCCTAAGGACTTGAAAACCGGAACCAGTTGGGTAGTATAGCGGCCTTCCGACGTGTGCCCGTAGCTCAGCTGGATAGAGCGTCGCCCTCCGAAGGCGAAGGTCGTAGGTTCGACTCCTATCGGGCACGCCATCTTTTTCCCCGCTCGTTCGGTGTTTAACTTAAGGTAGACCTCCACCCACCGACTTGGTTGATGTTCAGCCCGTCGAGACTTTGCTACCGTCGAGTCGATGCACTACCGACGCGACATCGACGGGCTTCGCGCCCTGGCTGTTCTCCCCGTAATCCTTTTTCACGCAGGATGGAGCCTCTGCAGCGGCGGGTTCGTCGGGGTCGATATCTTCTTCGTGATTAGCGGCTTTCTCATCACCTCGATCCTCATCGGAGAGCTCGACTCAAAGAGTTTCAGCCTTATACGATTCTACGAGCGCCGCGCACGCCGAATATTACCCGCGCTGACATTTGTCGTTCTCTGCTCCCTGCCGCTTGCCTGGCTCTTTATGCTCCCGAACGAGCTGGAAGCGCTATCAAAAAGCATCTTGAGCATCGCCTTATTCGTCTCGAACTTCTTCTTTCGAGCAGAAACCGACTACTTCGGCACCGACGCTGAGGAGAAGCCTTTTCTTCACACGTGGAGCCTCGCGGTCGAGGAGCAGTATTACTTCGTCTTTCCCCTGCTCCTCGCCTGGCTGTGGCGCTGGGGACGCCGCAGTGTAGGAACTTCCCTTGTTCTCCTGGCCGCGGTAAGCCTCGCCTTTGCCGAGTGGCAGATTCGGCTCAACCCCGAGCAGATATTTTTCGATACCCGGGCGCGGATCTGGGAGCTTCTCGGGGGGGCGCTCGTTGCGGTGTATCTTTCCACCCCCGGACGACGAGAATTCGGCCGGACCGCCCAACAGCTCGGCTCAATCGTCGGACTCGGTTTAATCCTCTTCTCGATCGTTCGTTTCGATGAGGGGACCGAGTCCCCCGGGCTTCCGATCCTTCTCCCCGTTCTCGGAGCTATGCTCGTCATCTTGTTTTCTTCTTCAGCGACCTTCGTCGGTAAAGTCCTCGGTTGTCGCCCCCTCGTCGGTATCGGCCTCATTAGTTACAGCGCCTATCTGTGGCACCAGCCCTTACTGGCTTTTACGCGGCTGCGCTCTCCCGAAGAGCCTAGCACTGCAGCGCTGATGCTCGCCTCCGCGCTTTCACTCGTACTCGCCTATCCTACGTGGCGGTATATCGAACAACCGTTTCGGGATCGAACCAAGATCGGACGGCGTCCGGTTTTCACGTTCGCATTCGCTTCCACCGCCATGCTCGCTCTCCTTGGCGGCATCGGAATTTGGCGCAAGGGTTTTACTCACCACTTTAAAAGCGATCGGCAGATCTCCCAAACGTTTGAGGAGCTGCAGCGTGAACGTGGTGCCATCACTCGATCGGGAGAATGTCAGTATAATAGAAAAACAGGGGCCAACTCTTACGACCTCTTCTTAAAGAGATGGGCGTGCGATAGAGACGGGGCACGTCCCGATCTTCAACCGATCGGTGTCATCGTTGTCGGCGATAGCCATTCTGCCGATATCGCTTCGGCGCTCCGCTCGAACGGTTACTCACCTGCCCAGATAGGGGCACCGGGGTGCTCAGTTATCCCCTCTCGGATGGGAAAAGGCTGCCGGAAGATCTTCTCGTTCATCAAGGAATTCGCCGCACAGCGGCCCGAATATACCCATATCATCTTGGCAAATCGGTGGGACACGAAAGAGGTCCGCCCCGAATATCTCGCCGAGATGACTGCCTATTGGTCGCTCCCCGGGAAAAAACTGGTTTTTGTCACATCGAGACCCGAATTCCACGGGTACAAGCGGGCGCTGCGGATGGGGCTCGCGCTCCGCCCGAACATGAAACGTGCGGAGACCTCGAGCGCACCTGAGGTCCTCGAATTTCTAGCAAAATCAAACGTTGCCATAGTGAATGCACGCGAGATCTTCTGCTCGCTTACTCCGCGATGCGACTGGAAAGATGAAAACGGCCGACACCTCACGACCGATGGTCACCACCTCACCCGGTACGGCGCAGAGCTTTTCGGGCGAAAGATGCTCGCTCAAGGAGTGCTTCCCGTGGGAGGAGAAGCCTCGTCTGTTGCCTCTGTCGAAGAAGAACGGGGGGCTCCGATATTGAGATAGAGCGGTGCGAGACTCTGTGGCCGCGCTATAGACCACACCCGACGAGGAGCCTCATCGATGTTTCCCGGGTAGCGGTTCCACACCACCGTTGCATACGAGAGAGCTCCCGAGGAATGCAGCACCACCGAGACGACGACGAGGAGGCCGAGTGTCGAAAGGGCTGCACCTCGCCGTTTGACCCGCTGAATCCCCAGCGCTCCAAGAATCATCAGCGGGGGGAGGACCTCACTCATAAAGCGGGGTCCAAAGGAATGTCCCCCCCACCACCGATCAAAAAGCGACACAGCGATGAGATGCGCGAAGCACCACCCCCATAGGCAGAGGGTAAGCGCATTCATGTTCCGACGAAGGGTGAGGAAACTGACGAGGGTCCACGCTGAAAGGACGAGGAGTCCTCGACTCGGACTGATAAGGTTCGCAGCCAACGCCTCCAACGCCGTCCCCGAGAATCGAAGGTCGCGGCCCTGATAATACGGCGGCAGGATATCGCCGTACCACGAGATGTTGTGCGCGATAAACGGGATCGCAACCGGCAGCGCCCCGAGAATCATCAGGACAAGCGATCGCCGATCGGTAAAGAACAGGTATGCTCCTATCCCCACGATCGCTGCCGCTACGGTGGGGCGCATAAGATAAGCGAGTGCAAGAAGGAACCCCAAGCTTAGTCCTTGGATCCACCACGCTCGCGGGGAGCTCGCTCGATCCGTACGACGCAGGAGCACCGCGAGCGCCCCGGCGAGACACAAGATCGCGGGCCCGTGCTGCCACAAGCCCCGACTCGCGACCGACCACAGCGTACTCCCCCATCCCGCCGCGCAAGCAAAAAGGAGCGCTATCGGATACGCGGCGACCGGAAGGAGCATCACGAAAAGCGCTCCGACTGCAGCTCCGCACACTACCGAAGCGATCAGGTGCTCGAGGATCCGCCGATGTTTGAGGAAACTCTCGCCACCTCCATCGAAGGAGATTCCAAGCGCTTTTGACACGCCGCTCGGATACCGGCGCATCACCTCCACAAACGACGCGGCGAGGATCGCGGGACCTACCGGAAAAAAATTAACAAACTCACGTTTTTTCCGGCGAAGTCCGTACGTTCCCCGAGCCTTGATCAATTCCCGGTATTCGTTAAGCCCGATATTACCCTCGGTCACGAGACTCAACGCGGTCGGAAGCACCCACCGAGAGTCGGGAGAATGGGTCACCGGGCTCACCCAGTAGGTGAAACCGGCAAGAAGCGCTACGAGTATCGCAGTCGAAAAATTTTTCACCCTATTACCAACTCACGAGAGTCCGCGCACCAACCCTGCGTCGATGAGGACCAGGGTAGCGTTAAAAGGGATACAGAATCGGTATCAATACCATAGCGGCGATAAAACAGATAATCGTTGTGATCGCCCCAATCTTAAAGTAATCAGCGGGACGGTATCCTCCCGGGTTCATGACGAGGAGGTTCGCCTTATGGCTAAATGGGGTGAGAAAAGCGAACGACGCGCCGAGCGCCACCGCCATCAGAAATCCCCGGGGCTCGAATCCCGCAGCCGCTGCGACATTGATCGAGACCGGGGTTAAAAGTACTACGGCGAGGACTCCGTCGAGGAGCTGACTCACCGCACTCGACGCGATGAGGACGAGAAGCAAGATCCCGTAGGGCCCGAGATCCGCCGCGTAGTCGGTGACAAGCCGCGCGAGAAGAGTAGCCGCTCCGGTGTGCTCAAACGCGAGACCTATCGGGATGAGACCCGCAACGAAAAATACGAGTCGCCACTCGATCTCGCGGTATCCCTCCGACATCGTAATCGCTCCTCCCAACACCGCGATGAGAGCTCCGCACATCGCCGCCACCTGAATCGGCATCACGTTCAACGCGGAAAGTAGGATAAGCACTGCGAGTGCTGCCACCGCAACCACCGCACGTTCTCGCCGGGGGCTCTCGCTCGGCGCGGAGAGGAGAACCAGGTCGGGGTCTCGGGCGAGAAGAGCGATATTCTCCCGTGGTCCGTGAAGAAGGAGAGCGTCACCGAACTGCAGCCGTCGGGTCGCGAGGTGCGACCGCATCGGCTCTCCCTCATGCCACATTGCAAGAACCTGAAAGCCCGAGCGCTCTCGAAAATGGGCTTCGGAGAGGGTTTTATTGATTAGACTTGAGCGGGGGGCCAGGACCACTTCGGCGACCACCGTCTCCTCGGATTCGAGATCGATATCGACCGATTCGTCCTCGAGCTCGAGCTGCCCAACGTGAATGAGCCGTGCTACCCCATCGGGATCACCGGAAACGATAAGTTTATCACCGCCGTGAAACTCGAACCCCAGCTCAAGGAAAAGAGCTTCACCCCGCCGGACGACCCCGATGCTCGAAAGGCCGGTGAGAGTAGTGAGGGTATCGAGACCGGTGGTTGTCAGCTGTATCGCGACCTCGTCGGGAAGGGTGATCCCGAAGAGGAAGGGCCGTATGCGGGGTATCACCGTTTTATCAGGAGTGAGGAGGGTCAAGTGCTCGGCGAGCCCAAAACGATCAAGCGCCCCGAGGCTGCCCCGGATATGTACGATATCCCCGAGCTCCAGGATTTGCTGCCTCAGCTCGCGCTGACGCACCTCGCCCCTCCGCTCAAGTGCAACTACTTCGACCGCCGCACCGGAGTCGGCGATAAGCTCACCGATCGTCAGACCGATCGATTCCCCGGCCCCCACCTCAAAACGGGCCCACGGCCCCGCCCGATCCAGCGCCTTCAATTCGAGATCAGAGATCTCGGCGGTCGTGATTCCGTGGAATATCCGCACCTCATCGAGGTCTTCACGCCGCCCCCCGATAATGAGCACGTCGTTTCGCTCTAAGGTCTCGGTCGCGCGGGGCGCGAGGATCCGTCGACCGTTACGGAGTATCCCCACAACCTGACCTTTGAGGAGATCTCCGAAGCGAAGCGTCCCCAAGGTATATCCGTGCACCGTCGAGCTCTCCGGTATCCTCAACGCAAAGAGCCGCTCGTAAAGGCGGTACACCTTCGGCAATCCCCGCCGCATCCGCCCGGAATCGGGGGGCATCTCTGAACGGGGCAGCATCCGCCGGCCGAAGGTCGCGATCACAAGCGCCCCCAGGGCAACCATAACGCCCCCGAACGGAGTGAATTCGAGGTAACCAAACGGCCGGATCCCCTGAGCTGCGGCGAGCTCACTCGTAAGAAAATTAGGTGGTGTCCCGATAAGGGTGAGCATTCCCCCCAGAATCGTACCGAACGAGAGCGGGATTAAAAGACGAGATGGTGGTATATCGGTGCGTCGGGAGACGTTCATCACACCGGGGAGAAGGATCGCCGCCGCAACGATATCGTTCATGAACGCGGAAACGAGCGCGCCGGCGAGGACAACTGCCCCCACCGTGCGGGCCTCTTGTCCCCCACCGACACGGGCGATACCCCCGCCAACTGTATCGGAGACACCGGTTAACCGCATCGCCCCGCTGATGAAGAATATCGCGATGAGTGTTATCACCGCGCTTGAAGAGAAACCGGAGAACGCCTCGGTCGGAGATAAAAGTCCCGTGAAGGTAAGCGCTAATATACCCAGCAATGCGGTGAGATCCACCGGCAATCGGTTTGAGAAGAAAAGGTACGCCATCACGCCGATAACGAGGAGGAGGAGAGCGATCTCAGAGGTCATAGTGATAGAGTATGCCGACTACGGCCTGCGGGAAAGCGGAGTTGCATCGCGCCGCCTTTCCCTTGTGCGGCAGCTGCTGTAAGAGAACGGTATGGGCTCAAAAGTTCAAAATCGGTGTTTCGAGGGGGTTCGCCTTACAACGGACGGCGCGCGGGAGAGCGGCTCGCTGACTATCTCGGCGGGAACGGTCGACTTTTCAGGTATGCACTCGAGCGTTTGCATCCCGATTCAGGGTCTGGCCATCTCGCGGGGAGGCTCAAACGACCGGATTCTTTATCTGAAGCACCCTGCCCTTCACGGCGACACCCTTATCACCTACGACCGGGGGCTCGTTGCCGCCCTCAAGGACCTCAACGACCCGGGCCTTCTCCCCCAACTCCGTGCGACCGAGCGGAGCCGGCATCGAGCCCTCTGGGGAATCGCCGCGGTGGTCGTAGTGGTGATCGGAACGGCGATCGGACTTATCTGGGCGCACGATCCTCTCGCCGGTTACATCGCTCGAAGGATCCCGGTGGAATGGGAGATGCGGGCGGGTGATGCGATCGCCCCTACGATGACCGCTGTGTCGATCGAATCACCGGATGTGGGGTCAGCGCTCACTGAATTCGTCGCCCCCCTCGTTGATACGGTGCGGTCGAGCGGGTTTACTCCCCGGTTTTTTATAATGCCCGACTCTGCGTTTAACGCCTTTGCTCTCCCCGGGGGAATCGTGGTGATCCTGACCCCCGTCATCGAGCGCGCCGAGTCCGGCACCGAAGTGCTCGGTGTTCTCGCCCACGAACTCGCGCACGTCACCGAGCGGCATGTCGTGAAAAATATCGTCTCCTCGGTGGGACTCTATGCGATTTTTAGCTTCTTGATCGGTGATGCGGTGGGTGCGATCGCCGCTATCGCCAATACCGCGCCGGTTCTTCTCTCGAAAAGTTACTCCCGGGATCTCGAGCGGGACGCCGATTCGGTGGGCTTTCAATATCTCCTCGATGCTGGGATAGACCCGCGCGGAATGGTGCGATTCTTCGAGCGAGTTTTGGATGAAGAGACACGCGCCGCTGAGGCGTTACCGATCCCCGGATCGCTCCCCGGACTTCAGTTTTTAAGCACCCATCCTGCTACCCACGAACGGATCGAAGAACTAAAAGCCCGTATCGCCGAGCTTCCCCCGCGAACGTACCGGGATATCGAACCCGCGTTTCAGCGCTTGAAGCGGGCGCTGAGGCAGAAAGGGGAACGATAAGGTCGCTTCTTTCAGCCAAAAACCGTGGCATCTGGCCCGATAAATCACTGAGCAGGGGCCAGCGCCAGTTCGATTGACTGATCAAGATACTACGACTCTGTGACGAAACGAGGAGTGGGTAGGTGTATTACCGGGCCCCGCCTCTCCCGAGCGCTCGAGGAAACCGGGGCTCAAAGACTATCACAATCGTTCCCCGAAGAAGTGGTTGCCAATAGATCACATCGTCTATACCGCACACCGACGAGTCCTTCGACAAATAAGTTTTTTTCACTCCCGCGGAGTGAAAAACTAACTCAGGACTAGTGGTAAGCATAAATCCTATT
>JBJOHD010000157.1:0-2515 GCA_046047875.1 Pseudomonadota bacterium | reverse complement strand
TCATTCTCTTTAAGAGCGGATTCGGCCGATACCGATCTTCACCGTACTCCGCCTGGAGCCCCTCGAGGGTGCCAAGCACGTTTTCAAGCCCCAGCTCGTCGGCCCAGCCTAAAAGCCCGCGGGGATAGTTTACCCCCTTCGTCATCGCCAGCTCGATATCTTGAACGGAGGCGACCTTCAAAAACACCGCATCGACCGCTTCGTTGATGAGCATCGCTACCACCCGACGTACGATCGATTCCCCGAGAGCGGTGTCTTTGACCGGAGTGGGGGGCTCGGCACCCGGACGGTAGTCGTAGTACCCTCGCCCAGACTTTCGCCCGAGAAACCGGGCCTCAACGAGCCGTTTTTGGGTGAGCGACGGCTTAAAGCGCGGGTCGTAGAAAAACGACTCGTACACCGTTTGCGTCACGGTAAAGTTGATATCGTTCCCGATAAAATCCATGAGCTCGAACGGTCCCATGCGAAAACCACCGATCTCTTTCAGCGCCCAATCGATTGTAGCGACGTCAGCGACCCCCTCCTCGAGGAGCCGGATCGATTCTCCGTAGAACGGACGGGCGATCCGGTTCACGATGAACCCTGGGGTGTCCTTGGCGAGAACGGTGAGCTTACCCCACGATTTTATGAGTTCAGTTGCGGTGTCGATCGACTGTTGCTTCGTCCCAACCCCGGGGATGATCTCAACAAGCGGCATCGCCGGAACGGGATTGAAGAAATGGATACCGAGCACCCGCTCCGGCATCTTGCACGCTGATGCGATCGAGGCGACTGAGAGCGACGAGGTGTTTGTCGCGAGGAGACACTCCGCGGAGACCACCGCTTCGAGTCGGCGAAAGAGCTCCTGTTTAATCTCAAGATTCTCGATCACAGCCTCGATTACCAGGTGCGCCGACTCGAATGGTTTGAGCGGCTCGGCACGGGTACCGTCGAGGAAGGTAATCCGCTCCTGGATCGTCTGCGCCTGTTTCTCGTCGAACCGGCCCTTTTCGATCTCGCGGCGGAGGTTCTTGGTGATGCTGGCTTGAGCCCGCAGAAGCGCATCCCCGTTCGTATCGAAAAGAATGACTTTGTGTCCGATCGCTGCGGCGACTTGGGCGACGCCGGAGCCCATTGCTCCAGCTCCCAGCACCCCGATAACACCGAGTTGAGAACGGGTCGGCATAACTACTTCCCTGTAAAAACCGGTTTCTTCTTCTCTAAAAAAGCCACCACGCCAGCGCGGTAATCGGCGGAGCGCCCCGCCGCGCCTTGAAGCTCCTCTTCAAGGGCCAGCTGTGATTTCAGATCAAGGTTCGCAGCGTTATTCAGGAGCCGCTTCGTAAGCCCGAGTCCCACGGTGGGCTGAGTTGCAAGCACGTCCGCAAGCGCCGCGGCGGTGGAAAGAAGCTCAGCCCCCTCAACCGCTTTATAGATCATCCCGATCTCGACCGCTTTCTCCGCAGAGACCTTCTCACCCAAAAACATCAACGCCGTTGCGCGCGCCATCCCGATAAGGCGGGGGAGCATAAACGTTCCACCGCTATCGGGGATAAGCCCGACCCTTGAAAACGATTGGATGAACGCCGCATCTTTCGCTGCAATCACGATATCACAGGCGAGAGCGAGGTTCGCCCCCGCACCGGCGGCGACCCCGTTTACCGCGGCGACGAACGGCTTCTCAGTTGTGCGGACTAGTTCGATGATCGGGTTGTAACACTCGCGTACGATCGGGTCGAGGGAAGGGAGCGAACCATCGGGGCGGGGAGCGACCTCGGCGAGGTCCTGGCCGGCACAGAACGCCCGTCCACCGCCGGTCAGGAGCACCGCACGAACCCCTTCGTTCGCCGCAGCCTCTCGAAGCGCTCCCTGAAGCTCGAGCGCCATCGCCCGGTTGAAACTGTTAAGAACCTCGGGGCGGTTTAAGGTGATCCGACCCACCCCCCGTTCGATTTCGAAAACGATCGCGCTCGCCGACATAGACCCCACCCGTTTTGGAAAACCGCGTTACTGTAGCGAAAGCGTGGAAAAAATGAAAGAAATCGGGGAGGATACGGTCTCTAAAGGAACCTGAGGGGTGCGGTGGGGGAGCAACGGTCATCGAGCAAAGTGGAGGACGCCCAAGCCTTCGATTCCACAAGCAAACTAAGCTTCCCAGCCCTTGCAGGGCGGGCGGAGGGGTAGCATACTCCCCCACCGGGGGAACGCTCTGAAATGGGCCCGAACGGGCGCGAGGGGATTTACAATGGCGACAGCGACGAAAGGTAAAAAGGGAGGGGCCGCACACGGGATCGATTGGCGGCGAGTTGCGTACCTCACTCTCGCGTCCCGCGCCCTCGACCATATCGAGGAGACGAAGCTGGTCCCTGAAAAAAAGGTGCTCTATCAGTTCTCCGCGAGGGGGCACGATGTTGCGCAGATCATCTTAGGCGCGCTCCTTACCCATCCGCACGACGGTGTGGGGGCTTACTACCGCTCCCGGCCGGTTCTGCTCAGTCTGGGGCTCTCTCTTGAGGACGCATTTTCAAGTCCGATG
>JBJOHD010000156.1:0-17250 GCA_046047875.1 Pseudomonadota bacterium | reverse complement strand
TGATATTCTCCGGAGGAGAAGCGAAGTCGGACGACCACATCATTGAGGAGATTAAGGCGCTCAACGCCGGCGGTTCGTTTGGAAGTATCATGGGACGGAACGCATTCCAGCGCCCGCGCGCTGAAGGGGTGAAGATCCTCCGTGAAGTGATGAACATATACCGCGGTTAGCATCTAACACTCCGAATCTCCTCCGTCGTGTTTGACATACGGCGGGGGGATGATTACTATTAAAGGGGTGTTTTAACCGTTACTAAACCGGCTACTTTTGAATAACTTTGGTGATTTATGGGATGTTGCGGCGGCGGTTCGTGTGGCACTAAAGAGACGACTTCGAGCGGTTGCGGCTCCACCGAAACGGTAACTCTCGCCGCTGAGGGCTCGCCGGTCACCTTTACCCCGGCAGCCCTTGAAGCGGTGCGCAGTGCGATCGCTCAGGAAGGGGAGCCGGGCGACGGTCTGCGGGTGTCGGTGGTCGGAGGTGGGTGCTCCGGGTACCAGTACAACCTCGATTTCGATAAGGAAGCCCGCATGGGGGACACCACCATCGCTACCGGAGGGGTCAACATCTACATCGATCCGATCAGCGCGGGATACCTCCAAGGCACCGTTATCGATTACGTCTCGGGGCTCCAGGGAACCGGCTTTAAGTTCAACAACCCGAACGCGAAGCGGTCGTGTGGTTGCGGAAACTCGTTCAGCTAAACCCCGTCTTTGAGTCGAAAGAGCGCCCCCACCGGGCGCTTTTTTTTTGCCGGAGATGCCGGAATCGGTATAGTGAAGCTATGCGTTCACGTGCCGTGCCCCCCACATTCCGTAGTCTACTAGTCGTCGCACTCACCGTCTTTAGCGGTGGGTGCACCTTCTTGGCTGAAGAGAGCACCCCGCCTCAACCTGCGTTCGAGGTAGAGATAGAGACGGTGGAGGCTCAAGCGCTGCGGGCTGTCGAGGAGAGTGCGGTTGAGTTTACCGTTCCGCTACGGGAGGCTGACGAAGCCGCAGCGCGAGGTCGGCTTTTCTTCCGGGAGTACACCGGGACCGAGCCGACATCGACCGCGGAATCACCCCGCTCCGTAATCTTGAGCTCCCCTGTGGAGCCGCTGGCGGGCTACCGCTACACCGTAAGGCAATCTCGCTCACCGGAGGGTTACCGCTTCAAGGTCGAGTGCCTCCCCGTGGCACCGGCAGGGACTACGGAACTCGCCGAGAGAAATGCGCGCAACGTTGCTCGGTTCATTCGGGAAGGTACCCTCGAGCTCTCGCTTCTCGCACGGTAGCCCGCCTTACTCGGGAAACGTTCCCGCCGATACAACGACCCCTGTAAGTACGAGTCCACCGCACTCCACAACACGAACAAACGTTTCGACCCGAGCTCCTCCTCGAGCGGGAAGGATCGTGGAGGCTGCAAAACCACCTCGGGTGGGATCCCACACGAGGATAGTCTCGTGGTATCGCAACCGCTGTTGATATAGCGGATGAATCGCTTTAAACAACGCTTCCCGTGCTGAGAAGACCGCGATCGTCCGAGATAACGTGTCCTGCTCCTCCACCCAGGCGATCTCACCGGGCGACCCGATTCGGTGAATAAGCTGCGGGGCTACCGGACGTACACCTTCGATATCTACCCCGAGCGACCGGATAGAGGGATCGTTCGCCACCGCCGCAACCGCATATACCGCTCCGGCCACCGATGTATGGCTTATCGAACCGCAAAAACCTTCCGGCCACCGAGGAGCGCCCCTGCCGAGCCCCCGCACCACCGGCTCCGTCCCCCTATACGCCGAGAGCGCCGCACCTGCAGCCCGGTTTCCTAGGATGAGCTCAAGACGGCGTAGCGGGGACCTCCCGGTTGGCATGACCGCCGCCTCACCCTCAGCGAGCACCAACGGCTCGCTCACTACGTGGCGTGCGGTGCGAAATACCACCGTCTGCTCGAAAGGGGTTTTAAGCTCCATAGACTCCGTTGGATCGCCGCCTACGGGAACAGCGCACCATCTTTACTACTATAACTTGTTACCACTGAGATCCCCAAAACAGAGATAACCCCACGCAATCGTGAAGGATCCACGATATCGATAAAGTTCGTAGAACGTTCGGTCGACCGAAACGTTCGGGGTTAATCGAATTCCGCTGCACCGCATCCCACTTATAGGGGGGTTCGGCGCTGAGACAGGTTCCTAGCTCAACTCGCTAACCCCACAGGTGTCTTGGTTTAGTCGGTCGGCCGATGGTTTTTAGGCGAAAAGGGTTACTCCTCGGGGTGTTAGGCTTTCTCGCCTCCCTTGATGCCTCCGCAGCCCCCCTCGAGGTCGTTCCCGACGAATACATCGTCGAATTTCGCGACAACCCCTCCGCACTCGCCGCCGCTCAGCTTCCCGGTGCCGCGCGGGACTCGGTCGCAAACGCCCGCCGGATCGGACCGCGGACGAAGCTCATTAATCGCCGAAGTGGAGCGCCGCGCCGATCCGGACTTTCGGTAAGCGCCGCCCGTCCGTTCGATACCACCGATTCGTTTTGCGCCGAATTGCCGAAGCATCTCATCCGGGCGTGCAGCCCCAATTTCATCGTTCGCGCTAGCCGCACACCGAACGATCCCCGACTCACCGAACTGTGGGGGCTGGGGGCTCTTAGCGGGGTAAACGCCCCCGATGCGTGGGAGATTACCACCGGGTCTCCGGACGTCGTTGTAGCGGTAGTCGATACCGGCGTTGACTATACCCACCCCGATCTCGCACCGAATATGTGGCGTAACCCCGGCGAGGTTCCGAGTAACGGGCTCGATGACGACGGGAACGGCTACATCGACGATATTCATGGAATCGACGCAATCAACGAAAGCGGCAACCCCCGCGACCAGAACGGTCACGGGACTCACGTCGCTGGAACGATCGCGGGGGCGGGGGACAACGCTCTCGGGGTCGCGGGAATTAACTGGCGAAGCAGCGTTATGGGGCTCCGCTTCCTCGATGCCGACGGGGGTGGAACCCTCGGCGACGCGATCGAGACCCTCAACTACCTTATCGACCAAAAGGAGCGGGGTGTTAACGTTCGGGTGGTGAACGCCTCGTGGGGGGGTGGGGGATACTCGGAGCCGTTTATGGGGGTTCTCCGACGGCTCCATGAGCTCGGGATCTTGTTTATCGCGGCTGCAGGGAACGAATCGAACGACAACGACGGTAACCCGAGCTATCCGGCGGGCTACGAGCTCCCGAACGTCGTTTCGGTCGGGGCGCTGACCGAGAACCAGAACCTCGCCGACTTCTCCAACTTTGGCGCCGTTTCGGTCGATCTCGCTGCCCCCGGGGACGGGATCTTAAGCACCGTCCCCGGGGGGTATGCCGTCTTCTCTGGCACCTCGATGGCAACCCCGCATGTCGCGGGAGCGGTAGCTTTGCTCCTCGCAGCTGAGCCGAGCCTGTCGATAGATCAAATTACCACCCGTCTTTTCGACTCAGCGATACCGCTTCCCGCCCTGCACGGAGTTATCCGTACCGGGCGAGCGCTCAATGTGAGCCGGCTTATTCGAAACGACACCGCACCGTTCGAACCTCCACCGGTCGCAGACCTCATGTGTCGGTATGACATCGTCCCCACCCGCTACGGTCGGGACAAAAGCGCTGACAGCGCCCCACTTATCCATCAGGGGGATGAGCTCGGCTTCGTCACCCTATCGGTTCCGTTCGAGTTTCCCTTCCACCGGGAAAAGTTCTCTGCGGTCACCGTGTCGCCCAACGGGGTGGTTTATATGGGCAGCGGCCCCGGTGACTCGGTCTTCGATTTCGAGCCGGGCCCGACCGCTCCGCGACGTTCGATCGCGGCGTTCCACGCCGACCTGATCGCTGCGGGGAGAAACGGGGGGATCCGAGCGGCGGTTGGTTCTGATCGGGTGACGGTACGGTGGGTGTCGAACATCTACGGGTGGCGCGATGGAGAAGCGGAGGTAACCCTCACCTTGTTCGCTGACGGCACAATCAGAGATACGATCGAGTTTTCCGATCCTACCGTGGAGATGGTCGCCCAGATGGGAGCGACGATCGGCCTTGCTGGAGTTATAGCCGAGAGCGCGTTCACATACTCAACCGGGGGAAGCACGATACGGGACGGCCTCGAGCTGACGTTTTTCCCCGATTGTGCCGGGATCACACATACCCCCCGCGTCACCGCTCTCCGGCTTCACTCCGAGCGGGGCAGGGGGGCGAAGAGCATTAAGGCGGGTGGTCGATTTATCGTTGATATCCGCGCAGATCGGCCCACAAAAGGGGTCGAGCTAGGACTCCTCATCAACGGCAAAGCGTGCACCAGTGGAATAAAGCGGGTGCAGATACCGGCCGGCACTATACGCCTCCGAGGGTCAACTGAAGCGCTCGAGGGACGGTACGGAGTGCGTCGCCTGGGTGTGTACAGCGGCACCATCGTAGCCCAGAAGAACCTCTCCCATTCCCACTTAGCCGCGAAGGCACGGCGGAAGATCGGCCGGTTCTCCGCGCCCCGTGCGTGTCGTGCGGTCACCCGCTCTCTCCGATCGATACGATAACGAAGACTCACCAATCTCTGCCCCGGAGCTGATGAGGGGGCGGGGTTAGTGTGCTCGTTCGACCTCTCAACACCGAAAAAAGAACGGCTCACCGGAGAAAATTTTTGAAATGGTGACGAACCTCGATCAAAAACCTGTGCGGTGCATTCGATTTTTCATCTGGTGAACTCCCCCGCATGTGGGGCGCACGCGTGCGCGGGAAGCGCGAACTCAGCATCTCAATAACGTGACATAAGTAATTGACGACGCTCGACAATCGTCAGCTCAAGAAGGATCAACACAGCGCGAACGATCGACGATCCAAGATCGCGTCGCATCACACTCGCCGCACGCGATCACTTCGCTGAATCGCTCGACGCTCATGATCATCAAATAACTACTTGCCAACATAGTTTTATGGTGGCACAGTGAAGAAAGAAGCGTTGGAGACGTAAGTCAACAACATTTCTCTTTGTCGAGCAGCGCGAACGCGCTCATCGCAAAGGCAAAGCGAGTTAGTCCGGGCTTGTCGTACTTCTCCCGGGCTTACTCAGTTAATTTGCGGAAAGGTTTTCTTTTCGCGCACACTTGGAGATAAAACTCATGGCAATGAAGAAGAAGAAAGCAGCTACCAAGAAGGCAACCAAGAAAGCCGCGCCGAAGCGCAAGGCTGCGAAGAAGGCCAAGAAGCACTAAGCTTTTTGTTCTGAAAGAACCCCGCTCGGTGGAAACGCTGAGCGGGGTTTTTTTATTGGATACCCAGAGCGGGGCTCCTCCTCAGGGCCTCAAGACCTACCGAAAAAGCCATTATTTATATATCCTTAGCTTATTTTGAAGGCGCGCCATCGGGTTCGAGTCCCGCGCTCTGAGGCTTATGATCGGCGAGCCTTGAACCCGCTTCACCCCCGACACGGTGCAGGACGTAACGGCCCGCACGTAGAAACGACGGGGCGAGCCTGAATTCCGTACCGTACCTCGAAGCTTCAAGGTTTTCCTTTTGCGGATCGTTGTGCGGTTGAGTCGCGCGGCTTTCGTCAGCCTGACCTGAAGATCTTTTTTGATCTTTGATGCATAGATCGAAGTCTTACACCCCGTACCGAGCGCTGAGGTTGGGGTGAACGTCGCATCGAACCTCGCCCCGGATACTTTGGCTCCGAAGGTGAGAAACTTCGACTCAACGGCGAGACACTCCCCATGGTCGGAGATCTGGGTCGCGATCTGCCGCCGGCTGTATTCGGAGAAAAGGTTACCCTCAGCCGCTATTTGGGAGCTCATAATCGTGGTGGGGAGGGTCTGCGAAGGAAAATCCTGGTCGGGGTGGGTCGCCCCCATGTTGTGCCCGATCTCGTGGGCGGTCACGATAGCCTGAACCGAATCGGCGATCCTTTGAGAAAGCCCCACGCTGTTTCCGGGGGTGATGCAGACCGGACCGGGGCCGGGAACGCCGAACTCGTTGTATTGTGGCGAGCCGGCCAACCCGACCACAACAAAGGTCTGACTTCCCGAGGTAAAGGTGAGCTCATCCTTGCCGGAAAAAAGATGGAAGATATCGGCGGTTCGCCCCGAGGGGCCACCCAGTACCGTCTGAGCATAGTCCGTAAGCAACGTCTCTGCATCGGACGAAGAGGACGGAACGTTCGGATTTGTGGACACTGCGGCGCTCTTTACCTTAAAATTAAGCCCGATCTGCTCAACATAAAACGCCTGAGCGGCGTTAATTATAGACTTCATTTCAGCGACCGAAGCCGATCCGTAACGCTGGAAAAACTCGAAATCAGCATCGATCCCCAACTCAAGCACCCGGGGAGGGGTGAAGATCGCGGTAACCGCGGTAGCAGGGAGGGCCGCCGCGGAGACCGCTCCCGAAAGACCGGCACTCAGCGATCCTGCTGAGTAACGGTGATCGTGTCCGCAACCGAACCTTTTTGTCGTGGGGACGCTTGTTACACGCGCAGCTGCATTAACCCCAAGGTCCGCGGTCTTCACCGCAAACCGCCGGGGGGAGCGCCGCCCCTCAAAATACACCCGTAGTTTCCCCGAGACGATGTCCCCCCGAACCGAGCGGGGGGTGCCCCATTTCCGGCTACTCCGCTCCCGGACGTATCCCTTAAACAAGATCGGCTCCTCCCACACCGTGTCGGTAAGCGACCCGTTCTCAAACACCGGGATACGGGGAACCGGTATCCGCTTTAAGACAATCCGCTCAAGCCCGTGTCGGGTCTTGATCGAGAGATGGCCCACCAGATCCCGCCCGGAGACAACCCCTTGGGGAACCGAGACCACGACGTGGGTGGGGGAGTCGTCAGCCAACCCAGAGGATGGCGAGAGAGGGGATAACCCAACGAGCGAGAGAGCGACGATAACGGTCGAGAGTTTACGATAGAGCACAGGACAACCTTCCATTAAAAGAGAGCGAGTACCTCCCTCAATTGTACCGTGAACGGCCAGCTTAGGAAACCTTAATACTTACAGGCCATTAACGGTCGAATCCGATCGCCACGTTGGCTTTCTCAGCCCCGAAGATCTCGCTCCTAAGCTTCGAGCCGAAGACCTGCCCACCGGTGATGAGGAAGCGCGGCTCAAATCTATCGCTCCCGTCCGGCCCATCACGGAGGGGAAGGGCGAGATCAAGCCGGATGACGCTCCCGTTCGTCGATCGGGGAAACCCGAAACGGAGTCCGACGCCGATGTCGGAGTAAAACTCGTGGGTAAAGATATTTCCGAGCGCCTGATTGGTCGTGCCACCCCCGTCAAAGAAAACCGCGGTGCCGATACTCATAATCTTCAACACGTCGTCGTAGAGGTGCGCACGCTCCTCTATGTTGAGCGCCAAACGCTTATCACCGGTAAAGGTCTTCGCCTTATAGCCGCGCAGGGAATTATCCGCTCCAAGCAGGAACTCCCGATCCTTGTCGAGCTCTGAGCCGTAATCGATGTAAAAGTTTGTGGCGAGGGTGTGCTTCCCCAGCGACCACGAACCGACCGAGAGGTCTCCCAGTACGTTGTAGTACTTCGCCTCGACACGGATGAGATTATTGACGAGATCGGACTCCTGAATACGGGTAGACACCCCGATGTCTGCGCGGAGAAACGACCCCCGGCTGAAGCGATACCCCTCGGTGCGGGTAGCGTTAAAGAGGATCGCATCGTGGTTCGAGCCGAGGAACTCAGGAGCGAGCACCCCGCTAAAGAGGTAGTGAAGTCCTAGATTGTAGTCCTCAACCCGGTCGAACCGGTCTATGTAGTTCATCGATATGAAATCGGGTTCGATAACCTCATAGCTCAAGAGCGGGCCGGTGTACCGCCGATCATCGGCGAGAAGGTCGGGGTTATTCGGCGGATTCCCCGGCTCAAGTCCGAGATCCTCATAGTCTTGATCATCCGCCTCGCTAAAGAGCTCCTCGATATACGAATACCCCGCTGAGTACCTCAGCAGCCGTTTCTCCGGGTCTCCCCGGGCCACCGTGTACCGCGCCCCGAGATCGGCGCGCTCCTGTCGAAAGATGAAACGCTCCTCCCCGTTTTGGAAGAGTCGACCGATCGTATCGCCGACATCGGCATCAACCGACCAAGAGTTCTTTTCAACGAGACTTCGAAAGGGGAGCCCGTACGAACCGATGAACCTTTCTCCATCGTCACGGTCAAAGTAGGCGGCCAGGAGACGATTTCTGGTCCCCGCGAATCGATCGTCTTCATACACCCCTTCGAGCGACTTCCTATCTTCATCCTCGCGGTAGAGGAACTCTAAGCGCTTCCCAAGGCCCAAGAGGTTGTTCTCCGCCGCTCCAGCCGACATCGTGTTCCGACCGGTGCCTGAGGAGAAACCGAGTTGGGGGATGAACGTCCACGTATCTTGGACGGTCACCGTCACATCGACCGAATCGGCATCACCCGCCGTCGGCGCGATCTCGACCTGGCGAAGGAATCCGAGCGAGCGCAGGTTACGTTCACTCTCCTTAATGAGAAACGGGTCGAAGATATCCCCCTCCTTAAAGAGGAGCTCCTTCTGCACTACCTCCTTACGGGTGTTGATCTTCAGCTGGTTAGCGGTCTGATAAAACGGATTAAGATCCGGCTCGTCGAAGATCTCCAGGACGTGGATGGTAATCGACCGAATCTTCTTGCCCTTCGCCGCCTCCGCCCGCTCAACGAGGGCCGCGTCGCGAAGCCTCACATCCCCGACTTCGTCAGCGCTCACGGAGAGGGGTATACCCAACAAAAATATGGGGATGAGAGCGAAAAGCGACCACCGATAGTTCATGTTCACCGCCAAATTTGCCGACAATTTATCGGGGAGCGGACCCGATAGCACCGGAACTATAACCGCTCCAAAGAGTCGGGGCACTACGTTTTGTAACGCCCACTTATACGGAGAACTTAAGCGCGATCCACCCCCCTTGGATGAATCGTTGTCGCCCGAACACCAAGCTGATTTAATAGGAACCTATGACCGATAAAGAGAACCTCGAAGGCCAAAAACGGTTGGGACCAATCAAACGGCTTTTCCTTGGGGAGGTCGACCAGCTCGCTTTTTTTCCGTTTCCCGAGGTCAAGCCGGAGGAGCGGGAGACCCTCCAGATGGTGGTCGAGTCGATCGACCGGTTTATGGAGGGGAAGGGGGCTCTCGTCGCCGATTTTGATGTCAAAGGGGAACAGAGTAAGGACTATATAGAATCGCTCAAAGAGCTGGGTCTCTTCGGGCTGATCGTCCCCGAGGAGCTTGGTGGTATCGGGCTCTCAAATACAGGCTACAGCCGGGTGCTTCAACAGACCTCCCGCTACGACGCCTCGACCTCGCTAACGATCGGCGCGCACAGCTCGATCGGGATGAAGGGGCTCCTCCTCTTCGGCTCTCCGGAACAAAAAGACAAATATCTTCCGAAACTCGCAAGCGGCGAGATGATCGCGGCGTTCTGTCTAACCGAGCCGGGCTCCGGATCTGATGCAGGTTCGATTAAAACCCATGCTGTGAGGAACCCCGACGGCTCATGGATATTAAACGGCGATAAGATCTGGATTACCAACGGCCCGATCGCTCAGTTCTTTACGGTGTTCGCTAAAACCGAGAGCCCGAATGGAAAGATGAGCGCGTTCATCGTCGAGCGGAATTGGCCGGGGGTCACGACCGGCAAGAAAGAGGAGAAGATGGGGATACGTGCCTCCGCCACCTCAACCGTCGCTTTCGAAAACGTGCGGGTTCCGGCGGACTGTCTCCTCGGCGAAGAGGGGGCCGGCTTCAAGATGGCGATGGCGATCTTGAATAACGGTCGAACGGGTCTCGGAGGAGGGTGTGTGGGCGCGATGAAGCGGTGCATAGCGCTCGCGACCCGACAAGCGAAGGACCGAAAACAGTTCGGTAAAAGCATCGCGGAATTCGATCTTATCCGCGAAAAGATCGCCCAGATGACGGTAAACTGCTTCGTTACCGAAAGCGTCGTTACCATGGTCGGCCACTATATCGATGCAGGGTACGAGGACTACTCGGTCGAAGCAGCGATGAGCAAGATTATCGCCTCGGAAGCGCTCTGGAACACCGCGAACGACGCCCTCCAGGTCGCGGGGGGGAACGGTTTTATGCGGGAATACCCGTATGAATGTATCGTGCGCGACTCCCGAATTAACCTCATCTTCGAGGGGACGAACGAGATATTGCGGCTCTTCGTCGCGCTCTCGGGGATGAAAGATGCGGGGGAGTATCTAAAAGAGATCGGCCGGAGCGCGGGGCAGATCTTTAACGACCCGATCAAGGGGTTCGGTGTTCTCTCCGCCTATGCGACGAAGAAGGTCGCCCAACTGACGCCGCTCGGTCATGAGCGGATCAAGAGCGTTCACCCGAACCTCGCTGATGAAGCGGCGATATACGAGCAATACACCGTGGCGCTC
This sequence comes from Pseudomonadota bacterium, assembly GCA_046047875.1. Lineage (GTDB taxonomy): Bacteria > Bdellovibrionota_C > UBA2361 > UBA2361 > UBA2361 > JBILDU01. The sequence continues at coordinate 6,855 of JBJOHD010000156.1, read as the reverse complement.
TCCCAAGCGGTGGAAGGGCTCCTTCGAAAACACGGCAAGAACATCATCGGGCAGCAGTTCCTCTCAAAACGGGTCGCCGAGGTCGCGATGGATCTCTTCGCTGGACTGTGTGTCATCTCCCGAGTGTCGCACCTCCTCGAAAAGGGGGACCCCGCGAAGCTTACCGACGAGGTGCGGATCGCCAAGATATTCACACACCAGGCCAAACGGCGGATGAATCAGAACCTACGGCGCCTTGAGCGGAACGAGGACGGGGATGTGCGTGCACTCGCCGATTCGATCTTCGCCGGAGATGGATATCGTTGGGATATCCTATGATTACGTCTTGGTATCGATAATAAAAACCGTTCAGCAAAATGAACGTCCTTCGTAAAGCGCTCCTGGTTCTGGTCTCGGTTTTCGTCATCGTCTCTGGGTACTTCCTCTTTATATTTGCGCCGCTTTACCCGACATATCAAACGCCTGCGCCCCCAACCCCACTCATCACGGAGTCACTTAAAAGGTCAGTTCTCGAATTCTCGGGAATTCTTGGATTTGTAATTCTCATCCCCCTTTTTTGGGGCTTTAAGTGGTGCTTAGATCGAGTGCTTTCCCGCACTCTATCGGTTGTCCTCTCGTTTTTTATACCGCTGCTCTCCTTTAAACTCTACTACTCCCTACTCTCTCAACATCCAGAGAAGATACTAGTTTGGTTCGGACTGTTGTGGTTTTTTCCGATAGCCGCCGGTTTTTACATTCAACTTTCTATAGAGCTTTATCTGATTGTCTTTAAAAAAAGTCCGCCCCAATCCGCGAAACGAGAATAATCCTCGATCGATTGCGCAGACACACCGGTGCGCGTTTCACGAGGTCTTTACTATCCACAGTCAATGACGCCCTATTTTGACTGGCTTTCCTATCGACATCCCGTCCTACGGAAAGCACGCTCCAGGCATCAAAAGATCCCAAACAGTTCTTTCTTACCCGTCGCTTCAGCCGCTCATAAATAGAGGGGCAAGATCGAGCCCTCTTTCACGTTTCACGAGTCATCTTCGTACGAAAGCTCTATCCCCGGGTTCTCATCCACCCCGATCCGGCGCTTATCGTACACCTCGACCATCTGGATACTTGAGTGGCGGGAAAACTCCTGAACCTGGCGGTGGGGGATACCCGCTGCCAAAAGCCGGGTTATCGCGGTTGCGCGCGCTGAGTGGGGGGTGAGATACGGACCCGCACCGGCCAGCGCGCAGTAGTGCTTAAAGAGCTTATAGATACCGCTCGCTGACACCGCCTCATTCATCGCAGCTTTGCCACCCTGGCCCTGATAACTAATAAAAAGGTAATCTGCGGGCCCCGCACCGTCATGAAGCCGCGCCTCAGCGAGCGCTACTATTACCTTCGCAGCCCACGGGGGAAGCGCCTGCTCCGCGTCCCGCTTCGCCTTCGTTGAGCGAAGATAGAGGTACGTGGTGCCGTTTCTTGAGCGACGCACATCGCCGACCCGGAGAGCAGCCACCTCGCTCCGCCGTAGTCCTCCACCAAAGAGCGCGCACAAGATCGCCTTATCCCTGAGCCCCTTCGGCGTTCCAGGATCGGCACCTTCGATAACCTGGTTCACAAGATCGAAGTCAACCATCTCAGTGGGGCGTTTTCGTCCCGCATCTTTCGGCGGCGGCGGCACCCGGTCGGTATCGAAAGGATTCTCGGTGATGCCGAGCCCCGCGCCGATAAGCATCCGGTAGATCCGTCGAAGCGCTGCGAACTTCTTCGCGATCGTGGCGTTCGACAACGTATGCTCAAGCCCGGTTTTCTTCCCGCTCCGGGCGCCATTTGCACCGCTCTTCCCCCCCCGGGGACGCTCTCCTGGACGCTCTGAAAGCCACCGACGATAGGCGATGGCGTGGGCGTCGCCCGCCCGTTTAATCGCCTCAGCTCCGGCGGAGCTGCCCACTTTGTGCCCCAAAAACTCACACCATTCCCGCACGATGCCGGAGTACGTTTCTTGGGTATTCGGGGAGCGGAGGGCCAGGAACGCTGCGATGCGGGTCCACAGTGGCGCATCGCTCCCCGGCGATGCGGAGCCACCCCCTTTGCCCCGAGCAGGCAGCTTATTGACCATCACCGTTATTCCCCTAAAACACTCGCTCCGACGAAGGACTACCGGTCGGCACTAACCGACCACCGGGGGATTATACATTAAATAAACAGGGTGCGAACCAGCCACATCGCGCGGTAGTGACCCCTACCCAACGAAAAATCGGCTCGCACGCACCTACCCAACCAGCCGCGACTTACGACACGATGCGGCGCTCCGAACTCTCACAGCCTTACCCCCGAATGAGAGGGGATAGACTCACCAAAGCGCTACGCGCTCTCAACGGCTGGGGGAACTATTAAGTTTGCAAATTGAAAGGTTCGTCCGCCGACTTACACTCGAGGGGCTCTCCGGACTAAGGAGATCTCTCCTTGAGGCGGTGAGCTATCCTCTATGGCGGCGGTTATACGAGTGGAGCGATACCGGACAAGCGAGTCCGCCGGGCCATCGCGTCACCGATGGGTCCCCGAATATCAGTTATCTTACCCACCTACACTACACAGATCCATCTCCTCCAGGGTGCAATCGAGTCGGTGCTAGGCCAAACGTATACCGATTGGGAGCTCTGTATCGCCGATGATCGCTCCCGGAATCAAGCGGTTCGACCCTTGATCGAGTGTTACGTGTCGCAAGACCCCCGCATCAAGGCGAACTTTCGAGAGACGAACGGGCACATCTCAGCGGCGACCGATTCGGCAGCATCGCTCGCAACCGGAGCGTATCTCGCCTTCCTCGACCACGACGATCTCTTATCGACCCGCGCTCTCGAAAAGATGGCGACGGAGACCCAAAATTTCCCAGGTACAGCGCTTGTATACTCCGATGAGGATAAGGTGTCGCTGCGCGGATGGCACTACCGGCCCCATTTCAAATCGGACTTTAATCGCGAACTTCTCCTTTCATACAATTATCCATTTCATCTCTTCGTCGTTGAGAGAGAGATTTCTCTCTCTCGGGGGAATTTGCTTGGGACTCGAAGGCGCCCAGGATTGGGACTTTATTTTTCGCCTCGTCGAAACTATCCCCGCTGAGGCGATTCGCCACGTTCCGGAGGTGCTCTATCACTGGCGCTCCACCCCAGATTCCACGGCTCGGAGTCACCGCGCCAAACGATACACGGCCGCAGCCCAGATTCGCGCGGTTACGGAACATCTTCAAAGAGTGGATATCCCCGTTGCAAACGTTCAAGTCCGAGATGATCTCCCCTGTGTTCAGATAACCTATCCTGAGGTGCCGGAAACAGACGCGCACTCCGTCATCGTAGTAACGCCCGCGCCGATCTCTCTAGGCCCGACGTCCCACGGGGAGATTCTCGAGGTGACACCACGTGGGGTAGGGGACCCGAGCCTCCCGCGCGAGATCACACCGGTACTTATCCACGAGCTAAGGTCATATTTGCTTCGAAGTGAGGTCGGCCTCGTCGGTGGATTGACTACCGACCAACGGGGCATCATCGCCGGAGGGGGGGGGTAATTCAGGGGCTCAACGGGGAGGGCGATTACATCCTGCGGGGAGAGCGAGCGCCAACGACGAGCGCTTTTGGGCGGGCGTTTCTCCCGCAGGATGTCAGCGCGGTTGGTCTCAGCTGCTTTGCGGTCCGAGCCGCTGATTTCCGTGCGGTGGGCGGACTCGATGAGGAGCGTACCCTTGACGTTTTTGGGGCGCTCGCCCTTGCGCAGCGGATTCGCACCATTAAAAAGCCGGTGATTTTCAATCCACGGGCGCCCTCTATGAACCGAAGAGCTTTGCCATGTTACCCCCTATTTTGCCAGGGCCCGTGATTTAAAAGTTCCCCGTTCCGATGGGGTAGCTCCGTTCCGGTAACGCCTATCAGGCGAGTACCACGCTCGTTCAGCGAATATCGGTTCACCCCGTGGTAACCCTGAATAAAGATGGGGTTTATTGACATTTATTGGTGGAGCTCCGGTACAGCAGATCGTTTTTTCTTTATAAGTTCCTTAATAGACGAAACTAAATTGCCGATGGGGATCAATGATCGCAAGCCTCAAGATGTGCTCGGTGAGCAAAAAAGTTTATGGCGCTCCTCGATAAAGGCCTCCTTTTACGCTGCTTAGGGCTGGTAATGCGCCCCGCGGTAGGTTTTGCCGCGCGTCACAATATCCGACTCCAGGATTTTATAGAGACCGCCAAAACGATCTACGTTGAGGTCTCGACCGAACTTCTTAGGGAGGCCGGTGAAAAGGTCAACACGAGCAGACTTGCCGTGATGTCGGGGGTCCACCGGCGCGATGTGGTGCGAATTCAGAACCACGGCGAGATGCCGAGCTCGGCGCGCGATCTCGTGACCAAGATCGTGGGGCTGTGGCAAACCGATCGTCGATTTGTCACCAAAGCGGGGAAGCCTCGGGTGCTCGAGCATAGCTCGGACGGGTCGGAGTTCTTGAAACTTGTGAACTTAGTTTCGAACGATCTGAATCCCGGGACCGTCCTGTTCGAGCTGAAGCGGGTCGGCGCAGTGGTGGAATCCCGGGGGGGCCTCAAGCTTATGGCCCAATCGTATGTGCCGCGTGGCGACGCGGTCGCTGGTTTCAAAATCTTCGCCGCTGACGCCGCGGACCTCTGCCGCACGGTCGACCAAAACGTGCTTGAGCCGGGGGACATCCCGCAGTTTCACGCCCGCACCGAATACGACAAGGTGCGCCCGGATGCGCTCGACGATATTCGCCGATTCTTTATTAAGGCGGGACACGAATTCCACGCGAAGGTGCGTGAGTACGTGAGCGAATTCGATCAAGACATCAATCCCGACCCCGATTTCACGGGAGCGGGTGTGCGGGTTTCATTTAGCTCGTTTGGGCACGTAGGTGCCGAGAAGGCGGCGTCCGAGGAAGGGGAGGAGGAGGACGCAGCATGATGACGTTCCATTCACTCCGCTCAAGAATCTTGTTCGCTACCCCCGTATGCATTTTTGCGCTCTTATTTTGCATCCTCTCCGGGTGCGGTGGGGGGACTACAGGCACCGGCAGCTCGAGTAGCACCGATTTCACCGGAAGGGTGCTGGATGAGAGGGGGAACGGCGTCGCTGCGCAGATTACCATATCCACAGGGGGCGCAGCCTTCGCGACCCAATCTGATTCCAGCGGAAACTACTTCGTTGAGGTCCAGGATCCCATGGGGCCGGTTACGATCACGGTGGGAGCTGCTACCACCTCATTTACCCCGAGCGAACCGCAAGCCCCGGCTATCCAAGTGGATCTGATATTGAGTGGAGGGGGTACAGTTGTCGATGCCGTCGAAATTCCCCCGCCCACTCCGACACCGGGGGATGAGCCGACCCCCAGACCTACCGCTCGGCCAACCTCAACCCCAACCCCGAGACCAACGGCGGAGCCCACTCCGCAGACCCTCACCGTTGTTGGGAACGTGGAGGAGGGGGAGAGGGGGGTCCTTCAGAATGGGAAGATTCAGGTGGTGGGTCGGGCGCAAACCCGGACCACGCTCAAACCGAACGGGAACTTTACGATCACCACCGATGCGGACCGTGATCGAATCGGTTTTCGGCTCGACTCTCGGGCCGGCACCGGAAAAGGGTTTATCGAGAATCTCCCGAGTGGGCTCGTCAAGATCCGGGTCCGTCTTCGCGCTGTACCGAGCGGCGAGCGATTGGTGGTGGATCTCACCGTCAAGGGGGCGGTTGGAATACGGGGGGACGGGTCGGAGGTTCCTCTCTAACTAAAAGCTTCGGGGATAGCATCGGCCCGCTCCTCGGCCAAAAGTTTCGGCAAATCGGCCAGTTGCCGAGTCGGTGCAACTGCATCGGTGTTTTCTCCTCCCTCAGGCGCGCTTAGTGTGGTGGTTTCCTATATACTCGGAGATAAGAAAGGGGGAAAAGGGGAACGTGTCGTGGGAAATCTCTTCGAAACAGCCGGCGCATCGCCGAAAGAAAGTTCGATCTCGGTAGCATCGTTCGATGGGGGGAAGGTACTCGACTCTCTGACCGACGGCTCGCCGGGGGGAGTGTCGGTCAACATTCGGGCCCCGCGACTTCTCTCAGACCAGTTATTTGAGCGACTCTCCCCGAATTCGATCTCCCCAGACGGGCGATTGACCCTCGGATTTCCGCTCTCACCAAACCTCTCAAGCATCGACATGGAGGGGATGCGTGGGGCCCTCGAGCCAGCGATTCAACGCTCGTGTGGAGCCGAATACTCGGTCCACCACGGAGAGGGGCAGAGCGGGCGCCCCGGGCTCGTCATCTTTAGAACGGCGGAAGCTCACGGACTCCCCTTCGAGGAGCGGGTAGCTGAGTTCGATTACCGGTGGCGGGGATTTATCGAGTATCGCTACAGCCCCGAGGCCTCACCGGTGACGACCCCCGTGGCTATGGAGCGAGAGGGGAGAGCTGCCCTCAACATCCTTAAGGACTTCATCGATAGTTACCACCAACTTTCCGGGGAACCCGCTCCACAAGAGACTCTGCGGCTCTCCGTCGAGCGATAACACCACAAAAGATTTGAGTACGAGGTGTTTTTCGCTATCATAGCGCCACACGAGCGAGCCGGGGTCGGGTTGCTGCCTTGCCCGAATTTCGCAAAAATATTTTCACCGCGCGAGAGAGGGGTATGGCTTTTATCGATTTACGGGGTGTAGGACGATTCGAGGGTCTAGCGCTCGAGGGGCTCGAGAGAGGGGAGTTTGATAAAGCGCTGCGTACTCTCGTCAAGGACTTCGATCTCTCGGTCGAAGAGACGAGTCGCCGTGTCACCCTTACCATCCCTGAAAATACCACGTTCCGCGACGCTATCGCCCGTTTCCAGCTC
>JBJOHD010000155.1:0-12386 GCA_046047875.1 Pseudomonadota bacterium | reverse complement strand
GACTCCTCAGAGATATCCTCATAGCGGGCGAGAAGGCCTTGGAGCGCTACCTCGTCAGCTACCCTTACCGACTTGATCTCTTGGTGGTGGGTTTCCTTCTCCTCGACGATCTTCTGAGCGTCTTGAAGCTTCGCTTCGATAACTTTGAGGGCATCGGTTTCGGTATTAAGCTCGATCTGAATTTTGTCGAGCCGCTCCTTTAGTCCCGCGAGCTGTCCCGCTCCGGTATAGCTCTTCTCGTAGCGACGGAGCCCATCGAGTTCGGTGGTGAGGGAGGTAATCTCAGTTAGGAGTGTTGCTCGCTCAGCGACCGAGGATCCCCCCGTTCTTTTGCGGAGCACTACGAACGCCGCGCCGAGGATCCCTGTGGATATCGCTGCGGCGATTATGGTGGGCACCAGATAACTCATAACGAGCGATAGTATAGCAGAGGGGGATAGGGGGGGCTATCGTCCGTTTGGCTGGGAGGAGCCCCTTTTGAGGGGGATTCTCTGGGGAACCCCCAGGCTACCCGGCGCGACTCCAACGGATCTCCGGCTTTCGGGGTGTTCCTTGGATGACGGCCCGAATTTTTGCGCTGTTAGCGGGCACAGTTCCGGCGGAGATAACGGGCAAAAAGGCTCCCAGACGCTCTCCACCGAGGGGGGAGAGGGAGATGAGGGCATCTACCGCGATTTTGCCCCGCCCGTCGAGCGGCACCGAGCCTACGGCGGTTACCGTGCCCAGCTCGGTATGCAATGTGAGTCGTTCGATCGTCACAACGTTCCGTCCGAACCTCCCTGCCGCCGTCAGGTCGGTTGGCGGTATCGGGGGGATCGTAAATCCGAGGGGGGCACCGAAGAATCCGGGGGGTATAGTTAATGGGGTCGCTCGGGCGAACCCGGTCAGGGCGAGATCAAAGCGGGAATCGAGGACGGCATGAGCGCCGAGATCGAGGCTGAGCTCGGAGAGGCTCCCTTTGAGGATTCCAGCGGTCACCCCCAGAGCGTTCAGCTGGGGGTGTTGTGTCAGGTGCAGGTTGGTAAAGCTCCCTTCAGCCCCCGCCTCTTTTGAAAACCAGCCGCGTTGAAAGCGGCCCTCGAACCCTCCTCCGTATGCTGAGCCCCTAAAATGAACCTGCGGGGTCGGGGAGGGGATCTCCACGACGACGTTCGCTGCCGTTAACGAAAGGAGGCGGCGCACGATAAACGCCTCGACCTCTGTCGCACGCACTCCGAAAGGAAAAATATCGAAGTTGCGGGTGGTCAGTCGTACCCCCCGCGTAGCTGCTTCGTTCCGGAGGGTCTGATCGATAAAGCGGAGGTAGTCGGTGCGGCTTACCGAGAGGATTCCAACCCCGACAGCTAGCCCGAGGATGGCGAACGCGCCGAGAACTATGCGGCCCAAGCGTCGTTGCATCGAGGTTTATGCGCTCCTATTTAGCCGCCGGCACTGCGCCTGAGCTTTCACGGATGCTGACAACTTCAAACGTAGCATCGAGCGAGTCGCCCCGGCGAGTCTTTACAACTTCGAGACTGCTCAGCAACAACGGGCGCTGGCCGTTCACCACCTCTTTCAGCAGATCGACCATCGGCTGAAGGGTGGGGGTGGAAAACTTGACCGTGTAGGTGATCTGCTCGAAGTTGCCGCCCATGCTCTTCGGGGAGCTGTCCTTGATGGTGAATCCTCCCGAGAGCCCGAGCTTTGTTCGGATGAGGTTCTCGAGGTGTGCGTACGCCCCCTCTTTTATCTCTACCCCACGATATTCCCGCTCGATCATATCCCGGCGCGCTTTGAGTTTGATGTACCGTTCGAGCGAGGCGGAAGATGTCTTTACCGTCTCGAGGGTTTTCTCCAGCCGCCCCCACTGTTCACGGAAGCGCTCTGCAACCGGCTCATAGATACCCCATGCGCCCATCGCCCCCGCGATAACCACGAGCACTCCGATGATGCTTCGCTCCCGCGAGGAGAGGTTCTTATACTGAGTCGACAGGGCAGCGATGGTGCTCGCGACCCGGGGATGGGCGAGGAGCCGTTCGATCATCCCTGGGCGGGGCGCGGATTCAAAGGGGGATTGGGTCGGATTAGTCACAGAGGAATACCTCGAAACGAAAGCCCCGCGAGTTCTGACCGGAGGCCGCCCCGGCGGAGTTTTCCATCCGCACCCGGCAGTACAGGTCCTTTTTCTTTTCTAGGTTTGATTTAAGGCTCTCCGCTGCCCCGTAGCTCGGTCCCGAGGCATCGAACGTGATCTTTGAGCCCTTAATCGAGATCCGGCTTATCACAATGCCGATACTTTCCGGTACATCCCGCGAGATGCTGAGAAGCGCATCGAGGGGGGAGTTTCGGGTGGGGGAGCCGAGATCTTTGAGCTGCTGATCGAGGAGGTTTATCTTTCCGAGGAGCGCATCGAGCTCCCGCCCTTGCGGTGCTTCGATCTCCGGGGCGACTGCGATTATCTGAGACTGCACCGCTGCGGCGATCCGAGAGATCCGCTGCTCCCTGAGGAGGTAGATCACCCCCGCCGACAAGCCGAGCGCCGCGAGGGTGGCGAGGAAGTAGGGCCGCAAAAGAGCGAGCCCTCGCCAAAGCTCCGAGAGCTGCAAGTTGTACGCAAACTCACGGGTTCGAAAATTCGTCAGTGCGGGGATCGGGGCGCGATCGCGCACGAAGACGGTGCTGAGCGCGGCGAGCTCCCCCTCGGGTGACATCTTGCCCGAGATGTTTGGGAGCGCGAGCATCTCCGCGGGGTGGTCAAGCTTGGTGGTTGCTTCGGTGGCGGTGAAGGGGGTGTCCAGCAGGAAAATCTTCTCAAAACGCCGGCTGTATTTCTGCTCCACCGCGGCGATCGAGAGGTTGATTTCGCCGAGAGCGGCGGAGGTCGATCCGCTGGCACCGTTTAAGACCGATGGGTCGATTATCCGATCGGTTCGAACTTCTCCGTCCAGGATGAAGGTGAGGTAGTACGACGGCTTACGGTACATTATCACCACCGCATCCCGCGGAAAGGTGGGGTAGAGCTTCGGGAGGGCGGCGATGACGCTCGTTGCGGTGCTGACAACCGCGGGCTCAACCCCCCCTTCTCGACACGCCGCCAAGATCTCGGCGAGGCGCTGCCGGGGCATGATACTGACGTGGACATCGAAGGTGCCATCGGGGTTCGAGTGCACGGTGCGGTGCTGCAAGATGAACTCCCCCACGTCGAACGGAACGAGATCTTGCACCTCAAGGTCGATTATCTTGTTGAGCTTGCGCGGGTCCTCGAATGGGAGATCGAGGTTCAGGGAGTGGTACTGCTCACCCGGAATAATGACGACCGCGCTCGACCACCGTGTCGATACCATGCTTGTAAGATCGAGCGGGGGTTGGGGGGGCGCGGTGGGGCTCTGTCCTTGACCCGATGTGGTCGTCGCGGAGGGGGGCGTCGGGGTGAGGCCCCGTTCGAGCGATACCCGATGGGTCTCTATAACCTCGAGGTCGGATCCGGTGACCCGAGTGACCGAGATGATCGCCGGCTCTATCGTCGCATCGATGTTGAGAACGGCTTGCATACGGTGTTGGAGGGTTCTCCCTTTTTGTCTCGGGGGCGCGATCGGTCGATCTGCGCTTTCCGAGCTAACCTCACGGTATTCTTACATCGACGGTGGTTGTGGGCAAGCCGATGGTTTCGGTCTCTTAGGGGGGAATCAGCTACGGAGCGCCGACCTGATCGCGACGACGGTGGTGAGCCCGGCAACCTCCCCCGCGGGTGAGCGGAGGGTCAAAGAGATCCTAACGAGGCGGGGAAGCCCCTCCCGACTATCGGTTCCCCACGAGTCTACCCAGGTGGCTGAGGTGTCGTCGTAATACCTAAATTGAAGGGAAGTAATCGCGTTGGTAACGGGAAAGGTCATCGTCTTCGTATAAGCCTTTTGAGCGGGGCGGATGTGGGGGGTCTCTTCTCGCACAAGATAGATCGGAGCGTCCTCCCCCGGGGGGGCGTTCGGCTCCGGCTGGAGCCGGTACGTTATCTGCACGACCCCCGAGTGCCGCCCCCCGTCCGGGAGATACTGTCCCCCTTCAAGCGCCATAAAGGTCATCGTATCTGCGACCATGCCCTCCCCGATCTCCCCCGGTACACCGATGAACACCACCTTCGCCGGGTACGGTTTCTCTAGATTATCCCTTGGCGGGAGGAGGGGGATCTGCCCAAAACTTAACTGAAGCTCCCGGGTGAGGCGGCTAATGACGCTTTGAGCAACCAGACGGAGCTCCCGCTTGTCATCGACAGCTTTTTTCCCCCATGAGATGTTGCTAAGAGCGCTGTAACCCACAAACAGCATAGTTCCGAGGATCGCCACCGCAATCGTGATTTCGATCAGGGTAAAACCCCGCTCGCTCCAATTCTCTCTATTCATCATCGTATTCCTCGATCGCGGTGGACTCCCCGGTCGGCAAAAAGTAGATGACCTCTACTTTGTCGGTGGGGGAGTCGGACCATGCGACTTTGAGGTTTATGCGCTTAATCACCTCCGGATCGAGTCCGGGGAGGGGCCAGAATTTGACCGTCAACGTCCCCGTAAGCCCGTCGAAGGCAGGACGGCCCGAGCCGCTTGCTGGCTCAACGGTGAAGCCCTCCCCGGGCATATGCTGCTGCAGCAGTTCCGCGACCGGAGCGGTGGTCTCCTGCTCCTCCAGCTCCTCGTCGGAGATCTCGAACGCCGACATGAGGGTGCGGGCAGCGAGCATCGCCTCTTGTTTGCGGACGTCACGGATAGTTGCTTGAGTCGACGCCGATTGAAGCCCAAGTAACACGACTAAGGAGCCGGCGAGAATTACGATCGCGAAGGTGATCTCGATGAGGGTAAAGCCCCAATCCGTGGGAGCAGGTTTAAAACGGTTACCCACGTCCTTTCTCCTTATTCCTTCCGTAGGTCCATTCGAAATCCTTGAGGCCGTTAAAGATCTCGGTGTTGCCGGTAAAAGGATTTACCAAGATAGTGCGCTGGGCGGTATCGCGAAGCCCCAGATGAATCACCGCAAACTCGGACAAGCCGCGGGGAGAGAAACGGATGTAGTCGACCGCCCCTTTTTCCCGCTCGGTGATCCCCCGAACGGTCCGGAGCCGCTCAATAAACATGCCCTCTGGGAATTTAAACGGCTCGGCTAAAGAGGGGAAGCCGGGAGGGGGGATTAAGGTGAACTCCTTGCCGACGGAGGGGTTGAGGTACGCGGCGAGCTCGAGGGTAATCGCGCCCGCGTCTTCCCCGATATCGGTGAGGTCTGCGTTAACATCGGCGTCGCTTCGGAGTACCCCGATCCGGTAGGTGTTCTTCTCGAAGTCGAATTCGAGCTGATAGAACGACTGGTCCGCCACCGCTTGATGGTGGAGGAATACGATCGTTTCAGAGAGCCGCCGGATGAAGGTCTCCTCGTTCCAAAAGGAGAAAACCCCGAGCCGAAGCCCGACCACGGTCATCACGATACCGAGGATAGCGATGACAACAACGAGCTCGATGAGGGTGAAGGCGCGGGCGGCAAAAATCCGAGGCGATAGACTACCCACAAAAAATCCCCTCAAAACGTCGGAGCTGGGGGAGCGGGGGGCTCCCGACTCCCGTACTTACGGTCCGGTCAGCGAGGAGTCGTAGTTCACGCCGTCCCCGCCCTCGCGCGCGTCAGCGCCGAGGCTTTTGATTCGATACGAACGTCCGTTGTTCTCCAGCGAGTACGAAAAGGGATTTCCCCACGCATCTTTTAACGAGTCCTCTTTGGTGATCGGAACGCACCCCTCGCCGGTCTCCGCGGTACATTGGGTTAGCCCGGCGAGCGACTGCGGCAGCCCGTTGTACCGGAGCTGGAACTGTTCGATCGAAGCGGCGACCTCCTTCATCTTAAGCTGGGTGAGATCCGCTTTAGCTTTGTCACCCGCACCGAGCACCTTTCCACCAACGAATGTCATGACAAGGCCGAGGATGATAAGCACAACGACGATCTCGACGAGGGTGAGGCCGCGCTCATCTTTTAACGATTGAAGATTCTTCATGGTACGAGGTTCCTGCTGTCTGCTCTTCTGTCGGAGCGATAAGTTAAGGGGTTAGCCGAAAAGCGCTCTCCGACGTTCAGGCGGAGGGGAGCTGGGAGGCCGATGCCCTTTTACAGGTATAGTGTATCGAGCCCGTTCGCACAACGAGGAAGGGGGGGGGATCGCCGGAAAAAAGGAGCGTATCCTCGCTGGCGAGTTACGTTTTTTGAACAACCGAGATCAGGTCCACCATCGGAAGGAGGACAGAGATAACGATGGTTAAAACGATGCCCCCCACGACGATCATCATCAGGGGTTCAAGCAGCGAGGTCAGCCCCGAGAGGGTCGCATTCACCTCGTTTTCATAAGCCTTACTCGCCTTGCCGAGCATCCCCTCGAGCTCGCCGCTGCGCTCTCCGACCGCGATCATCTGCCCGAGCATCGTTGGAAATATCGCGCTTTTGGCGAGCTCCTTGGCGAGGCTTCGCCCCTCGCGCACCCCATCACGTGCGTCCTCGAGGGCTTTGACTATGTGCACGTTGCTGACGATATTCCGGGTAATGTCGAGCCCGGCAAGGAGGTTTACCCCGCTTGAGAGGAGGGTAGAGAGGGTGCGTGCCACCCGTGCGGTGGCCACCTTGATGTAGATCGAGCCGAAGATCGGTAATTTAAGGAGAATTCGGTCGATCACCGCCCGCCCGTTCGGCTGGCCGTAATACGCCTTCACGCCGACCACCGCTCCGATGAAAAGGAGGGCGAGGAGATACCAATAGCTCACCATGAAATCGGAGATCCCGATCATAATCCGGGTCGGCAAGGGGAGTATCGCCCCCTGCTTCTCGAAAATCTCAACGATCCGGGGGATCACAAAAACGAACATACCGATGATGACGGCGGCACAGATAAAGAGCATCAAGATCGGGTACATCAGCGCCGAATTCACCTTCCGGCGGAGTTCGAGCTGGGATTCCAGATAGTCAGCGAGGTTGTTGAGAACCGAGTCGAGCATACCGCTCGCCTCGCCCGAGGCGACCATATTGATATAGAGGCGGGGGAACGCCTTCGGGAATTTACCAAGCGAAGCCGCGAACGCAGTACCTTGTTCAACATCCTCACGAACCTCGACGATGATCCGCTTGAGCGCGACGTTCTCGGTCTGCTCAGAAAGCGCTGCGAGAGCTCCGACGAGGGGCAGCCCCGCTCCAACGAGGGTGCCGAGCTGGCGAGTGGCTACCGCGAGATCCTTAAGTGATACACGATTCGACTGAAAGTAACGCTTCACATCGCGCGAACGATCGGCGCTGATATCTTTTCCCTCCCAGAGGTCGGTCGGAAATATCCCTTGCGAACGCAGTTTCTGACGGGCGCTGCGGATACTGTCGGAATCTATAGCTCCCTTGACCTGACGCCCGCGGGAATCGAGCGCTGTATACTCGTAGGCCGGCATGCCTTCGGTTCCACCTTAAACGGTTTAAATCTCCTCGTGGGTTGCGAGCAAAACCTCTTCGACGCTCGTCACCCCTTCGAGAACCTTGTGAGCTCCATCAACCCTCAGGGTTTCGAAGCCGTTCTTCGTCGCTGCAGATTTGATCGTATTCGAGTCGACCCGCTGCAGGATGAGCGAGCGGATCTGGTCGTCGATGATAAGGAGCTCGTGGATCCCCGTTCGTCCGGTGTACCGGGTGTTCTGACACCGCACACACTCTCGGGTCCCCGGTCGGAAAGCGGTTCGAAGAGTAACGCTCTGCGGGTTCAAGCCGAGCTCCCGAAGCTCCTCATCGGAGAGTTGATACGGTTCCTTACATTCGGAGCAGAGGCGGCGCACCAGCCGCTGAGCGAGGATGCACAAGATACTCGAGGCCGCGAGGAAAGGCTCTATCCCCATGTCGAGGAGGCGAGTGATCGCTCCCGGCGAGTCGTTGGTATGCAAGGTCGAGAGCACTAAGTGACCGGTGAGCGACGCTTGAATCGCGATCTCCGCGGTCTCAGTATCACGAATCTCTCCGACCATCACCACGTCGGGATCTTGCCGCAAGATCGCGCGTAATCCCGAGGCAAAGGTGAAGTTTATCTTCGGGTTAACCTGCATCTGACCGACCCCGTCGAGCTGGTATTCGATCGGGTCCTCGACCGTTAAGATGTTGAGGTCGGGGGTATTGATGACCGTCAGGCACGAATAGAGGGTCGTCGTTTTACCAGAGCCGGTGGGACCGGTCACCAAGACGATGCCGTTCGGCTTACGAATGAGCTTCAAAACAAGCTCAAGCTTTCTCCCGGTGAGCCCTACCTGCTCGAGGTCGAGAACAGTGCCGGTTTTGTCGAGAAGACGCATAACCACCCGCTCGCCGAATTGGGTCGGAATGGTCGATACACGAATATCTACATCTTTCCCGGCGATCTTGATTCCGATACGACCGTCCTGGGGGAGGCGTTTCTCCGCGATATTGAGACCGGCCATAACTTTAATGCGGGAGATGATCGCGGCTTGAAATGTCTTGTCCTCGGTGGCGATGTCGTAGAGCACACCATCGATTCGAAAGCGCACTTTCAACCGCTCCTCGTACGGTTCGATATGAACATCGGAGGCTCGCTCAGTGCTCGCCTTAAATATGATCGCGTTGACGTAGCGGATGATCGGTGCGTCGTCGTCTTCGGCGTCGGTTACGTCGATCTTGAGCTGATGCAGGAGATCCTCTTCCCCGTCCTTCTCGCTCGAGGCGAGCGCGCTGGAGCGGTCGCTCATCAGGCTTGTGCGGATCGAGTTGATCGCACGGGTGATCTCCTCGGGTGAGGTCACCACCACCTTCAGCGGACGGCCGTAACAGAGACGGAGCTGATCGATCGCCTGCACGTTGAGGGGATTAGATGTCGCCACGACAACGTGCCCTTCGTCAGAAGTGAGCGGAACGACCGAATGCTGCCGTCCCCACGATCCGGCGATACGCTCGAAGTCGCCCCGCACCAGCTCCCGCGGGGGGGAGGGATCGGGGAGGCGATCGAGGTACGGAAATCCGAGTTGATGGGCGAGCTCCTGCGGCGCCAGGGCGGACGCTGGGGTTGTTTGCGCTGGACGGATCTGGTCGGAGCTCGATGATTGCGAATTGGCCACGCTTTGGATGTCCCGTTTCGGTGAGGCTAAACGGCTCCGCCTAGCCGGGGAGCTTCACCCACGGACCGGAGCCGATGTTCATTATCTCATACGGGGAGAGAACGTACCAGGGAGCCTTAAGCGCTGGAAAGAATTCTGCGACCTCCCGCTCCGAATCAAAAATCCCTACCGGATTCGCCTCGATGGCTCTGCCGTCGAAACGATACCCGTAACGCTCGCCCACCCGGAAGAACCCCCGTGCCGGTGCGGTAGGCTCGGTCGGTATGGAGAGAGCAATGAGTCCCTGGGCGGTGTCAACGGCGAAGGGAAGGTTTGCGGGGAGCGCCCCTGGATCCTTAACCTTGAGAACGATGAGCTGCGCCGAGCTCTTCCCCGCTCCCCGAACACTCTGCTTACGAGAGGCTGCCGGGGCGGGGGCGACGGGCTCCGTCAAGGCCGCGGGGAGTTCGGCCCGGGGGGCGGTTCCGGGGACGCGCGGCGATACCTTCATCTGGATCGGCGCCCCGTGAACAGCTGCCGCCTCGGGAGCTCCCCCGGAACCTTTCTTTGAATTCGCGGGGCGAATCGTCGAGGGCTTCGGGCCAGTGTACTCGGTGTGTTGGGTCACCCGATCGATATTCGGACTGTCGAGGACCTCTTCCCTACGGGGATAAATATCGCGGTCGACAAAATCCTCCGCCATCCCATCGCGACGGTCGAGGGTGACCTCCCGGGCATCGTACTGGTCTTGGATAATCCGCGGGGTGATAAAGATAAGCAGATTTGTGCGACGGTGCGCCTCGCTCGTTGAGCGGAAGAGGTGCCCTAATACCGGGATATCCGCAAAGAACGGGATGCCCCCCTCGCTTTGGGAGATATCGTCCGACATCAAGCCGCCGATAACGATCATCTGAGAATCTTTGGTGATGACCGTGGTCTCGCTCGTGCGCACCGTCGTTGTGGGGCCGAGGGCGGAGGCGAGGGTTGCGGTGATGACGTTCGATACCTCGGTAAAGATCTTCAGTGTCACCGAGTCCCCAGAGCTGATCTGCGGGGTGATGCGGAGAGTGATACCGACATCCTGCCGGTCGATCTGGTTAAAGGTGTTGTTGAGGTTCGTTTCGCTCGTCGAGGTGCTTGCCAGGAAGGGGACGTTTTGGCCGACCACGATCTCCGCTTGCTCGTTGTCGGTCGTGAGGATGTTCGGGGCGCTCAATACGTTGACGTTTGAATTCTGCTTCGCTGCGTTGAGGAGCACCGCTTGAGTTGGTATCGCCAATCCTCCCGGGAGTTTTATCGTGCCGGAGCTCGCCGCCGCTACCGAGAAATTCGACAGCTTCGTCGGATCGGCGATGAGGCTCGAGAGGTTCCCGAAATCACTCTTCGCGAGTACCGCCCCATCAGCGCCCCCGGTCGAGGTGATAAATTCGGTTGACGTCGTCTGAGCCGCATCGACCCCGACCTCCAGGAGCATCGCTTCAACGAGCACCTGGCGGCGTTTGATGTCGAGCTTCTCGATCAGCGCCTTGAGCTTCTCGTAGTCGGTCTTGCTGGCGCTGATGATCAGCGAATTGGTCGCTGGATCGGCGGTTATCGATATATTTTCGCCGAGGTTAAAGCTCCCCCTCACACCGCCGCCGCCGCTGCCCTCCGAACGGGGCCTCCCCGGGGTGCGTTGCTGGCTGCTTAACCGTCCTTGCGAGCTCATACCCGAACTTCGGGACGACGAGCGGCTTGATGAACCGAACTCTCCTCCGCCGAGGAGCGAGTCCTGCCCGAAACCGCCCGTGGTGCGCGAAGCGGGACCACCGCCCTCACCCCCAAGCCCGGAGAGCACTGCGGCGAGTTCGTCGGCCTTGGCGTGTTGGCAGCGGTAGACGTAAAACTTGCTTCCGGAGAGGTCGAGCTTGCTATCGAGCTCCGAAACGAGGGCACGGATCCGTGCGGTGGTCTCTTCGTCGGCGACGACGATGATCGAATTCGTACGTTCATCGGGGATGATCTTCGGCTCCCTGGAGCGAGCTGCGACGGTTTTGCCACCGGCAAGACTACCCCCGAGCGCACTTCCAACTCCGCCGGAGGACGGTACCCCTCCGGTGGAGGTCGGGGGACGGGAAGCGATCGCCTCTGCCGCTGATTCGCGGATGCGCGCCCGAATCATCTCGAGCGGGCTCGCCCCGCCCTCTCCCGAGTCCTTCTTCGCTTCCGGATTTCCCAAGATCTCATTGAGCTTCGTCGCGATATCGGCCGCCTCAGCATGCACGACCGGGATAATCGTCATCTCGCGGTCGGTGAACGGAACGTCGAGCGAGTTGATGAGCGCCACGAGCCGTTCGACGTTGTCTTCCCCGTCGATGATTATCAGGGAGTTGGTGCCGGTGTAGGCGTTGAGCAGTCCGTCACCGGAGATCAGGGGGGCAACGAGCTGCTTAATATCGTCTGCGCCGACGTATTTAAGATTTAAGAGCCGGGTAACCATCGCTGCGGTCGGTTTCCCGGGGCCGGTCTCGGTCACAGTGGGGATCGTGCTTTGTTTCGCTTGTTTCGCCGGGATGATCTTCCAGAGGTTCTCACCGATCGGCACCGAACTGAATCCCTTGAGGGCGAGCACCGAGTCGAGGATTCCGATCGCCTCTTCAGAGCTTACTTTGGAGGGAAGATAGATCGTGACTTTACCCTTCACCGCTTCGTCGAGGATGTAGTTGCGTTTCGTTTTTTTACTGAAGATACGCACGATAGCCGCGATGTCGGCGTTTTTGACGTTGATTTCGGTCGATCCGTCAGCTGCGGCAGCCTCGATCTCCTCATCAGCCTCGGTCTGGGCCAAAACCGGGGTGACCCCCGAGGCAGCCAGCGTGAGCGCTGCGGTCGACGATACAAAAAGGCTTCGGAGAAGCGGGGTGACGTGAAGGCGACGGATCGAAGCAGATATTCGGTGCATTAGCGGATCTGATATTTAAACTCTTTCTCCTCACGGTTACGCTCGATCGTAAGGTTGATCGAACGCTCCGTCTTCAACTTCTCGAAAAGCTGCATCGCTTGCGACAGGTCGGCCATGCTGTTGCCGTTGACCGATTTCAGCACATCCCCGTTTCTGAGCCCGATCTTCTCGTAGAGGCTGCCGCTTTTAATCGCAAAAAGTCGCAATCCTACCGCTTGGCCGTCAGCAAAATACGGCACCGCACGGGCCTGAGTGAGGAGCAACGGCAGATTCTCAAGCGCTCTGTCGAGCTCCGCCTCGTCAACGATGAATTCGTTTTCATCGACCGCGGAGATCGCCTCTCGGGATTCTCCCTTTGAAGAAACGAGCATGTC
>JBJOHD010000154.1:0-4964 GCA_046047875.1 Pseudomonadota bacterium | reverse complement strand
GCAGCATCACGAGGCCAAACGAGAGCGGCAGGTGGAAATAAAGCCACATCTTTAGCTTCGTCAGCACCAGTGTCTCCTCGTACAGCTGGTTCGCCAGCTCCCGCTTCTTATTGATAAGGGTCACTATCTTGAGCCCCTGCTCCTGCTCCTGTTGAAGCAAGCCGCTTAAGAGCTCCCCGCCGGTCGACTTCGCGATCTGGGGTTGGCGAACGCCGAACAACACCGCGCGGAGCGAGGGCTTGAACTCGAAATCGAGCCCCCGCACCAGCGTCAGGAATTGATCGCTCTTGTCCTTCGAAAGCCCCTCGATGTCTTTGGAGATAAGATTGATCTGCTCAAGGAGCTTCTTGCTCGTGCCCCCGCCTCGGTGGGATCTCACCTGCGCTGCGAGGACCGAGTAATTTAGCGCCCCCCAGATCCCACTCCCGATCGTCATAAGCATAACGACGTAGGTCAGGGTGTGCACGTTGAGCCCAAACTGGAACGCGCTGTGGAGCGGGACGATTATCGCCAGCGCGAGCCCCAGATAGACGTGTGCCGAAAGACACCCTTTGAGGGTCGACGCTTGTGCGTGGTACGAACGCTTCCTGATCCCAAACCACATGAGGTACGCGATCCCCGCGGTCGAAAGCCCACCTAACGTGTAGCCGAGAACGGTGCCGCCGTTTCTTCCCCCGATCGGATCGTCGAGGATGTAGAGCACGATGCACACCGCAACGAACGCGGCGTTGACCCAAAACCAACGGTAGCGGCGGTAATTGAAAAAGGTTTCCATCGCTACGTGCTCCCCGCCGCCCGTTTATCGGAAACTATCTGCAGCATCTGCCGGGGATTCACCCGGATCGCCGCACCGGTCGGACACGACCGCACGCATGCGGGCCCCCCGGGGAGCTTCTCGCACAGATCACACTTCGCAGCTTTCGCCGGCCCCTTCTCTTTCTTCTTTTTCTTAAGCCCCAACATCTCCAAGAGGGAGAAACCGCCCCCGGGAGTGTCGTACACAAGCTGAATAACCCCGTAGGGACAATTGCGGGTGCAGTTACCGCACCCGATACACGAATCGCGGATCACAACTTCCCCGTTCGGTTTACGGGTAAGGGCATCGGGGGGGCAGTCGAGCATGCAGAGTGGATTTTCGCAGTGCCTGCACGAGATCGGCACCTGAATGTTGAGATAGTTCTTTCCTCCTTTGCGATCTAATCGCGAATGGCCGTTGTGGGTCGCCGCACACGCGGCCTCGCAGTTGTCGCACCCCACGCACAGATCGGAGTCGATGAGAAGGAAGTTGTCGGCGTCGGTCACCCCCTCACCCATCATAAAATCGAGGAGCTGCCCGGTGTATTCCCCCTTCGTCTGGGTGATGTTCTCAACGTGGCGCTCCCGCACCAATTGACTCACCTTCTTCTTCACCTTCGGACTCTGCTCAAGGAGCCCGATGAAATCGTCCTTCGAGATGGCGATCACCTCACACGGCACCGCTGCCGTTACGGTAGCGGTGCGCCCCTTGCCATCCGCGCTGAGGAGCGCCATCTCCCCGACGATATTTCCCGCGGCGAGATACGTCTGAGCAACATCAACCCCCCGAGCATTACGCCGCGCGATCTTAACCGAGCCTTTACGAATGACGTAGCAGAGATCTCCCGGATCCCCCTCGCGGAAGAGGACCTCCCCTTTCTTGAACTTCTTCATCGTCGCCTTCTCAACGAGGCGATTGAGAAAATCCTCCCCCGCATCGGGGAAGATCGAGGTTTGAAGGGCCCGACGCATGAACGCCTCATCAAGGCTCCGCTTCACCGAATCCACCGAGGCGTTGAGCTTTAAGATCTGCTTACGGGGGGACTCCAGGAGGATCGCGGCCTCGGCGACCTTCACCGTCGCGGAGCGGCGCCGCCCCGACAGGAGCCCGACCTCTCCGAAGTAATTCCCCGCAAAAATATCGACCGAGCCCTTGCCGTCCGGAAGCTCCACCGCCACGCTCCCCTCAACGATGCTCCAAAACGTATCGGTGTAATCGTTCCGCTCGAAAACCACATCGCCCGGCTTCTTGACGTGCACCGTCGAATCGATGATGAGCTCACGAAACTGCGAGTCGCTGAGCTCCTTGAAAAAAGGGAGCTTCGAGCGGATCATCTCGAGATTTGCGTTGGTGTCACCCGGCAGGACATCGAGCTTCTCTCGAATAAGCACCTGATCGGCGGGCTCCACAGAATTTCCGAGGATATGTTCGATAACCTCGTGCCCCTGGTTCATCGCCTGTTTGATCAGCGGATAACCGATGAGCGCCCCGAGGATAAACAGATTCGGCACGTTCGACTCGTAGCGCCGATTGACGACCGGCACCGCTGCGGGGTCCTCGTTCGGAAACTCGATCCCGCAGCTCTCTAAAAATTTACGCGGCAAGATACACCCGAGCCGGGCGATTATATGCTCACAGATGAGCGCCACCTCGCCATCGGGGGTGGCGATGAAGGTCGTGCCAGCCTCAACCCGCGCCACCGACGAGTTCATAAACGCCCGGATCCGACCGGTTTTTATCGCGTCCATGATCTTCGCCGCATTAGCCTCTTTCGCACGGGGAAACTCATCGGTGCGGTTAAGGATCGATACAGTATTCTTGTCGGCGAGCGCCAACGCATTTTCGATCGCCGCATCCCCCGCCCCCACGACAAGGATGTTCTTCCCGGTGAACGCTCCGGGGTCGGCGAGGGTGTAGGCGACATGAGGGAGCTCCTCTCCGGGAACTCCGAGCTTTCGGGGAGAACCCTGCACCCCGATGGTGAGCACTACGTGTTTCGCCCCGATCTTCTCCCCGCCGAGCGTAATCTCAAATCCGGTATCGGTCTTTTTGATCGCGGTGACCTCACCTTTTTTAAGGTTCACCCCGTGCTTTTTTACCGCCTCATTCCACCCCGCAAGAACCTCCTCCCGTTTCCCCGCGTCAAACGGTACCGGTGTTACGAGAGGCAGTCTCGTGGGCTCCGCCATCACGTGCTTACCCAGCTGGTAGTCGTAGATCGTGTTGCCGACCTCGCGCTTTTCGATGAGGACGTGGCTTAGTTTGTGGTGGGAGGCGTTCACCGCTGCGCCGAGCCCCGCCGGCCCAGCTCCGATAATCGCTACCTCAAACTGCTCGCTCATGGGGGATAAGAGCTTCCGAAAAAGGAAATCTTTGACGGCCGACACTAGACCACAAATCTTTGAGGTCAATCAAGGACTTGTTTCGACCACCGGAGGGATCTACCCCACAAAAACGGTTGGACAGAACGTGCGGCGTGTGGCATCCAACTCCGGGAGGGAATGCCCCTCACCCTGGTCCGCTGCTGATTGCAGCGATCCGGAAAATAGAAGAGTGATTTATTCAAGAATAGCGACGAGGGGCGGTTTAATCTCAGCTTAGAGGTTATGAGCCCTCCCCCGGGCGACTTTCCGTGGGATATTTTCACTTTTAGGTCGGCGTATGGTAAGGGTGCGTCGATTTTACTTATCTCACCTTACCGGTCCCTCAGCAGCCTCGCTGCGACTTAAAGTTCGCTGCGACTTAAAGACGGTGGAGAATCGAACGCCCCATGACGATGAGAATTGCCCGAAACGTCGCCCTCCTCTCCCTTCTTGCATTCCTCGTTTTTCTCGGCATCGTGCCGGAGGGGCGCGCCGAGGCACCGGCGTACATGGGCACCGGTTCGTGCTCCTCCTCGAACTGTCATGGGAGCGTTTCTCCACGCAAAGCCACAAACGTCCTTCAAAACGAGTACGTCACCTGGCAGAAACACGACCTCCACGCCCAGGCGTGGCTCAATCTCGGCAACGAGGACTCAAAGCGGATCGCCTATCACCTTGGGATCAAGGACGCGCAGAAAGATCCGCTGTGCCTCAGCTGCCACGCGACCTATCATCCGAACGCCCGGCAGGGAAAAAACTTTCAGATCGAGGATGGGGTCGGGTGTGAATCGTGTCACGGACCCGGAGAAAAATATTTAGGCCCCCACACCGCGAACGACGCGAGCCACGCCAAGAATATCGAGAACGGGATGATGGATATCGTGGCGCCCTCGAAACGTGCCGCGCTCTGCGTTACCTGCCATATCGGCAACGATGAGAAATCGGTCTCACACCGCCTCATCGGAGCGGGGCATCCCCGCTTAAGCTTTGAGCTCGATACGTTCGGGATGCTTGAGCCGAAACACTGGCTTGTGGACGACGACTACAAGAACCGGAAAGAGGATTACAGCCCGGTGAAGGCGTGGCTTATCGGCCAAGCTGAAGTAGCCGACGCGATGATCGACACGACCTTGTCGAAGACCCGTTCACGGGACGGGCAATGGCCCGAGCTTACCCAATTTTACTGTTATTCATGCCACCACAGCCTCGCTGAGGACCAGTGGAAGAGCCGGGATTACGGCGGCCGCCCCGGGGAGCTTCGCTTAAACGTCTCCTCGCTGATTATCCTGCGTGAAGCGCTCAAAGCGACCGATCCCGCGTTAAGCACCGCGCTCGCGGGTAGGATGGAGGATCTTCATAAGCGATATAAGGACGGGACTCCGACCGAGACCTTAAAAGCTATCAAGGGCGTGCTCGGTCAGGTGAGAAACGCGGTGTACGCAAAGAGCTACGACAAAGGGGCGCTTGAACGGATGTTAAAGCTGGTCACCGCGTATGGTGCCGAGAACGGTGGGCTTCAGTACGAGGTGGCGGAACAGATCGCGATGGGTATGTCGAGCATCGTCTCGGCCCGCTCGCCGGACGGCAAGCTCTATAAAGCACAGATCGATGCGGTATACGCGGCGCTCGCAACCCCCGACGAGTTCAGAGCGGAGGATTTCACCAGCGCCTGCAGCTCGTTTGTGAAATCGTTATAGCTCCGACTCGAACCGATTGGACGGCCGGATTCCATCCGGCCGGTGCGCACCACCGCTGATACAAACACGGCCCGACAGGGTCGGGCCCTCCATTGCGGTGATTATCTC
>JBJOHD010000153.1:0-5251 GCA_046047875.1 Pseudomonadota bacterium | reverse complement strand
GAGCATTCAGGTATTCGAAACCCTCGGGAATTATGCCCCGGCGATGGGGCTTATCGGTACGATCATCGGACTCATTCAGATGCTCGGGGAGCTCGGCGATCCGACGAAGGTTGGTCCAGCGATGGCGTTGGCACTGCTTACGACGTTTTACGGGGCGCTGATGGCTAATATGGTGTTTCTCCCTGTTGCGGGGAAGCTGCGGAACCGAACCGAGGAGGAGTCGGTTCTCCGTGCGGTGACGATCGAGGGTATCGTGAGCATCGCAAATCGCGATAACACGATCGTCGTCGAGCAGCGGCTCCAAAGCTTTCTTCCGAATCGAGGCTAGAAGCACATGGGAGGAGGTGGCTCGCTCTCGCTTTTACCGCTCGCGCTCCCTGCGCGGCCGGCGGATCGCGCGTTCACGTTGCAGTACACCACCCTCATCCTCATCATAATCACCTTTATCGTCGGCGCTTTCGGGGGGCAAAAATCCGAGCCCCTGATACGCGAGGACGTGCCCCCGGCGGTCGAGCCTCCCCGGTCGGAGGAGGGCTCTGGGGTGCGCGCCTACCGCCGGGTGCCGAGCGATATCGTTAAAATAGAACATCTATTTAGGCCGGCCTCGGTTGAGCTCGATCCCGCCAAGGCTGCAGCGCTTGTCACGATACTGAGATCTCACGATATTGACGCTGAGATCGAGGTCGTGGCCGACTCGATGGGGGATGACGATTACCGGATGGCGCTTCGCCAAGCCCGATCGCTGATGAGATTTCTCCTCGACTCCGGGGCTCCCGCAACCGCTTTCCAAGTTCTTATCGTCGAATCTCGGATCCCCGAGTGGGCGGCTTCCGAGATAGGAAGCCTCACGACGATCCGGTTCTACCGTGGAGGTTCCGATGAATCCCGTTAACGGCAGGGGGGGAGCTGGAGCCCCCGGACTCACCGTCTGGTCCACGACCTTCGCGGATATTTTGACACTCGTCCTCTCATTTTTCATCGCGACGATATCGGTAAGTCCTCTAAACCCCGCATCTGAGTCCGCTTTAAAGCGTCAAATACCTAGCGATCCGAAGCTCAGCGGGGAGTTAGCTGATAAAACGATGGTTGCAATAGAGGGTGGCACCTCACTTGCAGTTACCCCGATGAAGACCGCGTCGCTCCCTCCGGTTGAGGTGCTTGAATTCACCGATTCCGACTTCGATGGAGGTCGGGAGCGGCTCGTGCCGAGCGCGGATGAGCGATTAAAGAACGCTGTGAGAGCAGGTGGTTATCACCGTCTCGCCGTTCGGATCGAGAGTTGTGATCGGGCCGGGGATGAACTCCGCGGCAGGGAGCGAGGACTCACCCTCCGGCGACAGATTATTGACGCTGGTGGTGGTCGAGCGACCCTCAGATTGGCGGTTTTGGATGGGTTTTGCGTAAGCGTGCCGGGGCTCTCCGCCGATGCGACGGCACGGGTAACGCTTCACCGAACTGGATGACAGATGGCGAACGAGGCTGAACAACAGAAGGAAGAGGGCGAGGGGAAGGCTCCCGAAGGGGGAGCTGCCGCCGCCTCAGCGAAGAACCAGAAGCTGATGGTTATCGTCGGGGCCGTAGTGGCGCTTCTCGTTGTCGGCGGAGCCGCGGCATTTTTCCTCTCCTCCGGGAGCAAATCCCCGGCGAGCGGCACGGTCGACCCCGATGCTGCGGGGAGCGAGGAGCCGGTGGTTATCCCCGAGGGGGGCGATGATTTCGAGGAGCTTCAAGAGGGTGAGGAGCCGCTCGGAGCGATCTTCCCGCTCGAGGCTTTCGTCGTGAATCTCTCCGGGGGGCGATTTATCCGGTGTCAGGTGCAGCTCGAGTTTACCTCGCGGGAAGTACCACGGAAGTTCTATCCCCGCGTCGTGGCGGTGCGGGACGCTCTAATCTCCCTCCTTGCTTCGAAGACGCAAGACGACCTCCTTTCCTCGCGGGGCCGAGATGCCCTCAAAGATGAGGTGAAGGACGCGGTGAACGAGCTTCTCCGGAAGGAAGAGGTAAAGCGGGTCTATTTCACTCAGTTCGTGATTCAGTAGGGGTGATGGGAACGTTATGAATCAGGTTTTAACACAAGACGAGATCAACTCCCTCCTCCGCGGACTCTCTGAGGGAGAGGTTGAGCAGGATTCGGTTCAGGCGGTTGAGCAAACGAACGCCAAGAAATTTGACCTGGCGAACCAAGAGCGGATCATCCGCGGCCGGATGCCGACCATGGAACTCATCCATGATCGCTTCGCCCGGCAGTTTCGTACCTCGCTCGCTAAATTTCTCGGTCGGACCTGTTTCGCGAACGTCGGCGGCATCGAGACGATCAAATTCGGTCTCTTCATGAAGAAGTTACCGCTGCCATCGTCGCTCCACATCTTCCGTATGCCGCCGCTCTCGGGATACGCCCTCATGGTCGTGTCATCGCCGCTCGTTTACGGGATCGTCGATAGCCTCTTCGGCGGAAGCGGTCAGGGGCGGGTAAAGATCGAAGGCCGCGAGTACACCCCGATCGAGACCCGGCTGATCGGTAAGGTTGTCATGACCGCCCTCGATGTCTTGAAGGACGCGTGGGCACCGATCCATCCGGTCGATTTTGTGTACGTGCGATCTGAGTTTAACCCGCTCGCGATAGCGATCGTTCCCCCGACCGATGTGGTGATCATCGTCACCATCGAGGTTGAGCTCGAGCAGGAGAGCACGACGCTGACGCTGTGTACACCGTACTCAACGATCGAGCCGCTCCGCAGTAAGCTTGCAACCGGCTTTCAGAGCACCCGTCTTGAGGCGGACAGCGGCGTGATGCGTCGAATGGAGAAGAACCTCAAGCAAACGATGGCGAATCTGAGTGTTGAGCTCGCCACCGGCCAGATAAAAGCGAGCGATTTTCTGAAGCTGAAAGTGGGGGACATCATCTCCCTCGATAAGACCCCCTCTGAGGAAGCGGTCGTTAAAGTAGAGGGGGCACCGAAGTTTTACAGCTATCTCGGAAGCTACCGGGGGAATCGCGCATTTCGAATCACCCGACCGATCCCGAAGAACGATCTGATCAACTACCGTAACAAGCAGGAGATTATCAAAGATGGCGGAGAATGAGACCCCCGGCGGAGAGGCCGGAGCAACAGAAGCGGGAACCCAAGAGGTGGTTGAGGGGCTCGAGAAGGTCGCTGACGCTGCGAGCGAGGTGATCGATGCGACCCGGCAGACTCCAGCAGGCGCGCCGACTCTCGACCTCATTATGGATGTAACGCTCCAGGTCGCGGTTGAAGTCGGCCGGGCTCGGATGTCGATCCAAGATCTTTTGCAGCTTGGCGCCGGTTCGGTGGTAGAGCTCCAGAAGCTCGCTGGTGAGCCGCTCGATATTTACATCAACGGCAAAGCGGTGGCTCACGGGGAAGCAGTGATCGTTAACGAGAAGTTCGGCGTCCGTCTCACCGATATCATCTCCCAGGTCGAGCGGGTTGAGGGATTAAAGTGATGTTAGCTCGCGCCATCTTCGTTATCGCGATCATGTGGGTCGCCCCTACTCACGCCGAGAGCACAAGCTCGGCTGCCGCGACTGCGGCGAAGCTTGAACAGGTCAAGGCGATAGCCGCCGAGCGGGCTGCGCTGAAAGATGAGGGGTCACCCGAGACGGCAGCAGAGGGATGGAGTTCCACTGCTGAGGTTTCGGTGGGAGGCACCGCTGTTAAGATGTTCACCGGGCTCGGCGTTACGATTGGAGCCTTGCTCATCGGACTCCATCTCTATCGGCGTTTCTCGGGAGCACAGGCGCCCGCTCGTTCCCGGCGTCTTCGGGTGATAGAGCGGCTGCCGGTCAGCGGAAAGACCACGTTGGTATTGGTCGAATTCGACGGGAGGCCGATGATCCTCTCGGTCGGCAGCGATCGTGTTACCGCAGTGGAGCCGCCAGTTTCTGAATTGAGTGATGTGGAAAGGTTATGTCGCGACGAAGCAGTTCTCACCGCGGTTGGCTCCTAACGATCGGCGCAGCGATCGCGCTCTCTGCGCTCTTCGGGGCGGTGAGCAGCGCCTCCGCACAGGGGGCGATGCCCGATCTCTCGATTAATATCGGGGGCTCCGAACTTTCGAATAGCGGCGGGGTCTCGGCGAGCCTGAAGCTTGTTCTCCTGTTGTCGGCGATCTCGTTTGCGCCGGCGATGATGCTGACGATGACGTGCTTCACCCGGATCGCGGTGGTGCTCGGCATGGTACGCACTGCGCTCGGTACCCAGTCGATGCCGCCGAACATGGTGATCACCGGTCTCGCGCTCTTTTTGACATTTGCAATAATGAATCCGGTTTTCAGCGAGATGTATACGAAAGGTCTGAAGCCGTTCATGGAGGGGCAGATGAGCGAGGGTGAGGCGCTCGAGAAGGGCTTCGCTCCGCTGAAAGGATTTCTCGTTCGTCACGCCCGCGAGAAGGATATCGCTCTTTTTCTTGAGATTACGCAGTCGGAGGTCCCGGCCGATGTGAACGATATTCCCTTTCATGTCGCGGTGCCTGCGTTCGTCCTGAGCGAATTGAACCTCGCGTTTCAGATCGGATTTCTTATCGCACTTCCGTTCCTCGTTCTGGATATGGTGGTGTCGTCGGTGTTGACTTCGATGAGTATGATTACGCTGCCGCCGGTCGTCATATCACTCCCGCTGAAGCTGATGTTGTTCGTCGTCGTCGATGGGTGGCATCTTATAATCGCATCACTTGTGCAAACGTATCACGTTAGCGGCTAGAGAGAGGTAGGTTATGGGAATCGACGATTATCTCCGGCTGGCGCGGGTAGGTGTTGAAACCGCGGTGCTCGTTGCGGCACCCGTACTCGTCTTAGGCCTCTTGGCGGGTCTCGCCGTGAGTATCTTTCAAGCAGCGACCCAGATTAACGATGCCGCACTTGCGTTCATCCCGAAGATCGGCGCGGCTATCATCGGGCTCGTGGTGTTCGGCCACTTTATGATAAGCCGGATCGCGAGCTTCACCGCGTGGGTGTACGGGCAGATCCCTGCCTTATCTCCTTGATGAGCCGGGGGAAGATCGATGGAACCCGCCGAGTTCGCACTTAGTCTTACAAATCGCCTCGATGCGGTGTGGACCTTTCTCCTGCTGTTGACCCGATACACCGGCCTGTTCCTCCTCTTGCCGGGAGTTAGCGGGGGAGAGCGGGGTCTCCTGGTGCGGCTTCCTGCGGTGGTGGTGCTGACGTTCGCCTCATTTAATCCCACCGTTATTGCGGTGCTCCCGACTAATAATCTTGAGCTTTTAG
>JBJOHD010000152.1:0-4817 GCA_046047875.1 Pseudomonadota bacterium | reverse complement strand
CGAATCGCCGATTCCCTCGTCAAACTCGACCGCCACGACCTGAGCCGGACTCGTCGGACGGCTTGGGGGGAGCGCCGCTTTAACATCGCCGATGAAATTCCCGGAGATCGCCCGGGTGCTCTCAAACAACACCCGCCCCGATTCACTCGCGATACTAACTCGAGCAACGATATCCCGCTCCGCCGCCGGACGGGTCTTGAGAAAACGGCCGAATTCGCGGGCATCGAAGACCGCCCGCACCGTGCGCGTCTCTCCGGCGAGCCTGCCCCGCTCGCCGCCGAAACAGAAGCTTCTGAGCACCGGACGATCCTCCGCAGCGATGTTGCAGATCGGCGAACCATCCCGCCCCTCGAGAGCGACAACGATGCGATACCGTGAGCTCTCCCAATCCCGAACAGACACCGTAATACCAACACCGAGCGCCGGTTCCCCGTTCAGTTCACACGGGGCGATATCGACTCCGAGGACGTCGATATCGCTGTCGGCCGCAACGTGCAGCTCAGGAGAAACACCCCGCCCCTTCGATCCGCCGGCGGGAATCTCAAAATCAACCGGTGCGAATGCACCACAGACAACCCGACCATCCCCGGCACACACCGCGAGCTCCACAAAGAGGTGTTGGTGTCCCGGAGCGAGATCGAGATACCGAAGCGGTAAGACGGCGCGAACGCCGTTAAGCTCACTCACCGGCTGTTGGGGCAGCAGCGCAAGACGACCGAGGGCGGGTTCGAAGGAGCCTCCGCCCTCTCCCACCAGGGAGGCAACAACCGTCCCATCGGCACGACGGAGCCGCACCTCGCCTTCAAGCCGGTCTCCCGCCATGTCGACTAAGGTGATGTCGGCTCCGACCTCAAGGATCGGCTCCTCCCAACCGGGATCCCCCTCAAGCCGCACCACGCTTCCGGTGAGCGTAATCCGCGATCCATTAACGGGCTCGAAATCCCACAGACCGAGCGCCTGGGGCGCAAGCACCACCCCGGGAGCCTCCAACGCGGCGAGCCGGATCGTCTCCTCAATCGCGACGGAGACTAAGAGCTCCCCACTTTGGGAATACACACCGACATTGAGCTCGATATCGTGGCGCCCCGCCGGGAGATCGAGCGCGAAATACGGGATAAAAATCCCGATATGATCGATGTAAATACGCTGCCGGGAGGAACGCACCGGAGCGATTGCAGCGAAACGATAGATACCCGCCGATGGTGCGACAACGGAGTCGGTTTCGTCACGCCAACTCTCCCAACCTGCACGAGCTCGAATCGACTCCCGTCCGCATCGGGCCGAGACCTTGAGCCATAACGTCTCGTGGGCGCGCGCGATGAACCGAAGTCCGCAGCTTACGACCATCCCGTCGAGCCCCCAGCGCCGCTCATCGTGGCTCACCTGAAGATTAAAAAGGGCATCACTC
Organism: Pseudomonadota bacterium; assembly: GCA_046047875.1. Classification (GTDB taxonomy): domain Bacteria; phylum Bdellovibrionota_C; class UBA2361; order UBA2361; family UBA2361; genus JBILDU01. The sequence goes on along the minus strand of JBJOHD010000152.1, from coordinate 3,409 downwards.
TCCCCCTCGACGAAGCCCTCCTGACGACATGCAGCGATACTTGCCCGACGACTCGAATACCATTCGACTACCCGACGTAGATCGTTTACGAGCACGTTTTCATCGAGCCCCTCGCCGGAGCGGCCCAGGGAGAGCGCTCGGGCGCGTTCGTAAACACTCGACACGAGGTCCCCAATCGCTGAGCCGCTCCAGAGGCGCTCAAGGAAACGCTTCAAGCCGATCGAAAGATTGTAAGAACCGCTCTCCGCATGGACGATCCTTCGAAGCACCGCGAGTACCCCGTGTGCTCGCTCCACCGGAGAAATAGCCGCGACGACGAGGGAGGCGACGAGCGAATCGAGATCGCCGATCGGCTCGACAAGCATCCGCTGACGGGGCTCTCCCACGACCGTTGCGCCCCGGGGGTGAAGTGGAATCGGTGTCGGTGCGGTTGATTCTGCGTTCTCGGAGGAACCGACGAGGATTTTTTCTGCGCTATTCATAACAACCTGAAGTGCGCCCGAACGTAGCACGCACTCCCCTGACGCACTACCCGGAAAACGAGCGCGCCAACCGGACGAAACAGCGCGTGGAAGGGGGAACTTCCCCTCGGGAGAGTCGACCGAGGTGGGGCACCTCGGAAAAGCGATTATTCCATCAAAAACAGTGGGTTACCTATCCTCGCTCAGTTGAAAAATCCTGGCGATTCGGTATGATAGAGCCTTTGGAGCGGCTGTGGGTCGTCCTCCCCGGAGCCGGGAGGCAACCGAACCGTGAGCGAAACCTCTCGCGTTGATGCGCACCGCCTCAACATCGATTTAAAAACACCTTCCAGGGAGTCACCATGGCCGTAGAGATTAAGATGCCCCAGCTAAGCGACACCATGAGCGCGGGGAAGATCTTGGCCTGGAAAAAGAAGGAGGGGGAGCGGGTTGAGCGGGGCGATATCCTCGCCGAGGTCGAAACCGATAAAGCGAATCTCGAGATCGAATGTTTTCACCCCGGCACCCTTCTCAAGGTCGTCGCCCCCACCGGAACGAACGCAAAGGTCGGGGAGGTGATAGCGATTATCGGCCAAGCGGGGGAGCAGGTCAGCGCACCCACCGGGGCAGCTCAGACCCAGCCGGCGGCCCAGGCAGGACCCGTAGCGCCCGCTCCCGCGGCACCTACTCCCGCGCTGGCCGCACCGCCGCGCCCCGTCTCACCCACTGCACCCCCTCAGGGCGCCTTTGTGAGCCCGGATCGGATCAAGGCGTCTCCCCTCGCACGCAAAGTGGCGCAGCAGCGCAACATAGACCTCGCTACGATTCAAGGCTCGGGACCGAACGGACGGATAGTGCGCGACGACGTGGAACGGGCGGGCAGCGTGGCTTTGGCAGCCCAGCCGGAGGCGCTGCGTCCCCAACTCCACGCGGTGACCCCGCCGGCTCGCGCGACTACCGAATCGGGGGGGCAACGTCGGCCGTTCTCGAAGATGCGGGAAACGATCGCTCGGCGGATGCAAGAGAGCGTCGTTGAAGCCCCACACTTTTACACCACGACCTCCATCTCGATGACCCAGGCGCTTCGGCTCCGCGAAGTTCTGAAAGAGCGCCCTGAATTTAAGGGCATCAGCGTTAACCATCTCGTCGTAAAAGCCGCGGGGTACGCGCTGGCGAAGGAACCGCGGGTAAACTGCGCCGTTAAGGATAACGAGGTGTACATACCGAATCAGATCAACATCGGAATTATCACCGCGATCGAGGACGGTCTTCTCATCCCGGTGGTACGGGAAGTGGACACCCTCGCCCTCAAAGACCTCGTCTTTGAAGCGCGCGCTGCGGTTGAGCGGGCGAAAGCGGGGCGTCCGAGCTCCACCGACCTCACCGGTGGCACCTTCAGCATCTCCAATATGGGAATGTTCGATGTCGACAGCTTCACCGCGATCATCAATCCGGGCCAGGGAGCTATCTTGGCGGTTGGTTCGGTGCGAGAGGAGCCGATCGTGCGCGATGGTCAAGTGGTCATCGACCAACGAATGAAGGTTACCCTCTCGGTGGATCACCGCATCATCGACGGGGTGATGGCGGGAACGTTCTTAAAGCACTTCAAGGAAGCGCTCGAGATCCCTGCTCTTTTAATGTAACGAAACCGGCTTAACCCGCGAGGAACAGATGGCTGTTGAGGTACCCCGAGGAACAAAGCAGATTGTGAAACCGGCGTGGTTGAAAGCCCGCGCCCCCGGCTCACCGGAGTATCTCGAGACCCGCGGGATAGTGAGAGACCTCAAACTTCACACCGTGTGTGAAGAGGCGCGGTGCCCAAATATCGGGGAATGCTGGTCGCACCACACCGCGACCTTCATGATTATGGGGGATCTGTGCACCCGCAAATGTCATTTCTGTTCGGTAAAGAAAGGCGACTCTTCGACGCTGCAGCCCCTTGATCCGTTCGAGCCGGAGCGGGTGGGAATCGCAGTGAAAGAGCTAAAGCTCAAGCACGCGGTGATCACCTCGGTCGATCGAGATGATTCGTTCGATAACGGCGCGAGCCACTTCGCAAAAACCGTTGCAGCGGTGCGGAAGCACGCACCTGAATGTAAAATCGAGCTTCTCATCCCCGACCTTCAAGGAAGCCGCAAAGATCTCGAGATTATCGTGCGGAGCGGGATCGATGTTCTTAACCACAACGTCGAGACGGTTCCCCGGCTCTACAAAAAAGTTCGCCCGGGGGCGGGCTTCGTCCGCTCTCTTTCGATCCTCCGGTGGGCAAAGGAATTCGACCCGGGGATTATGACGAAGTCCGGGATTATGGTGGGGCTCGGCGAGCAAAAGGAAGAAGTGCTGGCGCTCATGGAGGATCTCCGCGCCTCGAACGTCGATATCATGACGATCGGACAGTATCTCCGCCCCTCCGAGCGGCAGCTTCCGGTAAAGGAATTCGTAACCCCCGAGGAGTTTAAGGCGTACGAAGAAGAAGGGCTTACCCGCGGCTTCAAGTTCGTGGAATCGGGACCGCTGGTGCGAAGCTCTTACCACGCGTGGAAGCATACGGTTGATAAGCCGGTTGTTTAGTGTCCGCTCCCTGACCGCCGGGGCGGGAGCGGCGACGCTCTCCGAGGAACACCGCTGGAAGGGGATTTTTTTGAATCGGTGAGCCGAACACACGGGCTATGTCGAAGCGGGCCAGAAATCTCGTCATCATCGGACTGATCCTCGGCCTCGGCTTCGGCCTCGGGATCGAGGCACTTCGTGCGTTCGCCGCCCGCGAGCTGATGGGTATCCTTGAAGATGAGGTGAAGGCCTCGTGCCCGTGTGAGTTTAAATACGATTCGGTCGAGCTCTCGTTCGTTCCGATAACTGCAACGGCTCGAAACGTGCGCCTTGTAGAGAACGGGAGGGATGCCCTTCACTTCGAAAGACTCCACGGTTCATTTAGCCTCCGAAAGATC
>JBJOHD010000151.1:0-12135 GCA_046047875.1 Pseudomonadota bacterium | reverse complement strand
CCATGCACCGGATCCCCCCCTGTCTCAACGAACGGTCGATCCTCCGCACCGGTGAGGATCGTACGGCCCGATAACTCCTGGATCTCAGCAAAGGCGTTCCGCGCCCCGACGGTAACGTCAGCGACCGGAGCCTCGACCGTCGTTGGAGCCTCACCCCGGCAGGTCTGGCGCCAGCCGTTTTCGGTTCGCTCAAAGAGGAGCGCCTTTGTGGTAGTTGAACCGCAATCGGTTACAAGAACGGTCTTGAGTGCTGCAGGATCGGTCTTCATCGGCTATACCAGCAAACTTTTGAGCGCGCCGAACCAATCGTTGAGGAGAAACTGAACTCGCTCAACAAGCAATGCCATCCGCGCCATTACCGTGGAACCGAAAAAAGCGCCGAAGCACACCATCATTAACCACCGACCCGTTGAGGAGAGTCCGCGAGAGAGTCGCCCCTCACTTCGAAATGAGAAGAAGAAATAGTACATCACCGCAACGAGCGTGACGATAAAAACCGTATTTTCAAAGCTCGCCCACCAGTCGATACCGTCCGTCCCAGCAACCACCAGCGGCTTAAAACTCCCCACAATTTGGGGAATCATCTCATTGTAGAACCCCTTTAAGGCGATCCCCCCGCTCATCCCGAGCGAGAAACCGATGACGATCTTTGCGAGCCAACCGTACCGTTTCGAGTAGATGAAGTAGTAAAGAAGTCCGAACGCCATCGGGATAAGATACAGCAGATACCCAGGATTGTACGGGGCTGAGGTTGTGCCATCGGGATAGGTCACGACCGAGTATCCAAGCATCGGCGAGAGGATGCGCGGCCACAAAAAGTTCTTAAATGTCAGGATAACTCCGAAGCCTGCCGCGATACCGATGTAAAGGTGCTCGAAAAATCGATAGAGGGGATTCTCCTTCACCAAAAAGCTGAAGATCGCAACGGTAGCGAAGCCCCCGACTACGATAGTGATGAGTGCGGGATCTACCGAGGCCATCATCGTCCCTCCTCGCGATTCCGCCGGGCTGCCATACCCAGATTACCGAGCAAGATGAAGATGATAATAATCAGATGAGCCACCCCGAGCCCGGTGTTAATCGCACCGGAGCTATCGCGCTTACGCGCCGGGTGGGCGCGCTGCAGGAGCTCCGAGTACCATGCAGCTCCCGCAATCCCCTCAAGCAGCCCGGTCAGCTGGCCGGAATCGAGATAGATGAACGCCTCGGGAATCGTGATCGAGGTACAGCCATGGGTAAAGACCGGGCGATAGTCTTTCTTTTGAAAAAACTGTACGTAGGTATCGAACATCCCGAGCAGCCCGGTGAACTCCCCCAAAAGCGCCACACTCTCAAATCCACCGACTCCCTGGGCGATGGGGAGGCTCGCGATACTGTTCCCACGCACATCTTTCCCGAGGGCTTCCATGAACTTGTCCGCCTTCGGCAAACTTTGAATGAAGAGGTACCCCCCCGGTTGAAATCCCACGTTCACCCAATCAACTCCGTAGGTCCAGCGCTCCCCCGGGTACTCCACCGCAAGCCGCGCAGCGATCCCCTCGGGAATCGAGGTAAGGAACGGTTCGGCCTGGTTGTAAAGGGAGAAGAGCACCACCGGAATACGCCGGCGAAAGAGATGCTCAAGAACAACCTCTGTCTGAGCACCGTTCTCCGCTATCAGATTCGGTCCGAAATCCATCGCCACAACTGCGATCTTCCCCGGACGCCGCTCAATCGATTCGACGGCGGCATAGAGCTTCTCGGCGCTCTCGAGCCTCGCCGGGGTTACTCGATATCCGCGATACAGCGGAACTGCTAACGAGAGGAAAACAAGCAGATATATCCAGCGACGATCTATCGCCGCAATATCGAACTTCATCGCCCCCCCCGCGAAAAGCTCTCCGACTCAATCGAGAACCACACCCGGAAGGCGAGGATTAACCCGGCTACCGCAGCGCCGATCTTAATCGCACGAAACGCTGCCGTGCTTGGCACCGATAGAAGCCACAGGCGAACCTCGGGAAAACCTTCCCAGACCCATAGTCCGAATGGAATCTGTCCCAGCATCACCAGGAGAGCCGCGATCATCATGAGGGCCGATTCAGCGCTCCGTACCCGAAACGCTCGATACGCCGCGGCTGCTATATAAAACCCGAGCAGGGAAAACATCGCCGAACCAAGCGCAACAAAGAGTCCATCGTAGAGAATCGAATAGACATCCTGCGTCGGAGTCCCGCGGTACTCCTGGAGCAAGACCTCCCGTCGAAGAGCGCTCAGTTCGCCGAGCCTCTCACCGAGAGCCGCTACGGAACTCCGGCTCGGTGCGCTCTCAGCCGCTGACGCCGCACCGGTCGCCGCTCCGAGGGCGGCAGCGTACTCACTCACCGTGCGCGACCACAAGCTACCAGCCGCGATCCCCTCGGGGGGAGGTTTAAGCTTTTCAGGGGCGAGCGCCGGAAGCAGTTCCTCAACTGCGCCAACGAGCAACGCGCTGCGCTCAGACAGCGGCAGGATCCCGGGTGTACCTTTCTCGTCGTCAGAGACGATCCGCACGCCAAAATCTCGGAGATGCCCGAGCTTCTCAGCGTCACCGGTCATTTTTGCCGAGGCCCGCCAATCGAGCGCGGTCACAACAAGCATGACGACCAGTCCAAAAATGAGCCCGAGACTGTTCACCCAGCCGGAGCGCCGAAACACTATCTTACCGCCATGAACGTGGAGAAGATTTAAAAGCCCGAGACCGACCGCCATCGCTCCGATCGCTACGAATCCATCGGAGATCTCCCGATCGTACGCGTCCAGCCGCACACCGAAGATAGTCGCGGGTAACACGAACTGCAGAAAAAAATAGAGCCCACCCAGAAAGGTGAAGACTCTGATCAATTTCTGACGATATGACATACGCGGCTCGCTTCCTAAAATCTATACTCTCAAACCACCTACCATACTTCGTACAAGATTAAGTGGTCGATATTCGGTAGGGCGAGCCCAGGGAAGAGGGAGTTGGCTGTCGCGATTGCTACTCCCACAAGAATTATACCAAGCATCAGCATCTTTGCCCGATCCTGCCCGTAGAGACTGCCGAGCTGCACCTCTTCGCGGGTAAGATAGGCCGATGCCGCAAACAACTCCTCACCGATCAGTGTGTAATCACAGGAGCATATAAAAAATGCGACCTGTTCCGGACTGACGCTCGCCGAAACCTGCATCGCGCCGACCTGCTGTCCCGCCTCGGCTAATACGAGCGATTCCGCCGCGAACGAACCGAAGAGAAACGCGGTGGCGATCCGCTCACGCTGCACCAATCCGATGTATCCCGCCGCAAAAGCGAACTGTTCATCGGAGAGAAACATTATGGTCGAGGGATCGAACGAGGCACCCCGTCCCTCGGCGCGATAGGCATCGCGCACAACGTCCTCGGTGATCGCCATCACTTCGGGATTGTTCTGAGGCAGCAAAAGCTTCGTCTTATAGCGAGCGACCTTGCGGGCAACGTAGTAGACGACACCGAGACACGCATAGAGAACCGGTCCTACCGCGGCGAGCCCGGTTGAAAATACCACCGGACGGCCAAGTTCCGCGGAACGCCCCACCGCCTCATCGATAGCGTCAACCCCGGGTATCCGCCGAACGTAGAGGTCGGGCTGATGCCGCGCCTTGCGAATATAGTAGAGCACCGGCCCGATCATGCCGAGGGTCAGCACAAGGATACCGAGTGTCGCGTGCTCAACCCCCATCAGATTCCCCCCGTGCGGCTCCCTCTAAGCGCTTGATGACGTACTCGATATTATCTCGAGACTCGAGAAGTTTTAACACAGCCCCCGCCCGCTCGGAACCGACAAGACACCGTGTCAGCGGATCAAACGCTTCCGCGAGGAGGTAGCCAAGCCCAGCAAGCGGCTTGTGCAGTTCGAGCAGGAAGATAGCTGGCACTTCGAGCCCTCGCCGCGACACCCCAGCAGCCAAGCGGTTGAGAGATGTTCGTTCCTCTGAGGAGCCCGGTGTCATCACTCCGTCGCTCCCTCAGTTGGCTCCGGCACCGCGTCACGCCGTCCCCGTTTAAGACGCTCCAGCTCGCTCGTGAGCGCTGCGAGATCCTCCTGACGGGTCGCTTCAATCAGAGCGAGCTTTCTTTGCAATTCAGCCTCAGCGCCTGCACGGCGCCGCATCTCAGTAAGCTCAACGCTGTGACTGACCTGGGTGATCTCGGAGAGCTGTTTGACGAGCTGCGCCTCCCGACCAACCTGATTAACCGGCGCCGGACGAGTCTTCGCAAGCTTAAGGAAACGTGAGAGATTTTCGATATCACCTTTTACGTTTCCGAGATCGACCTTAACTCGATCGATCTCCTCTTTCTTGTCGATAATTCGCCCGAAATCTCCGATGACCTCAGCATCCGTCCGTAACCGCTTGAGACTCTCCTCCTGAGCTTGCACCTGCATGCGCCAGCTGCCGAGGACCGCCTTGCGCTGCAACAGCTCCTCCCGCAAGCGATCGGTCGAAACGGTGCGATTACGCAGCTCTGCGAGCGAGAGACTTACCGGAACGACGAACTCAATCTGCGCACCTCTGCCAAAAAACACCGCACTGAAGCTGACAGTTTTCACGTCGAGGGGGGGGCGAATTCGCGCAACAGCACCGTAGGCCTGAGGGCTGCCGTCTCCTCGCCTCCCGTCTGTGGAGATTCGGACGACGGTTGCGGGAAACCGCACGACCCGATCCTCATCGAAAGCGACCAAAAAGAAGGCCTCGGTCGGGTCGAAAGAGAGGCGTCGGACCTGCTCGATGAACACCTCATCGGCAGCAGCGATACCACGGAGGAGAAAAAGCACGGTGAGCAGGACCGGGTGGAGCCAGCGCAGGTTCATTGGCCTCCCCCTCCGGATTCAGCCTGGGAAGCAGACATCTGCCTCCGCAATTTTTCGATATCACGCTTCACTCGCTGCACCGCTTCGGCTCGCGCCACACCTCGCTCCACTTCGCTCTGACTCGAAACGATATCCCCGCGCAGTATCGAGTCGATCCAACGTCCCTCCCGCTCTAATGACTCCCGGGAGAGCGACACGAGACGGCCCATCCCGGTGAACCGCTGCGCGAGCTCCAGCTGATTCTCAAGCTTCCGCGCCTCCTCCTGATGCTGTTTGAGCTCGATTTGAGCCTCGCGGAGCTGGTCCTTCACTTTGAGAAACTTTTCATCGGCGCTCGACTTAAGCCGCTCGCCTTCAGTGATGAAGCCGGTAAGTTTATCTATCTCCGCCTTCTGGATGGGGACTTGCTTCTCCAATGCGGCGATCTGCTCCTCCACCTCGACGAGCTCATATTTAAGAGAGAGCCACAGCTTCTCCTCCGCGCCATCTTTTGAAGCAGCAGCGGTTTCATTTTGTATCCGGGTGATTCGCCAGGTGCCCTCTTGACCGGTGTCGAGGTTGACAACGCCGCCAAGATACTCGCCACGAGCACCGGATGAACCGATGAGGCTCAGAGTGCCGTCAGGTCCCTGGAGCGTGAGCGGCAGCATCCAATGGCGTGCTCCCGCACGACCGTCCCGGGCTGCCATCGAGACAACCTGCGGCGACCACCCTGGACGAATGACGACGACGACCATATCGTCGTTCCCCGTCTGCCGCTCCACGTAGAGGCGGCTCGGTCCCTTATCCGGAGCAGCGAAGACCCCCTCGATAGTTCCGTAGTAACTCGCCGGCTCGACGGCGGGGAAGCGCTTCTCCATCTCGAGCCACAGGAGGAAGGTGACCGCCGCCAGGAGGAGGAGCGCTCCGATAGCCACTACATGCGGGACGGAGCGGCTCGAGAGCAGGCCACTCAAAGCGGAGCGAAGCCGCTCAGCTCCCTGCCCCCCCGACTGTTCTGGAAATTTGCTAACCGATCCCATGCACGCCTTTGTATGGCGTAGAAGGTTAGCGCCCCCCTCTCTTCGGGTAAAGTGACATATGCAGCCTCCGCCCCCCAACCGGCTGCCTTAGGCCCTCCTCAAATAAAAAGGGGGGCGAGTCTCCCCGCCCCCCTTCAAGCTTGGTTAGTCCCGATCTCAGTTTAGAAGAAACCGGAGAGTTGAACGAGCCAACGGTTGGTCGTGAGCTCTTCACCTGACACCGACTCCTCAGCCAGCCGCACGTAGTTCAGCTGCGCCTTGAGATGGTGCTTCCACCAATAGTAGTTGAGGCCCACTGAAACCTCGTCGAAGCTGTCGTTTCCGGAGCAATCGCCGCCTCCGGCACCGTTATCGCAATCGAGATAGCTATAACGAGCCGCAGCCTCCATCGTCTTTGGTTCGAAGAAGTAGCCGAGTTGGGCATAGAAACCGGTTGGATCGGCTTCATAACCCGCATCGTCCGACTCAGCGTTGTTGTTGAAGAGCTCGGCGTGCACACTCCACCCGAGATACTTCAGGTTTGCATCAACGGCTACGATATTTTGGCTCACCCCATCGAGCACGCCACCGATCTCGTTGTTCGAATCGGCGTATCCGTACGAGGCCCCGAGCGATACTGCGAGGTCCTCAGTCCAGTCGACGTCGCCCTCTTCGTAAGCATTGATCTTCCCGAGCGGATTCCAACGGAGCGTAACGATACCGGTGTGATTCGTATCGACCCCCGATTTGTTGGGGCCGGACTCACCATCGCTTTCGCCGTTAAAGATACCAGCGGTCAACACCAGCTCATCCCCCATCAACTTCGAGGTTGCCATCGCACCGTTTTGGCGATCGAGGGTGAAGTAATCGCTCACCACCGACCGATCCGCGAATTGGAGCGCCGTATCAGAGTTGATGTGCTGCCGTCCCAGATTGGTCTTAAACTGACCGAGTCGGAGCGCCGCCCAATCGAACGCGTTCCACTCAAGGTAACCATCTTTCAGGTTCGCTGCAGCGGCTCCATCTGCTCCTTTCCCGCCGACGAAATCTCCCTCAAGTTTATACGAAAACTCTTCGTTCAAGGCGGTACCGGACACGATGAGGCGAGCCCGTTTCACCGAGAAGCTCGAGGTATTTCCCTTTCCCGAATCGTCATCGTTATCGGTAAAGGTGTAGCGGGTCTGCAGAAACGACGTAATGCCGACGCTGAATCCGGTATCGGGGAACTCGATGCGGGTTCCCTTCTTCCAATAGACCTTCGAACCGCCAGCCCCTTGAGCCGCCGCCGCTTCTCCTCTCGAGATCACCCCCTTCTCGACTAAAAGGTCCTCAAGACTCGCCGCATGAGTGGCCGCCGGTACGAGGCAAGCCAGAGCTGCGATTAACGATATTCGCCGCATACAGTTATCCCCTCTAAGTAAGTTACGCGAACGGATCGGCCCTCCGCGCCCCACGAATCGGACATTCAGTGAGGCCACGGAATCTCTCCGCCCCTTGGGGGGTAGTTCTAGAGAGGGCTTCACTTGGTGTCAAAGCTCTTTATGTTAGAAGTGTATTACAATTCGGTAGCGGCGCTTATAACGCATCGGCCACGGGCAGGGAGCGGATTAACCGGGCGGGGGCTCCCGCAACGACGGCTCCCGGCGGGACATCCTCCCGCACGAGGGAGTGAGCTCCTACGATAGCCCCCGGCCCGATGGTCACCCCATCGAGCACGGTCGAGTGAGCACCGATCCACGCATGTGCGCCGATTGAAACTCCCCCGCGATTCTCCATCTCGCGGGCGATAAGGGGGGTCTGGCTATCTCCCGATTGATGATTCCCTGGGCCGATGTAACAGTAGGCCGCGATGAGCACGCTCTCTCCGAGCGATATGTTCGATTGGGTGGCTATACGGCAGTAAGAACCGATATTCACTCCGGGAGCGAGATCGATTCGCCCCCCTTTGGCCGCCACCGTCGTGAAACGGCCGACACTCACATGATCGGCGAGAGAAAGCCCCCCGGCCTCGCCACGCACATCGAGCACCGCATAATCATCGATCATTACCCGCCGTCCGAGAGAGATCTTTCGGGGATTGCGGATAACCACCCCTCGACCGATCGCCGGTCGCGAACCGCTCGTACCGAATAACGTCGGGTAAAGGAGACTGCGCAGCCCGAAGCCCGGGAGACCCGGAAGATTCCCCACGAGACACATGAGGATTTCATACCACACGAGGAACGGCAGCCCTTCGCTTCCTATCGCAAGCTCACGGTACGCCGCGAGGCCCGAGCGACTTTCATCGGCAAACCGTTCCTGCTGGGGAGTCATCGCTGGTTTCATAGCCCTCGCCGCGCCGCGCGAAGCAGCGCGATGATCGTTAACGCATCTTTGATCTCACCCTGGTCGACCATAAGCAGCGCCTCGGCGAACGTCACACGCCGAAGCTGGAGCTGCTCCGTATCGTCTGGATTGCGCGCCACTTCCTGAAGCTCCCGAGCGATAAAAAGATAGGCGACCTCCGCGGAAAAGCAATTACTTAAGTGCACCGGCCCGCCAAGCGGCTCCCAATGCCTCGCCTCCAGCCCCGCCTCCTCCCGAAGTTCGCGTTTGACAGCGAGCTCGGGAGCCTCACCAGGATCGGCGCCCCCTTCAACTATCTCCCACGAATACTCCCGCGTCGGGTAGCGATACTGCCCCACGAGCTGAATCATCCCCGCATCATCGACCGCCACGACACCGGTGGCCGCCCGCGCCTCGATAACGCCGTAGATCCCCGGTGTGCCAGCGGGGGTGATGACCTGGTCCTCTCGGAGCCGAATCCATGGGTTCTCGTACACAAGCCGCGAGGACTGAGTCTTCCACGGATTCCCCTCTTTATCGATCTCTAGCGCCATCTCAGTGAACCTAAAGATCTTTGGTTTGAAATGCGCTCCACACCGGAAAGCGGTCCTCAACTACCCCCGACTCGGTACGGTCAACGATACAGGCGCAGCCGATCACCTCCCCCCCCAGAGACTCGACCGCCCGGGCAGCAGCGGCAAATCGTCCGTCGCCGCTATAGAGGTCATCGGCGAGGAGAACCCGCCGCCCCTGGAGGGCAGGACCATGGATCACGCCATCGAGCTGAAAAATGGCAACTTGGTGCCCCCCCGCCACAGCCGCAGCGAAGAGGATCCCCCGATAGGCGAGACCGAGAACGACATCAAAGGTTCCTTCCGGAAGGTCTCCCGTCGCCTCCGCAGCCATCCGCGCAAGATCGTTCGGCGAAAGCGCCGCAAGATCATAGCCGATTCCCGCGCTGCTTCGACGGGTTATCTTTTCGATGATTGCTTTCGTCGTCTCATCCATGCCGCGCAGAGTACCACAAAGGCCTGCAGCGACAAAGGGCGGCAAAAAGCCGAACGGGAAAGCGGCGCTGCGCGTGGAGCTCGACATCGGCCCCAGAGACACGCCCTCTATCCAAGGTCGACCTGCAGACGCTCGGCCTCAGGCGATCCACCATCAGCGGCGTGCTGCTCGGCCCGCTGACCATCTTCAATAAGCTTAATTCGCAGCCGAAGATTGTTTGCGCTATCCGCGTTTCGAAGGGCTTCCTCGAGGGATATCCGGCCGGCTCGATAGAGTTCGAACAGCGACTGGTCAAAGGTCACCATCCCTAGAGTTGTGCTCTTTTCCATCGCTTCTTTGAGCTCTGCCGTCTGACCTTTATGGATGAGGTCCTTTACACGGGGACTATCGAGCAGGATCTCGAATGCCGCGACACGGCCAGCATCGACGGTATGCACCAATCTCTGGCTCACGATGGCACGCAGGTTAAGGCTCAGCTGCATATACACCTGTGCATGACGTTCCGCCGGAAAGAAGTTAAGGATGCGCTCCATCGCTTGATCGGCATTATTACTGTGGAGCGTTGCCAGACAAAGATGCCCCGTCTCAGCGAACGCGATCGCTGCTTCCATCGTTTCCGCATCGCGTATCTCGCCGACAAGAATAACGTCGGGCGCCTGACGCAGCGCATTTTTGAGAGCAACCTGAAAACTCGCGGTATCGATCCCGACTTCGCGCTGGGTTACGATCGATTTTTTGTGGGTATACACAAATTCTATGGGGTCTTCGATCGTTATGATATGCCCCGCGCTATTCTGATTCCGATAATCGACGACCGCGGCGAGCGAGGTCGATTTGCCCGACCCGGTCGAACCAGAGACGAGAACGAGTCCACGCTTTGTGAGCGCGATGTCTTTTAGAATCTGCGGCAGGCCTAGATCATCGATTCCGCGAATGCTCGAACGAATCTGGCGTATCACGAGTCCGACGCAGGTGCGCTGCCGAAAAACATTGACCCGGAATCGTCCGAGCGCTGGATAATAGAGGGCAAGATTCTGTTCGTTGCGCTCCTGGAATTCGCGCTGCTGCTTGTCGTTCATAACGCTATTCGCCAGCCCCTCGGTATCGGACGCTTGAAGGCACCGATTCCCTGCTGGCCGCACCGCTCCATTAATCCGATACATCGGCGGGCTGTCCACGGTGATGTAAAGGTCGGAGGCGTCGTGCTCCACCATCACCGACAATAGTTTCGTCAAATCCAACATGCGGCCTGCTCCCCTCCGATTTTTCGCTAGCGACGTCGTCGCTCCGCGGCAGCGATACTTTGATCGACCTCTTTAAACATCTCCGGATTTCCCGATTTTTCGATTGCGGTTTCTCGGCTGATTAAGCCCCGCACCGCCAAGTCGTGGAGGTGCATCTCGAGGGTCTGCATCCCGACGTTCTGAGAGGTCTGAATGACACCCGGCAACTGATGGATCTTTCCCTCGCGAATAAGATTCCGTACTGCGACCGTGCCGGTCATGACCTCAAGCGCCGCGATCCGCCCTCCCCCCCTCTTTTTGCACAACGTTTGAGTGACGACGGCTTGGAGCGACTCAGCGAACATCGCTCGAATCTGCGCCTGCTGATTCGGCGGGAAGACGTCGATGACTCGATCCACCGTCTTCGGCGCACTCGAGGTATGCAGAGTGCCAAACACAAGGTGTCCCGTCTCCGCTGCGGTCAGTGCAAGTTGAATCGTTTCGAGGTCACGCAGCTCGCCGACAAGTATAATATCGGGATCCTCGCGGAGAGCCGCTCGTAAAGCGTTGTTAAATGACTGCGTATGGGGTCCGACTTCGCGTTGATTTACCAGACACTTCTTCGAGCGATGCACGAACTCAATCGGATCTTCTATCGTGAGAATATGTCCTTCAAGCTCCGAGTTGACGAGATCGATCATCGCTGCCAGGGTGGTCGACTTGCCGGAGCCGGTTGGTCCGGTTACGAGTACAAGTCCTTTTTCACGACGGGCAAGTTCTCCGAGAATCGGGGGCATTCCCAGCTCCTCGAGGGTAAGGATCGTCGTTGGAATTTGGCGAAAAACAGCGCCAACTCCTCGGTTCTGCCGAAAGACGTTTACCCGAAAGCGCGCGAGTTCACCCAACTGCATCGAGAAATCGAGCTCGCTCCGCTCCTCAAACACCTTGCGCTGAGTGTCACCCATAACGTCATACACCATCTTGACGGTATCCTCAGGGGTGAGCGGCGCGACCTTAATGCGCTTCATATCCCCGTGAACCCGAACCATCGGGGGCTCGCCCGCACTGATATGCAGATCGGAAGCGTCGTGCTGATGAGCGAACTGAAGTAACTGGGCGATATCCATACTCGGCTTGACAACATTCCTAAGAATTCACACCCGGTTTGAGATTCCGTCGCACCTACCCCGGGGCTCTTCTCACATGCGGTGTATCTTTGGAGGGCACGGGGAAGACACACCCCCGCCCCCAGGATCATCAAGACCCCGTATTGATCTATCGGCAGGTATAATGAAGAGATAAACCCCGAAGCGATTCCCCCACGGACGGAAGAACGGGGCATTTTACAGTAAAATCAATGGCCTAGCTGACTATGGGGCTCTCTCAAGCTCGCTGGCGACCACGCTGAAACGTTGCGACAAACGGGTTCCCACCAACTCCATCGCGGCGATACAGATGAGGGTAACCAGCGCCAAAAGGAGCACGTATTCAATAAGAGAAGCCCCACGGCTACCCCGCGCGCTCACCTGGCAGGGCACGCCCCCCTCGACGCCTAACCCGGCTTGAGAGCTCGGAAACCCGAAAGAACTCTGATTTGACTCCATACAAATTCAGTCCTGCAGCAACAGGTCTTCCCCCTGACGGGGCGAAAGCTCTTCGCTATAATCCGTAGCTCCCCGAACAAAGCTCCCTTGAGCCTCGTGGGGTGAGCGTAACCCCGGTTGAGAGTAT
>JBJOHD010000150.1:0-8227 GCA_046047875.1 Pseudomonadota bacterium | reverse complement strand
CGGGTTCCGACAGGAGGTCATCGCCTACCTCTGGTCGGTAGGTCGTCGGGGTGAGACGATCACCTACGAGAGCTATGAGCCGCTCAAAGAGGCGATCGAGAAGAAGCTCATGGCGAGTGTGCGTGACGTCTCCCGTATCATTACGAAGGCCCGCACCCGCGATGAGGAGCAAAGCAAGAAGTACGACCGGATGGTGGAGCAGCTGATTCGAAACGGCTACCCCGCAAGCTGCGTCGATCACATCTTGAAGTACGCGGCAAACAACCTCTGGAAGGATTAAGGGATCGTTCTCCCCTTCGGCCTCTCGGCCGAAGGGGAGAGCCCCCACGAACAAAGACGAGGCATGTCCGACACGATTTTTAGGCCCTACACCCCCTCCTCACAACGCTCCGATCGGAGCGCGCGCGATAGACTCCGGCACCGGCAGAAGATCAAAGATACTATCCGGAACAACATCGGCGATATCCTCGCTGAGGAGTCGATCATCGGCCGAGACAAAGACAAGATTATCAAGATCCCGATCCGCTCGATTAAGGAGTACCGCTTCATATACGGGGAAAACGCCCCCGGGGTAGCCCAAGGCAACGGCGAGCAGAAGCCGGGGGATGTGGTGGGCAAAAGCGGCCCCGGCGAGCCGAGCGTCGGCCAAGGCGGCGGAGACCAACCGGGGGTTGATGCGTTCGAGACCGATGTCACCCTTGAGGAGCTCATCGCGGTGATGTTCGACGATCTCGAACTGCCGGAGCTCGCCCGAAAATCGCTCCGCCAGGTGATCTCCGAACAGTCGCGCAAGCGGAAAGGGACCCGGATGGCAGGTATCCGCCCCCGCCTCGATCGGAAGTCAACCGCCAAGAATCGAATCAAGCGGAAACTCGCGGCGAGCCGCTCCCGTGGGCTTGAGTTCGAAGACGACGGCACCCGCTTCCCCTTCCACGACGATGATATGCGGTATTACCATATCGTTCCGACCGAGAAAGAGTCTTCGAATGCGGTGATCTTCTGCATCATGGACACCTCCGGATCGATGGGCACCGTTAAAAAATATCTCGCGCGGAGCTTCTACTTCCTCCTCTACCAGTTCGTCCGGCAGAAGTATCAGAACGTCGAGGTCGTCTTTATCGCCCACCACACCGAGGCGAAAGAGGTGACCGAAGAGGAGTTCTTTCACAAGGTCGAATCGGGGGGCACGTACATCTCGTCGGGATATCGAAAGGCGCTTGAGCTTATCGAAGATCGCTACCACCCATCGCTTTGGAATATCTACGCTTTCCACTGCTCCGACGGTGATAATTTCTACTCAGACAACGAGCGAGCGGTTCAGGCGGCTGAGGAGCTGTGCGATAAGTGCAACCTCTTCGGCTACGGCGAGATTAAGCCCTCCGGGAGCGCTTACTACAGCGGCAGCATGCTCGAGGTCTTCGGTCAGATTAAACGGGATAACTTTCAGATGATCGTCATCGAGAAGAAAGAGGATCTCTGGCCCGGATTTAAGAGTTTCTTGACCAAAGACAAGGCCTCATCGTTCAATGGAGCGAAGGGCTTAAGCGAGGGCGCGAGCGCGGCGTTGCCGTAACGGCGATACCCGCCGCACCGAATCCGTTTTTAAGGGGCTGGACGATGGTTGCCAACATCGAAGAACTTGCCGAGTGGGATAAGCGAATCCGCGATCTCGTCGATGAGTACGGGCTCAAATATTACCGCCAAGAGTTTGAGATCTGCGATCACAACGAGATGCTCGGGTATATGGCGTACTCCGGGATGCCCTCGCGCTACGCGCACTGGTCGTACGGTAAAAGCTTCGAACGCCAGAAGACCCTCTACGATTACGGGGTGGCGGGCCTCCCCTACGAGATGGTTATCAACTCCGACCCGTGTATCGCGTATCTGATGCGCGACAATTCGATGCTCCTTCATATCCTCACCATCGCACACGTCTACGGGCACAACGATTTTTTCACCAATAACTTCACCTTCACCTCAGGAACCGAGGCGAAATACACCCTCGAGATGTTTAAGAGCCACGCGAACCGGGTGAGTCAGTACATCGAGGATCCTTCGATCGGAATCGAGGCGGTCGAGGACACCCTCGACCACGCCCACGCGATCGCATTTCAGTGCCGCCGAAACCTCGGCATCGCGAAGCTCTCCCCGAGCGAGCAGCGGATGCGCAAATGGGAGGCGGCCCAGCCCCCTGAGGATCCGTATCGGGAGATTCATCCGAAGAAGGAATACACCCCCCCTGAGCTCAACAAAGTACCCCTCGAGCCGGATGAGGATATTTTAAGCTTCGTCGCAAACTATAACCCCTACCTCCCCGAGTGGAAGCGCGATCTTTTGAAGATCGCCGAGCGGGAAACCCAGTACTTCATCCCGCAGATGGAGACGAAGATCATGAACGAGGGATGGGCCTCGTATTGGCACCACCGGCTCCTTAATCGTTTGGCGCTCGATCAGGGGCTCCACATGGAGTTCATCGTGCGCCATAACCAGGTGCTCCGCCCGACTCCGGGGGGTCTGAACCCTTATCACTTAGGGTTCGTATTGTGGAACGATATCGAGCGACGGTGGAACGAGGGGCAGACCGGGCGGGAATGGAGCGACGATCGACCGAAGGTCGACCCAGCCACGATCCCCGAAAACGACACCCCCGGACGGAAGAAGATATTCGAGGTTCGAGAAACCGATCGCGACGCCTCGTTCCTCCGACGCTTTCTCACCGTCGACATCATGCGGGAGCTCGAGCTCTTTCAACACGAGAAGCGCGGGAAAGAGCGGATCATCACAAAGGTCTCCGACGAGGAGAATTGGCACCAGGTTAAAGAGACCCTTATTCAGAACGTCGGGACCGGCTCGATTCCGGTTATCAAGGTCGAAGACGGTGATTTCGGTTCGAACCGCACGTTGTACCTCAAGCACTACCACGACGGGCGGGACCTCCAGCTTGAATACGCCGAGCACACCCTCCGTCACGTAAAAGCGCTCTGGGAGCGGGAGGTGGTGCTTGAAACGATTGTCAACGGCAAGAAATCTATACTTAAGATTATCGGCGATTCGCTGAAGGTCGAGCGGCCGTAAGGGGCTCGGCGCGCGCTCACCCCCCCCCATTTTCGTGAGCTGATCGAGCTGTCACCGTGCTCAGCTCAACGATGGCCGTTACGAGCCCCCAACTTTTGAGCGATTACCTTACCGATTCGGAGATATCGGAAGAGCCCGCGAAAAACGCGGTGACGGACCGCGCCGAAGAAGGCCCAGTTGTCGCCGTTTCGTCTCTACGAGATACACCCTAAAAGCATCGAACCAGCTGATATCGCCGTATTTTTCCCTTAAGTTCTCTTGGGAAACGGTCGATCCTCTCCTGCGATAGGCGGCCGTTAGGTCAGTGGAAGCAGGCATTTAACTTAGCGGTATGTTTACGCCCTTTCGGTTTCCAGCGGCTAGAAAAATCGTGGGAGGGGTACAGTCAAGTTCCCCGAAGTCCTCCCCAGGAGTCACCATGGCGGACGATATCTTAAATAGGCGACGAGCGCTGAAAGAGTCTGTCGAGCAGGGATCGGTAAATATCCTTGGGGCAGTATTCATCGTGTCAGCATTAGCCTTCCTATTCATAACGTTTGGCCCACTCATATCGACCAGCCAAGTGGAGAGCGAGGCGGCTTCGGTCGCCACTCTCGCTCTCTCCGCCGATAAGCCTGTCGTGTCTCTTCTTCCGGACGGCAAAACCGTCGTTGCTCCAAACGCCCCTGATATCGTGAGAAACGCGATTATCGCTCTTAATAAATCGAGCGGAGAACCCGCCTATTTTTGCGGGGGTGTTTATAAGGCGCAGCTGACCGCAATGGGAGGCCTATCGATAGTACCAGCGAACGGCGTGCTTGAGCTCCGCGACGTTGACGGCAACCTATGTAATTTAGCGACTACCGCTGCGAGCAACTTTATGACTGCCCAAGCTGCGGCGCTCGGCACGGAGAAGATCGCCACAAATCCATTCATGGTCGTCTTCGCCCCACATAGAGGAGACGGCGTTATTATAGCGCTCCCCGCCATCGTCGCACGCTCGGATAACTCTGTGAGTGTCATGGAAGCACCCAACGGGCCGGGGCAAAGTAACCCGGGTGGATCTGGACCAAACCCGAACCAAACCAGCGGGCAGCAGGCCGAAACGCCCGCTGGAATTGAGCCTCAGATTCCTGGAAACACCGGTAGTAACGGGGATGGGAACTCCGGTGGAGGGCTAGACCTGAATCACACCGAAGGTCAAAGCGGCCCCGAGCAGTTCTAAGCTGGATAAACTAGGTGGAACCCCGACGACTAATATCTCACCGTCGATTGAAGTCCTCGGCGCAGGGGATATCAACCGTTGAGGCAGCACTCTTATTACCGTTGATCCTCGTCGCGATCTTTATGGCGATAGGGCTCGCGGTTATCGCAAACGGCAAGGCGAGCCTTGGGAGCGCAATGACGGAGGGGTTGAGACTTGCAGCGACCCGCGGTGACCTCACCCTCATGGGCAATCAAGCGATGATAGCCCCCGTTACGGCTTTCATCAGCGGGAGCGACTTGACAGCGAGCGGACTTTCGGCACTTCTCGTCTCCGGGGACGTTCCCGAAGATGAGGCGAAACTCTTCCTCAACCAGTGCGTACCCACTGTTTACGGTATAGATTCACTCGCGCAGCTCCCACCGCCGATCCTTTACACCCTCATTTATATCAACCAGGCGCTCCGGCAAAGTATCGGCTCCTCGCTCCGGTTCCCATGCGTACCGCCAGGGGGAGATCCCCCGCCAAATTCGAGTAACTGTCCCACCACCGGCTCCGTGCCGGGTTGCGCGGCTTGCTACCTAATCAATCCACAACAGCTTAATTACACTGCAGTCGGCTCGCCACCCAGCCCCAACTTTTTCGCGATCCGCTGCGAGTACAGCCCCTCAAACATCTTCCTCGATCCGATCATGAAGGGACTCGCTCTTCTCACCGGTATCAGCGGTGGGAACGCTCCAGGGATCGTTATCTCTCGAGATAGAGTTTTTGAAGTGACCCGACTGGGGGGCTAATACCAAACTTATGGGGGAGACTCTTCTACGAACACAGGCACTGAATCCCCTCCGACGAGAGCGGGGGTTTGCTATCCCCATCCTCGCGGTTATGTCGCTTGCCGTGATCGCGACTCTGGCGATCCTCGGGCTCGACACCGCTAGAACCAAAGATGCGGCGACGCTACTCCGGGGAACAGCCGAGCGGATCTGTAAGAACGTCGCCCGAGAGGCCTCCCGCCCTCACGAAGCGGTTGGTCTCTTCAGCCGTGAGGTGAATAAGCTTATCCCGCTCTCTCCTTTTGTAAGGGTGGTCGAGGCGAGGCTGGTCCTCCCCTTCCCGCTTGAAGGGAGCGGAGCATCGGGGATAAGCGGCGTACACTATCAGTTCGGTAACCCGCAAGCATCAACATGTAATCCAACGTTTAGGGCGTTTAAACCGTCGTCTCCCTCAAACGAGTTTCCCTTACCCTTCAGTTCGATTCAGTCCGGATTGCGCTGCGAAAACCAAGCTGCCGCCCCGACCCTCACCGATTGTGAGCTTCACTATTCTATCTGCGACTATCAACCAAACGCTGCGCCGCTCCCTAACTATCCCCCCTCAATGTGGTCGGATATCCGAAACGCGGGGAACACGGTCGGGTGTGAGCTCGCCGCCACGGTGGAAAACACTTTCGGTTTTGCTGGAGCCAACCGCAGGGTAAGTGCGAAGGTCGCGTGGGCGATACCGCTACGGGTCCGCGAACCGTACCACTCGAATACGAGTCTTGTAGCCGGCGTGCCGAGTTCTTACGCGGGGCTCTCGCTCGGAATCGCCACCCAAATGACGACCTGGGCGGGGGTACTCCCCAGTTCTATTGGTGGTTTAAGTGGCTACGACAACCGTTTCAATTTTACCGCTTACCCTCCAGCGCTCAGCATCTATGACCCTCGAAGAGTGCTTTCAAGTGGACCCGCGCCCACCCAACGGCTTAACTTCCGAAATGGGGTCGTGAGCTCACACTCACTTCTCTACCCCGCGATATTTGGAATCACCCCCCCCATCGTTATCCCACCGGCGATTCAACTCCTCGACAATGCTGGCTCTCCCTCCCGCGGGAGCGAGGAATTCCTTACGGCGTGTGTGAACCCCCTCGTTCTCATTCGGAATATGATCGCCTCGACCCTCGTCGAGCTCGCGGCGCGCCACGGACAGACACGAAACCTCACCCAGGTGACGAGTATTAATTCCCGTCATAAAGGGAGCTGGGCCTCGCCCAATAGACCGGTCGACATCGTGCAGTTTGGGCAGGACCTCACCGCGGAGCTCTATCAGCACCCTTTTGTGACCTTTTTTTCAGACGACAGTTCAGCAGCAACGCAGACACTCGGTGGTCTTCAATCAGGATTTGTTCTTCCTTGGGCAGATAATCCCAACACCAATTCCCCCCGCTACCAGACCGATACTGCCCGACTAAAACGTGATACGTTTTTAGCGCAGCAACTCCGCTACTGTTTACACCTCTGGGACTTTGATCTCGTCCAGCGCCCAAAGCTCCCCCTCCACGTCGAACTGGCGCGGTTTCTCCCGCGAGAATTCGGTTTTTCCTTCTCTCTTCAAGATACCGCTGGAGCGGTGGATGCAGGTATCTACGATCACTGGGATTACGGAGATCCTTGGGGACAGTTGCCGCCGAATAACCCAACGGTGAGCCGGCTCCTCAACGCGGCGGAGGTTGTCCAATCACTCGGCTCAACTCAGCTATGCCCCGCTCCGG
This sequence comes from Pseudomonadota bacterium, assembly GCA_046047875.1. Lineage (GTDB taxonomy): Bacteria > Bdellovibrionota_C > UBA2361 > UBA2361 > UBA2361 > JBILDU01. The sequence continues at coordinate 1,439 of JBJOHD010000150.1, read as the reverse complement.
GATCCCCCCAAAACGAATTTGACTGTAAAGGGAATCAGTTTTCGCCAACGAACGACCTCGAACCGGATCTCTACGCCTACCTCGCGCATCAGTTAGGCCCCCTTCAAAGCTACCCCTCGCCGGGGCTCTTTCATCCGGTCGATAACTCAAACGTCCCCGTTACGAATGAAAATGATATCTCAAGCGTCCAGCCGATGTATCGCGCTCCGAACTCCATACCCGCATACCCAGCGAAATCGGTCGTTGTGATCATCACCACGAAGGGACTTCGAGATCCTCCCGCATCACCCTACCACCAGAGCCTTAAAGGTGCGGTGCAAGCACTCAATACTCTCGGTCGGCCGGTGATAATCGTCTTTATCCCAGCGACCGGAGCGGACTCAAACACTACACCGAATTTCTGTGAGATACTTCGACGTGGGAATACCTGCTCATCTCCCGAGCTCGGGGCGGAGAATAACCGGCTATTTCTTTTAAGCCCCTATGCTGCAGACTATGGTCAGTTCTACATCGGCTCAACCGAAGGTGCTACCTTCATCAACTATTGGGAGGACCTGTTGATTAATTCAACCAATAAGTCTCAAGATCTCTATGCTGCCTCGATCGCTGAGACGATATTTCTCGATGCCATAACCGGACTTACACCGAAGCTTTGAAATGGGAAAAAAAATAAGAGTCCCTTATTCAAAAGAGCTTGGCGCATCGCTTCTCGAGTACGCGATCGTCACCGCTATTTTAGTGGCGGTGTTCGCCGTGGCTGGGCAACGCCTCTTCGATGCCGCGATTTCTCGTGGAAACGAATCGGCAAATACCGTGCGGGAAGCGGTGCCGTGCGGTGGCGCGTTGGGGGCTTTGCGGGACAACAGCGCCGGGGCGAATCAGCCCAACCCCTGCCTTTAGAGCTTTCAGTAGAAATAAATCAATTGTCCCCTGCCGCCGACTCGACCGCTGCGGGGGGCAGGGGCGCACGCTCCGGCTCGTTCGCAGCCCCATCAGCTGCCTTCGCTTTCGCCGCCTCAAGGGCGATCCCCTTGACTCCGTTCCAGCTCGGGTAGCGCAACGAATAGGTGGAGGAAATGAGCGGCTTTACCGACCTCTCGTTCCGGTCGATCACAAAGATCGCGTACTGCACTGAACCCGCTTCCGCATAGGCGAACGCCACCGATTTATCATCGGGCGACGGAACCGGATCGATGTGCCGTCCATCCCCCTGACGCACACTCCCCGAAGTTCGATCGGTCAACTTGACCATCTGAATCGAATTTCCTCCGGGGGTATTATTCGCAAAATACACCCGCTCCCCATCACGGCTAAATATCGGTTGCGAGATCACCTGGCCCTCGACCTTAGAGAGAAACTCCTCCCCTCCCCTCCCCGGGGTCGATAAGACGATTCGCCACCCTGGCCAGAAGCGATTAGTTGCAAACGCCAGCGTCGCA
>JBJOHD010000149.1:0-4027 GCA_046047875.1 Pseudomonadota bacterium | reverse complement strand
CGATACGATCGCTCAGAACTTACAACCTGAGAGACTCCTTGAAGCGAGCGAACGGGGGATATCCCGCGCGATCATCCGGCAGGCGCGTCGGCAGGTCGAGATAGAGAAGATGTATCGCCATCCCTCAGAACAGATCGACCTACCCTCTCCCGGGGCATGGCGATCTGAGGAGGACTCCCTCGCGGGGGTCTTCGACGACACCGATCTCGCCACGGCGCGATTTTCGCCGATACGTCCCCGCTGGGGGGAACTCGGTGCGATACCTATCTCCGCAATCGCCGGGTCGGATAATCCTCTCACCTTCGATCTCCGCCTCCCGAGCGGCGGTCACGCCCGGCGATTGATAAACGGCTCAGAGACGTGGCGCGATTTTATCGCCGATGTCGAATATCGGGTCTCGCTTGAGCTCTCACCGCGGGGAGACCTTGTCTCGGTGGTTTACGACGGGGAATTCGTGGGATTTACCTTCGTTCATCCGATCGGTGGACGGTAATGCCTTCCGGCTCAAACGACTAAACAACTGCTCCCATTTATCACAGTCGTGAGGGGAGCGCTCCGCCGCTGAGCGTGCCATACATTCGAAACGCACCGCGGGGTCCACGAATCAGGCGGTGTACGGACGACCGCCGCGAGATCGCACCAGCTCATTACGAGACGAAATCTTTTCACTGATGAGGCTTACCCTCGGTGCTCCTGGTAAACAGCGCGAAGTGCATGGAGATTAAGACCTTTCAGCGATGGGAAGACCCGCTCGGCGCGGGAGAGGAGCTCAGGATTCCCCAGGCCTACCGCAACCATTCCGGCCCCGCGGATCGATTCGACACCTGCCGCCGAGTCCTCGACACCGACACACCGCTCCGGTGATACACCGAGCAGTCGCGCCGCACATATAAATATCTCAGGATCCGGTTTACCCCGCGCCACCATGCCACCGTGAGCAACAGCGTCGAAGAGCGACCCGAGGCCCAATCGCTCCAGCACCTCCGGAGCGTTTTTACTCGCCGAAGCTATCGCGGTCTTTAGCCCCGCGCCGCGGCACTCGTTCAAAAGCTCCCGCGCTCCCGGCAAGATATCTTTCGGCGAGATCGTCTTTACTAGGTCGAGGTAGTACCTGTTTTTCCGCTCGGTCCACGCTTTTAGATCGGCTTCAGTATAGGTGAGCCCACTCCCTTCCACGATGGCGAGGAGTGAATCGAGCCGGCTTAATCCCCGAAGCCGCTCGTTTGCATGGCGATCGAACGGCACACCGAGCTCGTCAGCGAGCTGCTGCCACCCTCGGTAGTGGAACTCAGCGGTGTCGGTGATGACACCGTCGAGATCGAACACAACTGCGGCCAACCCTTTCGTCATACCACTACCCCTTACTTCGACCAAACCTCGGTGCCGTGGGGGGGAACGGTGCGCTTTGCCCCCCACACCTCAACCTCCAGAGAATTACCGGAGATGTTTCTCACCTCAACTCGGCTCGTTGAGGCCCGTACCCCTACCCGGTGGCCTCGCCACGAGAGCGGCACCTCGACTAACGACCACCGCTCCGGCAGCGCCGGCTCGAGCTTCAGATGGGGCGACTGCAGCGCAAAACGGAAACCGAGGAAGCCGTTGAGGGTCACCAGCCAATTACCCGCCGCGGCGGCGATATGGATCCCCTCCGCCGGGCCATCATGGGTAAAGTCGAGATCGATGAACGCTCCTTTGAGCCAATATCTCCATGCAACCTCCGGCATCTTTAACCGGGTCGCGATGATCGAGTGGATTGCGCACGAGAGCGAGGAATCGTGGGTTGTGCGGGGCTCGTAGTAGTCCCACGCCTGGCGCACCTCGACATCGCTAAACTCGTGGGGGAAAAGGTACATCAACATAAGCACATCGGCTTGCTTCAGGTTCTGCGAGCGGTAGAGCCGCTCCTGATTTACCTGAGCCGCGTACGGGCGACTCCGATCTTTCCACAGATCTTGAAAGCGGGGCTCGGCGAGCTTGTCGAAACCGTCCGCCTGCAGGACTAAGCCGTCAGCTCTCCGAGGTACCGGCAGTCGCTCCCCAACGCTCTGCGCTTTTTCGACCTCCGCGCTCGTGAGACCGATGACACTGCCATGGCGCGCTGCGAGCGCTAGAGCGAAACTGACGAGTCGATTGGTATAGGCGTTGTTTGAGGTCAACGGGGCGTATTCGTCAGGTCCCATCACCCCGAGCAGATTCGGCGCACCGGTATCGTCGTAGTCGATCCGATCAAACCAATACCGCGCGGTTTCCGCGAGAACCTCTCCCGCCCCCCCCCGCCAATACGCGGGGTCGTTAAGCGTCGCCGCATCGTGCGCCAGCGCATACACCACACCGGCGGTAATATGGACCTCGTGATCACGGTACTGCCACAAAGCGCACGACTCGTCCCCCTCCGCATCCGACTCCCAGCCGTAGCGCGCCCCATCGTAACCGAGCCGCTCAGCGTTGCGGCGCGCCCCCGGAAGAGCGTTTACCCGATAATTGACGAGCGCCCGCGCCACCGGCTCCTCGGTATAAAGGTAGGTCGGGAGGAGAAAAATCTCGCTATCCCAGAAGAACCGTCCGAAGTACGCCTCTCCCGCATACCCTTTGGCATCAACCGACACCCGATCGTCGTGACGGGGGGCGGCGCGAAGCAGGTGATACTGCGCGACCCGCACCGCGAGCTGCGCATCGGGGTCCCCTTCGATCGACACCCCAGCACGCTCCCAGCGTGAGGCCCACTCCGTTGAGTGCGCCGCCAGAAGCTCCTCGTACGAGCACTCGAAAACCCCGCTTGTGCCGCCGCCGATCGTTCCCCGGTCACGGCTCGATCCGACGAGGGTGCGTTTTTCAAACGTCCATGTTTTTCCACTCTCCAGGGTCAGCGCCCCTCGTACTGCAAAGAGCCGTTCCCCCCCTCCGTCCGGAGTCAATATAAGACCTCGGTGCCTCGAGGTGAGCGTCGCGGTATCTCCCCGATCGGTTTTCACGGAGCACACGAGGGTGCCGTCATTCTCAGCCCTCCCCGAAACCGCTTTAAAATGGTCGAATCCGTTCGTTCGAACATCACTATCGATCATCGAGGCTATCTCGACGGTCACTGCTTTGTCGCTCGTCACCGTAAGCCGCTGCACGGCGAGCTGCGGGACGACAGCGCTGATAAAACGCTCCCAGCAAAGCTTCACCCGAGCTCCGCCAACCTGCCATTCACACGAACGGGTGAGTGTGGCGCTCTTCAGATTCAAAGCACGGGTGTAGCTCGAGTAAGTTGAGCGCTCAAGGTCGAAGTGTTCACCTGCGATCGAAACCCCAAAGCCGACAAAATGCGGCAGGTTTACGAGCTCGTTATTGAGGTGAGGATGGCGGCCGTACAGTCCCGGAACAAACGTCCCCCACTTCGCTTTAACCGCAGCGAACTTCTCCGCGGTCACGTTCGTCGCCGCGCGATTAAAGCTCCGATTTTGGGGAGCATCGCTTAGATGCTCCTCCAGACAACCGCGCAGATGGAGATACCCGCTCCCCTGAGTAAAGAGCCCCTCGAACTTACGGTTCTGCCGCACATCGAAGGCGCGCTCCCCGATGGTCCAGCCGTCGGCCGATACGACGAATAATTCACGATCGATCATGGGGGCTCCCTTCGATACCGGTTTCAAAGCTCCGGATTCTACAGGGAGAGAATGAGGGAAGGAAGCGCTTCCCTGCTCCGGGTGTGCGCCCCGGAGCCCCCGTGGCGAGTTCCGCGACGAGCCCCATACCCGCCCCAAAAAATAGATAACTATATGATTTTAAATACAAACTCCAACCGACGGCGACGAGGAAGCTGCCCGGGTTATGCCAGATCCCGCACCGCGGGATCCTCGAACCGGTGTGCGGGAATCTGCTCGAGCTCCTGCGCCCCCGCAATCACGCCAGCGATATTCGGACGGCCTTCAAGGTAGGTTACCCCCGGCAACTCAGCTGCGAGCCGCCGATTACCGCCGATCGCTCCGGAGCCGTCGAGTTTATCGACAAGGAAAGCCCGACTGCCATCGCCCCGCGCGAGCAT
>JBJOHD010000148.1:0-3178 GCA_046047875.1 Pseudomonadota bacterium | reverse complement strand
TTCGCATAGATTAGTAATATCAGCTGGTTGGACTTTTCCGATGCCCGCCACCACTGGAGTTATTCGTTCAATTATGCCAGACTCTCCACGCCTTCACGGAAGGGTGCTTGGATGTAGGCGGCTTGGCGGAGTCTCGTTCGCCGTGGTGCCGCGCGGTGCGTTTCCGAGCTTTTGTTGCGGTGGACCCCGCAGTTGTGAGCAAAAAGTATGGATATCAACGAGATTCAGCAGATTATCGCCCTTTTTAAGCAGAGCGATGTGACCGAGTTTGAGCTCGACCACGATGGTACTAAGCTTCGCATCGCGCGCGGTAGTCAGCCGGTCGCGGTTCAAACCGTTGCCGTTCGCCCGGTAGAGCTTGAGCCAGCCATCGTTGCGGCATCGAACGGCCAGCCGATGGTTCGAACCGAAGTGGCCACCGCTTTGCCGAGTAATTTAACGAAAGTTGAGTCGCCGATCGTGGGCACATTCTATCGTCGTCCGTCCCCGGATGCCGACCCATTCGTTAAAGAGGGTGATCGCGTTAAGAAGGGGGACACCCTGTGTATTATCGAAGCGATGAAAGTTATGAACGAGATCGACGCGCCGTGCTCGGGCAAGGTTGAGAAGGCCTTCCTCTCCGATGGCAACGTCGTTGAATTCGGGGAGGTCCTCTTCCTTATTAATCCGGAAGCGTAGTCGGTTTTGGGGAGTAGATAGAACGTGCAGAAGCCTCCGTTCAAAAAGGTACTGATCGCGAATCGGGGAGAGATCGCGGTTCGGGTCATTCGGGCGTGCCACGAGCTGGGGATCCGCACGGTGGCTGTTCATTCGAAAGCTGATGAGTCGGCGCTCCATGTGAAGCTCGCCTCCGAGAGCGTCTGCATCGGCCCCGCGTTGGCGAAAGACAGTTACCTGAACATCGCTTCGATTATGGCTGCTGCGGTAGCTACTCGGGCGGATGCTATTCATCCCGGATACGGTTTCCTCAGTGAAAACGCGGCATTCGCTGAGATCTGCGGAAGCTGCGGGATTACCTTTATCGGACCGACTGTCCGCAATATGCGGGTGATGGGAGATAAGGCTCGGGCGCGCCGAGCGGCTGATAAGGCGGGCGTACCGACCATTCCTGGGGATAGTAAGGGGCTTCTCGATGTCGATGAGGCGATGAAGATCGCTGAGCGCGCGGGTTTCCCTGTGCTGCTCAAGGCGTGCGCCGGCGGCGGTGGTCGGGGAATGAAGATCGTGCAGAGCCCCGATGAGTTCACGGCTCTCTTCAGTACTGCACAGCGGGAAGTTGAAGCGGCGTTCGGGGATGGGCATCTCCTTGTTGAGAAGTATCTCCCGCGGGTGCGGCACGTCGAGGTTCAGCTCGCTGGAGATCTGTTTCACAATATAATTCACCTCGGAGTCCGTGATTGCTCGATCCAGCGTCGTTATCAAAAGGTGATCGAGGAGTCGCCGAGCCCGGGGCTCCCGCCTGAGGTGCAAGAGCAGATTCAGAACGCCGCTGTTGAGGTGGCGAAGTCGGTCAACTACTCGAACGTTGGAACGGTAGAGTTCCTCGTCGATCTCAACACGATGAAGTACTATTTCATCGAGATGAACACCCGTCTCCAGGTGGAGCACCCTGTAACCGAGATGGCCACCGACACCGATCTCGTCAAAGAGCAGATTCGGCTCGCGGCGGGGATGGAGCTGTCGATCGATCAGAAGGATGTCGTCATCACCGGTCACACGATGGAGGCCCGGATCAACGCGGAAGACCCGCGACGCCTGATTCCCTCCCCCGGATTGATCCAGAGCTATCATCCTCCGGGTGGGCACGGGGTTCGAGTCGATTCCGCCCTTTACAGTGGGTATACCGTTCAGCCGTACTACGATTCGCTCGTATCGAAGCTTATCGTTCGGGCGCGTGATCGCGCCGCGTGTATACAGAAGCTCTTGGTCGCGCTCGATGAGTATATTATCGAGGGGATCAACACGAACATCGAGCTCCATCGCCGAATCCTGCGGCATCCCGAATTCCAGAACGGCAATTTTTATACGAAGTTCCTCGAACACGTCCCGATGTTTCCGAAGGATGAAGGATGCGCAGATACAGGTTCCAAATCGTCCGCGACCGCTTAGCTTGTTTCCTCGTTGCCGCCGGGCTGTTTTTTGGCGGATGTGTCGGCGTCCAAGCGCAGTCAGGAACACCAAAACCTCACGCGGTTGCTCTCGATTCGGTCTACGACTTCGGTGCGGTTTCTCAAGGAACGAAAGTTAGGCACGAATTCAAGATTAAAAACGAGGGGACGGCGCCGTTCAATATCCAACGGGTAGTGCCGTCGTGCGGTTGCACCGCGTCTGCGGCGGATATCTCCACGGTCCCACCCGGAGGGGAGGCCAAAATAAAAGTTGAATTCGATACCTCAGGCTTCTCCGGCCGGAAGAGTAAGACGGTGCGAGTTTTAACGAGCGACTCTGAGCGTTCGGCGATCGATCTTATGGTGAAGGGGGAGATACTCCCGGATGTAGTTGCGGATCCTGCGTATATCTCGTTCGGAGAGGTTTTCGTCGGGCCGGGGGGAGCTGAGCCAAAAAAGGTAACGGTCACCGTGAGGGAGGGGGCCGGGGTTACGATCGGGGAGGTGAAGGCCTGGTCGAAAGCGATCGCTGTGTCGGAAGTTGAAAGGTCTCCGTCGAAGCGAGTTCTGTCTGTGAAGCTCCTCGAAGGCGTACCACCGGGAGAGCTCCGGGATCGCGTCGTTGTATCTCTTGTGAAGGCCGGGGGAGACTCTGCACTGAATATTCCGGTCGTCGCCTCGGTAAAGAGTGAGGTGGTTCTGAGGCCGGCGACCGTGTCGTTCGGGGTGATAGAGGGTAAAGAGCGGATGGTTCGCAAGGTGACGGTGAGCAACCTCGGCAAGCGTCCGGTGAAGATTAAGGAGATTACCTCGACGAACCCCGCACTGTCGGCGACGTTCTCTGCCGTTGATGCGACGGGAAATTTTCTGGTCGAGGTGGCGCTCGATCCAACGGCGATAAAGAACGATTTTAAGGAGCAGCTTCGCATAATTACCGATAGGCAGGACGTGCCGCCCATGGCATTAAATGTCTATGGGATCGTTCCGCCCAAGCTCTAAAAGCCTCGTGTTTTCTCAGGCTCTCTGCCGGCATAACCGTCGAGCGCCTCGCTTCGAGAGGAAAAGCTTCA
>JBJOHD010000147.1:0-3199 GCA_046047875.1 Pseudomonadota bacterium | reverse complement strand
GTTCTCCGTCAGCCGTCAGTAATGTCACCCCGCCTCGTACAACGTCTCCACAAGACGCTCCTCCAGCTTCAATGCACGCGCTTTCGAGGCGAGGCCGTTTCCGATTATCGCAAAGGCGTATCGTTTCCCCGAACGACCACTGAGATAGCCAGCGAGGGAGCTTACTCCATCCAGGGTACCGGTCTTCGCCCGCACCGTGGGGCTCTCGCCCCCCCCAAAATCTCGCCTCCGTAGGGTTCCATTACGCCCGGAAACGGACAAGGAGATTTCGAATTCGGGACCGACCTCTACGCTCCGCGCCATACGGCGGAGCACCGTAACTATCGCGCGGGGGGTAAGCCGGTTCGTGTGGCTTAACCCCGAGGCGTCCGCGAGGCTCACCTGCTCGCTCGGGACACCGAGGTTGACAAGATATCGAGAGAGCCTATCGAGCCCCACCTGACGATCCCGCCCACCACCCGGCACCTCACCGAGCGCGAGCAGGAGCTGCTCAGCGATGAAATTATTGCTGAAATGATTTAGATCTCGAACGATATCAACAAGAGGCTTTGAGGCGTGCTCGTACATGAGGCGCGCCCCCGCCGACTTCCTCCCCGGAGCTGCGCCCCGAAGCACCTGAACCCCCACCCCTCTGAGGAGCTCAACAAATGTTCTCCCGAAATATCCTGCTGGATCGGGGACGCTTCGATACACCGACACGCATTCCCCCGGAGGAACGAAGCCGCCAAGCACATATCGGAGTCCGCTCCCCTTTTGATCGACCGTTAAGCCCCCCCCCTTGCCGGTGCGAACGTTACCGGAGATCGTCGCTCCCGACTCCCATGGATCAACCGAGACCACCGCATTCTTCCCGGGGCTTGTCGGGCAGATCTTAAAACCGATCGAGTTGAAATTGAACGAAAGTCCGGCTGAGCCCGCCCGGTAGGCCCGCTGACCCGAGGCTGGACGAAGCGACGCGAAATGTGATTCATCGAGGACGATCGAACCGATACGCCGGATACCCCGCTTGTGGAGTTCGCGCGCGACTAACCATCCCCCCTCGGTCGTGAGGTCGGGATCACCCCCACCGACAACGGTCAACGTTTCAACACCACCGGGAACGGGGTGATTAACCCAAAACTCGGTGCGAAAGGTGTACTCCGGCCCCAAGAGCTCGAGCGCCGCAGCCGCCGTCACGATTTTCAAAACGCTCGCAGGCTTAAGGGTGAGATCGGGATTTTGGGAGTAAACTCCGTTACCGTTTGCGAGATCGACGATCACCACTCCGAAGGTGCCCCCCTTCTCCGCCGTGACGATCGACCGTAACCGATCCTCAAGGGGGACTTCAGCTGCCACCCGACCCGGGGCGATCACAGCCGCACCGAGGAGCACGCCGATGACGAATAAGGATACCGTTCGTAGAAGGCTCATGCACACTCCATCACCCCGAACTTAAATTTTAAACGGGGAGAGGTCCACGAGCAATTAAAACCAAAGGGGCAGCCCCCTTCGACCGCAGGGGATTACGGCTTTGAGGTACACCGTAACGAGTCGAGCTCCTCATCGGAGAGGTTCGAGGTCTCTTCCTCGTTGAATTTGACGAAATCTTTGAGTTCGTCAGGAACACCTGAGTCTTCGTAAATCGCCTCGACGGGACACTCCGTCTCACACGCACCGCAGTTAATGCACTCGTCGGGATGAATCACTAACATCCCCTCCTCGCCGTTTGGCGAGAGTCCGATCGAGAACATGTCGTTATACTTCTTCTTTTTGATGTTATAGAAGCAATCGACCGGGCAGACCTCGACGCACGAACGATCTTTGGTTCCGATACACGCCTTAGTAACGACGTACGCCATAACTGATACCCTTCAACAAAAAACGGCGACCATCCAGCTCACAAGCTGAATAACCACACGCGATTGACGTAGGACGGGAAAAACCGACCCAACCGCCCGAATACTATCAAAATACCAACAACGGTCAAACGGCGAGAACCGAACCAGCTCGGCTCGAGAGGCGACGGGTGGGGATTAAAAAAGAGGGACGGTCCAAATCCTCTTGGACCGCCCCTCCACTCGCAGAAAGGATGGTGTCATGCCTAGCAAGGATAGTAATCGGCACACGGGGGGCTTTTTTTAGTTTCGGTGGCTATAAACAATAAGTTTTTTACCCAATGCTTTCAGTCTGTTACCTACGGGCGACACGAAAATTAAAAAATTGACTCAACTTTTTTGTGAGCGCACCCTCAAAAAACAGCGGAGTCCGGCACCCTCATCAGCTCTGAGGTTCGCCGCAGGGAAGCTGGAGAATTCCATTAATTTATGGCACGGTTAACTTCTTAGTCGTCGTCGTGTTTGCGAGGGGGTTTCTCCGGCCAACGGGATGCACGGCTAAGACCTCAATCGGGCGGAAGCGAGCCCAACGGCACGCAAAGCTCGAAGATACCCTACGGGGCCCGATCGCCAAGTTGGCTAAGGCAACGGTTTGCAAAACCGTCATTCGCCGGTTCGAATCCGGCTCGGGCCTATTCAACCTCTCAGCGCTGTGTTTCTCGCTCAGCACTGTGTTTCTCGCTCAGCGCTGTGTTTCTCGCTCGGCGCTGTGTTTCTCGCTCGGCGCTGTGTTTCTCGCTCAGCGCTGTGTTTCTCGCTCAGCGCTGTGTTTCTCGCTCGGGCGCCGGCAAACCAGGGGCGCAACCCCTGGACCCAAAGCTCACCCCCCTCCACTCTCGCCTCAAATGCAGGCCCGAGGCGGATGAGAACCAAAACAAACACCGCGAATCCGGCTCGGGCCTATTCAACCTCTTGGCGCTGTGTTTCGCGCTCGGCGCTTCAGCCGTTTGCTCGGTCACGCCACACCGACCGCTTGAAGCTCCCCGCGCACCCCCTCCCAGAACGGGAAGAAGCCCCGGCTCGCGCGCGGCATAAAACGGTAGTCCCAGCCACGTCGGTGCCACACGATTGATATACCGAGCACCTCAAGCTGCGCCGCGACTGCCATGACTGTGGCGTGCTCGAATCCCAGCGTTGGCACCATCGCGTGTATCTCCCGACAGCCACGGGCGCGCGCATGGATGGCGATATCCTCCGCCGACCGGACCACCGCTCCCCCAGTGCGTCGCGTGGTGTCCTGCCGGAGCGCGTCAACATATCCCTTCACCATGGCGCTCTGATGCTCTCTCTCTACCTCGAGTAGCAGATACGTCAGCTTCTTGGAG
>JBJOHD010000146.1:0-3152 GCA_046047875.1 Pseudomonadota bacterium | reverse complement strand
GTCGCCTACGCCGACTTCGTTACCGCGATGATGGCGTTCTTCATGGTTATGTGGCTCGTTAACACCGCCGACCAGTCGACGAAGCAAAATATCGCCTCGTATTTCCGTAAACCGGGTATCTTCGAATCGGGATCGGGAACTCCCCTCCTCATCGGTGAAGCCGGCATCCTCCAGGACGGGTACGTCCCGGCGCACCCCGAAGAGACGAAGCAACGTCACAAGGGCTCATTTTCAGAAAAGCTCCCAGGAAAGTCCGGTACCGATCCCACCGATGTCCTTAAAAAACGGGTCACCACCGAAGGGGAGCCGGGAGCTATCGGCAACCGGGAATGGCAGCAGGAGCAACTCGATGGTTTCGCCAGCGAGCCGATCCCTGAGGATGAGCTCCTCTTCGAGCCGGAACGCCTCAATCGGAAGCCGCAGCAGCAGATCGAGGAGAGAGAGAAGGAGCGCAAGGTCCTTCCCGGAGAGGGGAAACTCGCTGAGCAGAAAGCCTTGTCCGACAAAGAGAAGAATTTAGGGGAAAAAGAGAAGAACCTGGCCGATCAGGACGCGCCGGCGGGAGCCGCGATGGCGCAGGTCGAAGCGGCGATGAAACAGATGCGCGAGGCGGCCGAGGAGCTTAAAAAGATTATCGCCTCTGCGCCTGAGCTGAAGGAGATGCTCGGTATCGTTGATATCAAGGTCGAAGCGGACGGACTTAACATCGAGATCATGGATACCGATAAGATATCGATGTTCGAACTCGGGAGCTCCCGAATAAATCCGGAGACCGAGGATGCGTTCCAGAAAATAGGTGGATTTATCGCGAAACTCCCGAACAACGTGGATATCGTCGGACACACCGACGGAAAACCGTACGCCTCGCAGCGGGGCGGCTACAGCAACTGGGAGCTCTCGGCGGATCGCGCCAACGCCGCACGCCGGCTCCTTGAAAAAGGCGGTGTTGATCCGAAGCGCTTCACGAGCGTCGTCGGTCGAGCGGATCAGGAGCTTCGTGTACCGAGCGAACCGTTCGCCTCATCGAATCGGCGTATCACCCTTAAAATGCGTTTCAATCCAGCGCTTGTGCCCGCGATGCCCGCAGATATCCTTGAGGATTTCTCGAAGCTCGAAGATAAATATCGGGATGGGCGCACCGAGGCCGCACCTCGAGGAGCACCGACCCCTCAACCGAAACCGGCAGGTGTAAGCCATGAGGCCGCCGCCGCTGCCGCGGAGGTCCTACCCCCGAACGCGGTCGTGAGCTCGAACCCGAATCAGAAGATCAAACTTCCTCGGGAAGCTCCGCCTACGATGAACCCCAACGTGATGCCTCGAGATAAGATATTCGGCGACGTACCGGTATTTGTGCCGGTCGATCCGTTCGCCACGCCGTAGTTCTTTTCCAGCACTTGTATGGTGTCCTCGGCGACTGTACCGTACAGGTATGTATCAACGAACGGTAGCGCTTGGCGCTTTGCTTACCGGTGTGGGGGTGATCCTGGGGGCTTTTGGCGCGCACGCGCTTAAAGGGAGCCTTACCGACTACGGTGTGGATGTTTTTAAGACCGCTAGTTTTTATCACCTGATCCACGGGATCGCCCTCCTCGGGGTTACAGCGCTGGGGAGCTCGGGGGTCATCCCCCACCGGCTCGCTTACCGGGTGGCCGCGCTTTTCGCCGCGGGTATAGCGATATTTTCAGGCTCCCTTTATCTGCTTGCGGTAACCGAGGTGCGGTGGCTCGGCGCTATAACCCCGATCGGGGGGCTTTTAATGATCGTGGGGTGGCTCATCCTGGGCTTCGGTGCGCTCTATCCCGCGGGGTTAAAGGGCCGAATTGACAATCCCCCACCGCAAGGCTAGCTTTCTCAAGTCGCCTCGGACCGGTTTCCTCGAAGTTCGGTGAATTTCGGTCGGGAGCGAAGCGGACGGACGTTGTAACCGCGTAAGATAGGGTCGATGCGAGCAAGCGAGCATCGAATCGTTGTTGTCGTTTAGAAAATGTCCTCCTTGGCATTTCCTAAACTGCTCCAAGTTGTGCTGGGGCCCCACGTACCCCAGCACAACGTCGCTCCCCCGGCCTCCCCGTAGGCTCGGCCGGGGCGGGAGCCATCCCTGGCTCCCCAGCGACGGTTTCTATGAAACCGCCGCTGCAAAGTGACATTCAGTTCCCCGAAACTGGTGTCTGACAAAAAAATTTCGGGCGCTTAGCTCAGTTGGTAGAGCGACGCGGCTTAGCGACCGGGAGCGAAGCGAACGGTCGAGATAGCCGCGTAACAAAGGGTCGTCGTGAGTCAGCGAACGACGACTTGCTTGAGCCTTACAAGCTGAATGACGCGGTTTAACGGTCGGGAGCGAAGCGAGTAGACGTTGTAACCGCGTAAGATAGGGTCGATGCGAGCGAGCGAGCATCGAATCCAATAGTGACATTCAGTTCCCCGAAACTGGTGTCTGACAAAAAAATTTCGGGCGCTTAGCTCAGTTGGTAGAGCGTCAGCCTTACAAGCTGAATGTCACTGGTTCGAGTCCAGTAGCGCCCATTCCTCTTCTCCCGCTCGGCGCTCTGGCCCGATTCTCCCGCTCGGCGCTCGCATACAGCCGTCGCGAATCAAAGGGCCAGGTCTCTGAGACAAAGAGGACCAAAGTCTCTTAGACTCCGCGCCATAAAAAACGCCCGGCCAGGGATCCATTCCGCGGCCGGGCGTTGTATTTTGGGCGAGCTCTCGCCTAGTGGGTCACATGCCCGGAGGCGGGTGCTTTATCCTTCGAAGCGCCCTCCTCACCTTCCTCTCCACCTGCCTTCGGCTCATGGAAGAGGGTCTCATCGCGCAGCGCCTTTCGATCAAGGAGCTTATCGAAGTCCTTACCCGAGGTCGACACCAGCGCCTCGTAGAGGACCTCATCGACGTGAGATACCGGAATCAGCTCGAGATCCTTACGGACCGTCGCTGGGATCTCCTCGATGTCGTTCTCGTTCTCCTTCGGGAAAAGTATCCGCTTGATACCGCCCCGGTGAGCTGCCAGCGCCTTCTCCTTTAATCCGCCGATCGGCAGGACGTTCCCGCGGAGCGTAATCTCCCCGGTCATCGCCACGTTCTTATCGACCGGAATACCGGTGAGCGCTGAAACGAAGGAGGTCGCCATCGTGATACCCGCCGATGGGCCGTCC
>JBJOHD010000145.1:0-14855 GCA_046047875.1 Pseudomonadota bacterium | reverse complement strand
AGCAGCATCACGCCGCACCCGCTCAACCGGGGAGCTCCGAAAAACAGCGCCGCCAAACTTCGCCAGAAAAGCGCGCACATAGGTCTGACTTCCCCCGCTCACGGTGAACCACTGCGGCCGTTTCCCAAACTCGAGCATTCCGTGATTCGAGAAAAACCGGGCAAAGGTACGAAGCGGAAAAACATCGGCCGAGACATCAGGCCCCGACCATATCGCGGCGATGAGGGGCGCGAGATAGTTATCTTTTAAAAAATCCGAGGCCCCGATCGAGCTGAGATACTCGGCCAGCGAAACATCAGGGAGACGTCCCGCCTCGAGCGCTGCGGTTAAATGTCGATTAAATCGGGACTGCTCCGCCACGAATTTAAGAAATCGGGGACTCAAGAGATTCCACCATGTGCGGAGGAACTCCCCCAACGCCGGACCGACGTAGCATATATTCGAACGCTCACATACAAAGCCGAACGACATATCAGACGGTTGGAGCGCCACACCGAGCTCCCCGAGCAGTTTGTAAAAATTCGGATAATTTTTCGGATTGCACACGATAAAGCCGGTATCGACCGGGATCTCCCGCCCAGCATCGTCGCGTACGATTTGGGTGTTGGTGTGCCCGCCAACATAATCGTTACGCTCAAACAGGGTGACGTCGTGAAGCTTCCCGAGGACATGCGCCGCGGTTATGCCTGAGATTCCCCCACCAACGACCGCGATCTTCAATCGCGCGGCATTCGCTTCCATATCTGCCCCACACACCATTCGTAAATCGGGTACGGGGTGATCCGGCCGATCTTGAGAAACCAATTAAACGGAAAGGGAAACGCGATCTCTTTACGCTCACGCTCGAGTCCATCGCAGATAATCCGCGCTGCTTTTGCGGTATCGATCAGGAACGGCATCGGAAAATTATTCTTATCGGTGAGGGGGGTCTTCACGAACCCCGGATTGACGATCGTCACCCCCACCCCGACTTCCGCCATCTGGAATCGGAGCGCCTCGAGAAAATTGATCATCGCCGCTTTACTCGCCCCGTACGCCTCAGCGCTCGGGAGCCCACGGTAGCCGGTCAGACTCGCCACTCCCACAAACCGCCCCTGGCGCCGCTCGATCATCTGCGGCAGGGTGCTCTCAAGAACGTGGAGCATCCCGCCGTAGTTTAGATCCATGATCGAGCGATACTCCGCTGCATCGAACTTTAACGGACGGGTGGGAATATGATTTCCCGCGTTCGATATGACGATATCGAGGAGGCCGAGCCGTTCCTCAATCGCGCTCCGAACCGTTTTGAGCTGTGCGAGGTCCATCACGTCACACGGGAAAGCCTCGGCTCGCCCCCCGACGGCGCGAATTCGCTCAACAAGGGAGGCTAACAGCTCTCCCCGCCTCGAACTCACCGCAACGACGGCGCCTCGCCGCCCCAGTTCAAGCGCAAGCCCCTCGCCGATACCGGTGCTCGCTCCGACAACCCAAATTATTCGTCCTTGGAGTGATATCATGGTAAAGGACTATAGCAGGGTCGTCGGAAAGTCCCAACAACGGGTCTCTCCCCGACTCGATAATTATTCCACGTGAGTTTTTATGCCTGGCTGGACCCGTAAGCTCCTCGCCGCTGCGGCGATATACTACCTAATCCTCGGACTCTCGGCGATTTTTTGGCCCCGGTCGTGGTACGTGGCAAGTGGACTGTACCCGGTCAACGCTGAGGTCGTGATGGCCGCGCTGGGGGCAACCCTCCTTGCATTCAGTGTCGCTGCGGCGATCGCTCTGTTTATGGCGCGCAGTCAATGGGCACTGATCATCATCCTCTTTTTTCACAATCTTTTCGATCTTCTGATCGTCACGAGTGAGATATCCGCGGGTCGGCTGGGAATCGTCTCGGGCACGATCTTCGCTCTTGTTGACCTCGGCTGGTTAGGGGCGTTCGGTGTACTGCTGTTTACTCTCACCAAGAGGGCTGGGCAGAGCGAGGCATCGAGGCCCTCCCTTGAATCGGCGCTTCTCATCAAGCCGATCGGAACGACGCTTACACTTGGTGAGTTATCTCGAGAGAAGCCGCTTCTCCTTATTCTTGTTCGTCATTCGGGGTGCACTTTTTGCCGCTCGCACCTCGCAACAGTAGCGGCGGAGCAGCGCGCCGTCCTTGAGAAAGGATTCGCTATCTGTGTGGTCTCGATGAGTCCGCCGGAGGAGATCGAGACGCTTCGGGGCGCTTATCCGATCGAGGGTGCTTTTTTTGTGAGCGATCCTGAACGGAAGCTTTACCGCGCCCTCGGCGCCGAGCGCGGTTCGCTTCGCCAGCTCTTTGGGCCAAAGGAGTTGTGGCGTGGGCTCATTAAAGGGGAGATCTTCAAGCATGGACTCGGCGAGGTCTCAGGAGATCCGGCGCAGCTCGGGGGAACGTTTATCATCAAGGACGGCGGCGTAGTATTCTCGAAACCTGCGACGTCGGCCGGAGAGGTATGTCCGATTACCACAGCGCTGGCGAGCGTCTAGTCCTTCGACAAATAAGTTTTTTCACTCTCGCGGAGTGAAAAACTACCTCAGGACCAGTGGTGAGCATAAATTCTATTACCTTGCAGGTGAAAGAATTTAATGGTCGAACCACTAGTGCCTCCCTCAGGAGGTTTTTTCACGTACCGACGCGTGGCACTCGGGCACTTTTCACCACCGTACCGGTCTATGCTCGGCACGAGCGGTGCCGCGGATAGCAGCGGAGACACCGAAGCGACGGTGCCTGACGGGGCGCGGAGGCGATCCCCGTCTTCGGGCTTAGCGCCGGGGCGCCCGAAGACCCATCGAAGAGAATTACTGCCGCGTGGGGGGGCCGAAGGCAACGAGTTTGAAAAGGCGCGGACCTCCCCGGCCGAAGCAAAGCGAACGAATCCGGTCGGCCGATCGTCATTATCTGTGAATATACTCAACTAGTTAGTGGCGTCAAAAAAGAGCTCCCGATTCTAATTCAAACGGCTCTTTCGGCCGACCTCCCTCATGGTGTCTAGCGTGCGGTCGGTAGCGGTGTGCCCGGAATCTTGAGGATTCCAACCGGCCCTCAGGTAGTCCCCTTCGGGGTGACTCAGATTTTTGGGTGTCATGCGTCAACGTGGTTTCTCCGCAGTCGAACTCTTAGTGACGTTGTCGCTGTTTTCTATTCTCGCGCTTATCGGAGCGCCCAGCATTGTCCGCACCTTCGGCCAACTTCGCGCAGCGGAGGAGGCTCGCCGATGCGCACTGATGCTCATCTCCGCTCGCGACGAAGCCGTGCGGCTTCGCACCGAGGTTCGGGTTGGACTGACCTCGACTGGTCTCGACATCGACATTCACGCCGACGACTCGGTCGAGCAGTCGCTGCAATTCAATCCAGGCTCCGTTTGGGAAAGTAGCCCCACAGTGGAGATCATTTTTAACGGACTCGGACTCGCCCGGGGTATCTCGGACAATGTGACTCTTGCGATAACAAATCGGGGCGCGCGCTCGAGTCTCACGATCAATCAAAACGGCACGGTGAAGCTATGAGGCGCAAATTCTCCCCGCTGCACCACAGGCGATCCTCAACTGAGCGAGGGATGAGCATCATCGAGAACCTTTTCGCGATCGGACTTTTGGGAATTACGATCGTTGGCACCGTCAATCTTCATATCTACACCCTCCACGCGAACGGAGCGAATCAGCATTACTCCGCTCTTATCGACGAGGTTCAGGCGATCTTCGATGGCTACAGGAGCGCGGGACTGAACTCACTTCTCGGTAAATTCGAGGGGCTTCGAACCGCGATCGCGAACGGAGCGACAGTTACCGAATCGCTATCCTCGGTGTCTTCGAACGTATCGTATGTCGTGACCTTTACCGCGCTCAGTAGCGCCTCGGGGAGCGCCCCGCAGGCGGTGCAGGTGCGTATCGATGCGACCCAGCAACGAGGCAAACTCGGCACAAAAGTTTTTTCGTATGAGACTATCATCGCCCAAACGGCGTAAACATAATCGGAGCTCGACAGAGGCTGGCTCCAGCCTTATTGAGGCCCTCGTCGGCATGATGATGTTTAGCGTCATTGGGATCGGGCTCGTCGGAGTTTCAACGGGCTCGCTGCGAGACCTTAGCCTTGAGTCGCGAACAACGCTTGAGACCTTCGAACTGAAGCGGGGACTTGAGCTCCTCGCCGCGGAGCTCCGGATGAGCTCAATGCTCTCACCGTATCTCCCGGGAACGGTCGAATCCGCAGCAAACTGCGCCAGCGCGCATGAGGTTACCGAAACGACGGTGAAATTTTTCGTTGCGGTGGACGACGGCGCGGCGATCAGCACCGGCGGACTCCAACCGTACTACGTCGGCTACCGTTACGATGCGGCGAGTCGGCAGCTCCTCCGCGGCGAGATAGCGGTCAGCGACCTCTTCTCTTGCGACGCAACGATCGGCGACCCCACAAGCGCAGCGCTCGCCCGACCCGTTGCTTCGAACGTAGCACCGGTCGATTCCGATAATAACGGAGTCGTTGATTCCCCGTTCACCTGGTCGGCTGGGATCCTCTCGGTAAATCTCGGAACGTCGATCAGCGGACCGGGTAATCGCACCAAGCACCGGCCGTTCTCAACTCGCATACACGGACGGATACTATGAGAGCGCACCACTTCTCCATACGCCGGAGCAGCGGGGAGCGAGGCTTCGCGCTGCCAGCGGCGCTCCTCATGATGATCGTCGTTCTTGGGGTAACCACTATCTTAAGCACCCTCTCCTCTGAGGGGCTGCGGCGTACCAGCGCTCAAGAGGGAATCGTCGAGAGCTATCTGGCCGCTGAGGGAGCTCTCCACCGTATGATCGCCGATATGAGCGGGTACGGAAGTCTGTGGGATCAACAAGCGCCCCTCGCGAACAGCCCTGCGGGTTACACTGAGTACTCCCCCAACAGCTACGCCGCAAATAACGGCGTTCCACTGTGCGAGTCTGGTCCGGGTTGTCATCGCAACTACTTCCCGGCGGGGGGGGGCTTAATCAAGAATTTTGGTCCGTATGGATCTGACGGTTCCGTCGTCGATGAAAGCTATGCGATAACCGAGCAGCTCGACCCGGAATCCCCCCCCGCGGCCGACGCATCGATCGGAGAACATCCAGCGTGGGTTCAGGTCGAACGGCTCGACGAAACCCTTCCGTCAGCCGCGGCTGTCGGGGGAAACCTCAGCAGCTCGCTGGCAGAGGGTGGTAACGCCAAAGAGGTTCGTTTTCGAATTACTGGCACCGCCGTGCGCGAGGTGCGGGGCCGGATCGGAACGGCAACCGTGGTGTCAGTTGTGAAGATGCCGGTGATGTAGCGCCCTGAGGGAACGGTGCGGGCTCACGATGTTCCCGCGTCGTCACGGCGGAATCGCAGAAAGAGGTGGTGAGGATATGTTGCGTAACTGGTTCGATCGATGCGTGCTCACGATCACGGGAGCCCTTGTTTCCGCTCCTCTGTGTATCTCGCCGCTCTTTGCTCAATCGGAGATTCCGGTCCTGGTTAAAGCGCCAAATACAGCGAAGATCATGCTTCTTGTCGATGATTCCGGATCGATGAATGCGGTGATTGAACACCCCGACTTCTCGCCGACGAGTTCATGCGCTACCGACACCTCGAAGACGATTCCATCGGTGATCTTCAAACTGCTTTCCGGGAGCTCAAGCCCAGCCTCGACTCAACTCCTTCAGCCGATGCTCATCGAGAATAATGCGGGGTTCTACAATGCCTCAAGCTCAAGTAGTATCTACACCGCGCGAGCGATTAACTCCCCGACGTCGTTTCCATTTGTCAATGCAATGACGTGCAACAACTCATGGGGAAACGCTGGTTGCTGCCCTGGGACCTCCGGCTCATCGTGTCCGACGACCGGAATCAATACGGGTGCACTCTACGGGAGCTCCTCCATCACCGGCTCAAGCGTTTTTCAGGTTTCGAACCTCGCCTCCAATGACGGGGCCTACATCACCGATGGGAGTGGCAACGAGTATCTGTACCTCAGCTACCGACAAAATACCTACGAAAACAGCTACAACAATTGGAACGATGTCTGGGCGAGTTTTAGCGCCTCCAACACCCTGCTAAATAACTATACCACCGCATACACGTCACCGGGTGGCACGGTGGTGTTTAACGGCGAAGAGGTGTTTCTCTCCCAAGGCTGGTATCGCCGTGAATACCTCCGCTGGATCTTCTATTGCGCCAACGATGACCAACGCGCCTCGCTGCCCGGCACTACTCGAATTCAGTCGGTCAAAGATGTTATGACGAGCCTGATCTCGGCGAATCCGAGCGTCCGTTTCGGTATCGCTACCTTAAACGGGGCAACATTCTCCGCCGGGGTGAATAGCGGGGGGATCTATTCACAGTGGTACTCCCCCCAAGGGAACTATTCAACGTGTGGACGGGGGCGGATTCGCCGGACGATCGGGACATCGACTGCCACGCTGCTCAGCGAGATCCCAACCCTTACCGGGGGCGGAGGCACCCCGCTAACCGCAGCATATATCGAAACGCTCCGCTATTTCGGCGGTGCGGCCGACACCGACTCCTGCTCCTCATCCACGAGCAATTATGTCTCACCGATAACTGGGCAGTGCGATGCCCACGTCGTGGTGATGCTAACCGACGGGCTCCCCTCGAGTGAGAGCCTGAAACGGTGGCCGAACGGCAAATATCCGTCAAACGTCGATAGTAACTCTAATCCCGTAAGCTCGATGGGATCATGCTCAAGCTCCAGCAGCTCGTGTATCTCCTCGTTCCTCTCCGACTCCTCGTGGTGGGCATACCACACCGATATACGCTCAACGGTTGCGGGGGTTCAGAACTTATCGTCGTACGCGGTAGCATTCGGTGTACCAAGCTATCCCCTGCTTAATCAATACGCTCAGGCGGGGGGCACCGGCGCAGCGTTTGTGCCATCGACCTCGAGTGAGCTCGCCACGGCGCTTCAGGACATCATCAACGTCGTGTTTCAGATCCCGACCTCAGGCGCGGGTGTTGCGACCCTGGAAAAACTCTACGGAGAGACCCGAGTTTATCAGCCGGTTTTTTACGCCGACAACTGGGTCGGCAGAATCCAGGTGTTCAACTACAACTCCGAGTCCGATGCGCTCGACTTCCTCTTCGACATCGCTGACATCCTCGACAATCGGGATCTCACTGCCGCACCTCGACGAATCATCGCCGGCTTCGATTCAGATTTCGACGGACGTACCAGCCAAACGGTAGGTTTTGATGGGGTGAATGCGGCGGCGCTCCGCCCCCATCTCTTCCGATTTTATGACACCGGCCAGTTGAGCAGCTCCCTGCTCGCGGCACCGATCGCCGCCTATTCCCAGGAAAGCGCTGCTTCGACTTTGATCTCTTACATCAGCGGTAATGATATCTCGGGAATGCGGGTCCGTGATCGCAACGCCGATAATCGCGCGGACCGACTCGGTGATATCGTCTATTCGAAACCGGTTGAGGTCGGAGCGAAAAACGGAAATCTTACCTCGATGGCGGGGTATAATACGTTCGTGGCAGGGCTGCAAAACGAGCCGCGGATCCTGCTCGCTGGTGCGAACGATGGAATGCTGCACGCCTTCGACTCCGAAACCGGCGAGGAGCTCTGGGCGTATATCCCTTCGTCGCAGCTCCCCTACCTCGAGCGGCTCGGGCGGCTATCGTACGTGACACAAAGTCGGCGCGCGTTCGTCGATGGGCCCATCACAGTTGAGGATGTCTATCGAAACGGGCAGTGGCGCACCTTAGCGATGTTTGGGCTGCGCTCGGGTGGGTCTACCTACACCGTTCTCGACATCACCGATCGGAATAATCCAACGCTGGTCTGGGAGGTGAGCGATCTCGGAACCTATGGTCAGAGCTGGACAAAACCAACGGTCGTCGTTTCGAACGGCGCCGCCGCATCGACAAGCCCAGCTGACTTCACCTGGTATATGGTGGTCGGAACCGGCGAGGGAAGGACCTCCGCAGGAACGGTGTTGGCAGCTTACAACCTCTCGAGCACCAGCCCCCCCACGCCCACCGTGGTGACGCTCAACAGCGGCGATGCGGCCGGAACCCGAACCACCGCTCCAGCGACCTCGCAGAACGATCAGGATCGCAACGTCGATCGATTGTATGTCGGCACAGAATCGGGTGATATCTACCGGGTGCGGGTGAATGGGCTTGCCTCTGCGTGGACCGCAACCCGGCTTTACGACGGCCCCACAACGCAGCCGATCGTGGCGACGCCTCTCACCGTTCTCGCGGAGAACCCGGGGTACACCGGGAGCGGTGCCGGCTCAAGCGGGATGCCGCTCGCTGTCGGGGTATATTTCGGGACGGGGCGACACGATCAAAGTTCCGATATAACGACGATCGCGAACAACTCCCAAAACATCGTAGGAATAATGGATCCAGTCGACACAACGAACGATGTCTTCAGCGGAGTTCTGACGAACGTCACGACCTCAAACCTTCAAAATCAGTCCGCCGCGACCTTCGCGGTACGGCGGGACTCCGCCTCAGGCAAGTACCTCGTGCCGGCGGGGCGGGTCGGGTTCTATATCCCCCTTACGACCGGGGTGAATATAAGCTCTGACTTTATCGAGCCGGTTGGTGAGGTGGTAAACCCACCGATCAATGTTCGGGGGGAGATCCTATTTACCACATTTGCTCCCGACACGGCGTCGTGTGACATCGGAGGATTAAGCTTTTTTAATGCGGTGCATTTTCAAACGGGCGGGGGCGCAGTAATCGACTACAGCCAAGATGCCGCTGCGCCGTTTTTTAACGGCGGTATCCCCGATCTGAACGGTGACACGACGGTTACGCAGGCCGACCTGAATCAGGGCATCTCTGCGGGCGAGCTCGAACCGCTGTTCGATACAAAGGTAACCTCGGTCGATCTTACCGACGATGTCACCCCGTATCGGCACGATGGCGACCTCACGGTGGACGATGTGCGGCTGCAATCCTCGGGCGGCGGTATATTGCCTGCGGTATCAAGTGTGGGACATACCGGCCTGCCTGGATCGCCCAGTATCCTCTTGAGCGCAAAGCGAGTTATTATCCCTGAGGCGTATCCTTCCGATCCCTCGAACGACTCGTCGGGTGGGGAAAATGGACAGGTCGGCTCAACTGGGCAGATGCCTCCACCGAAGCTGCTGCCGTTTAATATCTATAACTTACCGATGTCGATCATCAGCTTTCACGAGGTCACGAGTAAATGATGCGCACGCACCGATTCCTCCTTTCGACTTTTGTTGTGTCGCTCGCCTTTCCGCTGCAGGGGTTGAGCGAGGAGCTCGCCGCCGGCTCACCCACCGCTGCAAACGTCCGAGACGGAGCTGAAGCGGAGAGAGTCGTCTCGGAGATAACGCGACTCGCTGAGGAATCCCGCCGAGGAGCGCCGCAGTTTTCGATGATCGGCGAGGTGACCGGTGGTGGAAATTCATGGTGGGTGAACGGCGAGGAGTTCTTTCTCGATAGCGCCACGGTCGTGACTGGCGAGCTTAAAGCAGGACGAACGGTCGAGGTTCGGGGGCTTCGGATGAGAGGCCAGCCACTCACGGCACGGCACGTCACGGTTTTCCCGGAGTCGAAGGATCACAACGCCCCGGGGCGGGGGATCTCCGCGGCGGAGGCGCGGGCTCTCCGCTAAGTCGATAATTCGCAGTTAATTGAGGCTGTTAGACCTCCGGATGGGCGATTTGGCGCCCCTCACTTTTAACTCGGTTCTCGTCTCCTCTTCGGCTAGGCTGTGGCCATGCGCGGTGTTTTTCATCGGAAAGCCGCTCGCACCGAGGAGTCGACTATGGAGTACGCCGAGAACTCTTCCTTTGAGAGTCGGGAGCGACCTCACGAACACACGAGCCATCTCTCGCTTCCACCGGCGAGCGTTGAGCGAGAGCTCCTAAAACCGTCGTGGCCGATACGTCATGTCCGCACCGAGCGTCAGCTTACTGAATTGATCAAAAAACTCGATCGAGCCGAGCTTTTTTCGGTCGATACGGAGACATGGGGACCGCGTGTACTCTCCGATAAATTGTGTCTCATTCAGATATCGATTCCCCCAAGCGAGCTGAAGCGAACGACTGCCTCCACAGTCGGCGAGACGTACCTCGTCGACGTCGTTGCGCTTGAGAAGCTTGCAGCCTCACAGCCCAACGGGCGAAATCCATTAGCCCCCCTTAAAGGTAGCCTTGAGGCCGGATCGAAGACGAAGGTAATCCATCACGCTCAATTCGAGCGAGGTCAATTCATCAAATATGGAATCGACCTCGACGGTGTCGTCGACACAAAAAATCTTGCCAAAGCGCTCCGCCCCGATATGGTGAGTCATTCACTCCAAGCGTGCGTATACGAAATCCTCGGTCGCGAAATGAGCAAAGAGGAGCAAACAAGCAAGTGGATTCAGCGCCCCTTGACACAGTCGCAGATCGATTACGCGGCGCTCGATTCAGAGATAGTCCTGCACCTTTTGGAGAAGCTCCGCGCGCTCGAACGGCACACGCTGCCCGATCGCTCGTGGGACCTCGATGCTGCGCTCAAACAACTCGGCGATGCACGGCGGGAGCGTGCTGCCCTGTTTGACACGGCGGGGGTCAAAACGACGCTTGATGCTCTCGACGAGATCGCCGCACGGAATCGGGCTGCCCTTGCTGAAACGCTGCAATTCGAGGCCGATCGGGGAGTTTCGGCGAACTATCGGGGCGCATACGGCGTAGCGGCATACAAACGCTCTCCTCTTGAGGAAGTCAGCTTCACGAAGCTCGAAGAGCTTGTGCCAAGTCTCGCGCCTCTGATCGTAAAGGAGACAACTACACGACGGTCGTTGGCCGATGCACTCAATGACCTGGGTCGCGGAGATGAACTCGATGACATCTGGGATGAGATTAACGTCGAAACCGGGGACCGGAGTTCTCCGAAGCTTGTAATTCAGATAACCGGCGAGACAAAAGCACCGAAAGCAAACCCCAATAAAAAGAATTCACCGAAGCAAGAGCCCACCGGGGACATCTCGAAGGAAGATATGATGCGGGCTATCCTCGAGGCGGAGATCGGTCGACTCCAGGTGATTCGTGCACATGGGCTGGGAGATACGCTGGCGATCCTCGAGGGACGCATAACTGGCTATGCTGAGCGGATTCTGGAGCTCCTTGAGAACGAGGCGGTCGATCCAACGAGTCATGCGCATATCGGACCGCACGGTTCTGCGTCTTTTACCACCCGTCGAGTGACGAGGCTCGATGTCGAGCTCTTAAAAGAAAACTATCCGGAAGTTGCGGAGCGGTGCCTTATCCCGACAATAACAAAAGGGCACCTCACTGCAACGCTTCGTGATTCCGGCGCGGATCCAGCGACCGCACAGAATATCTTACGTCAAGTCTTTCGAAGGACCGACACATTAGGTCCCGCCCGTGTGCAGATCTCCCCCAATTACGGGCTCTTTTATAAAGGACTCGAGCTCGATCCCGAAGTTGAAGCATCGGGAGATGATGGCGATTTCGATGAGCCCATATGAGTAACAATATCCATCACTCCGCGAACGATCCATCTCCCACCGAACCTCCCCGAGGCCCCGCCGAAGAGCCTCCACAGGAGTCGAGTGAGATCCTGAAAGATGTCCGGGCCCAGATTGCGTTGGGAGCACGGCAAACCGAGCGCCTTCAAGGTCAGGAACGCCCGGCAAAAATACCCTCGCTCGCCGTTCATCCAGAGCCAGGACTCGAGGAACTTTCGGGGATGAAACTTGTCCGTCGTGAGAGGGCAGCGCTGGCGATCGCCGAGAGCCACGACCTTTCGATCATAACCGCTCGGGTATTAGCTCACCGCGGATTTCGAGATGGCGCGGCCCTCGACGCGTACCTCTCCCCCGATCTTAATGAGCACCTGAGCGCTCTTCCAAAGCTGCACGGTCTTAAACGGGCAACCGATCTTATCGTCGATGCGCTTCGCTCGGGGGATACGATCACCCTCATCTGCGACTACGACGCCGACGGGACGACGGCGGCGGCGATTTTAACCAGATTTCTGAGGTCTCTCGGGTCCACTGTCAACGTCGTGTCCCCTGACCGAAATCGTGAGGGACACGGGCTTAATATGAAACGCGTAGAAGAGGCAGCAGCGAAAGGTACCGGGCTTCTCATCGCACTCGATTTTGGAACGAAGAGCCATACCGAGATCGCGCGCGCACGCGATCTGGGGATGAAGACGATCGTCATCGATCACCATCATAAACCGGAGGGAATGGAGCTACCCGCGGATGCGCTCATCAATCCGCGGCAAGACAGCTGCGGATTCACGGCCGAAGATGTGTGTTCGGCTGGCTTGGCATGGCTCGTCGCGTCACATCTTGGATCAACGCTCGCCAAGGGACGCGACCCCATCCTACGCGAACGGGCGAAAAGGACGAACGTCGATTCGCTCCTCCCCCTCGCAGCGCTCGGGACGATCGCTGATGTCGTGGAGCTGACGCCGTGCAATCGGGCGATTGTTTCTGCAGGACTTGCGGAACTCGATCGTACCAAGATTAAGGGGCTTCAAGCGTTGAAGGAGCTTTCGGGACTTTCCGGGGAGGCGACCGCGCAGGACCTCGGGTTCGGGCTTGGACCCCGTCTGAATGCGCTCTCCCGAATGCTGCGCTCAGCAGACGGCAAGAAGACCGCCGGGATGGTTATGGTGGAGCTTCTCACCACCCCCTCGCGGAAGCGGGGGCAAGAGCTCGCCGAGCTTGCTGATAATAAGAACAAGGAGAGAAAAGAACTCGAAAGTATTGTCGCGAAGAAAATCATCGAAAAAGTAGAGGCGAGCGGCGCTCTCCCCGCGGTCATCTTCGTCGCGGAACGCGAATTTAACGGTGCTATTCAGGGTATCATCGCGGCACGAATCGTTGAGCGATACAACCGTCCAGCGTTCGTGATGCGGGCCGACGATACGGGGCTGCTCGTAGGATCCGCACGGGGTGTACCTGGGGTGCATCTGGCAAAGATCCTCGAAAAAACCAAGCATCTTATCGAACGGGGGGGCGGCCATCCCGGTGCGGCGGGTTTTTCAATTCACGCGGAGAATCTCCCGGCGTTTGAGAAGGCGGTCACGAAGCTGGTGGTTGGGGCGTTAAAGGGAACAGAGCCGCGGCGAATCGAGCGGGCCGACGTTGCGGTGACCGTAAAGGAGCTCCTCACCGCCGGTCCGCACCTTCTCGATGAATTTAAACTCTTGGAGCCGTGTGGCCGGGGAAATCCCGCTCCGAAGTTCCTCGTGGACCACCTCACCGTTGCCTCGATCGAACGTCTCGACAACAAGCATTTAAAAGTTTGGTTCCGTCAGGGAGATGACTTTATCTACGGTTACTTATGGCGACACCGCTCTCATCCCGCCATCTCGGTCGGCGCCACCGTCGACATCGTGGCAAAGCCGTACCTCGAAACCCGCAACGCCGACTACAACCCGGCCCTCCAATCCATCAAACTTGAAATTCTCGCCGCTGGTACGTCCCAACCCCGCA
Organism: Pseudomonadota bacterium; assembly: GCA_046047875.1. Lineage (GTDB taxonomy): Bacteria > Bdellovibrionota_C > UBA2361 > UBA2361 > UBA2361 > JBILDU01. The sequence goes on along the minus strand of JBJOHD010000145.1, from coordinate 1,377 downwards.
AGTGATCGTACAGACGAACAAAAGCGTCTCGCCTTAGCTCACGTCCCGAGATAATCGATAAAAATACTGTTTAGCTCAGGCAACAACTCTCTGTTTTCTCCGAAACAGAGAGTATGGGAAGACCACGAAAGCAAGTTATCTCCGATGAGACGTACGAGGTGTCTATGCGCACCGGATACGGACTCCCCTTCGTCACCACTCTTTACATGCAACTTATCCTTCAAGGAATCGTTGCTCGGGTGCAACGGGATATGAAGGTGGTGATTAACCATCTCATCTGGATGGCGAATCATGCTCACATAATTATCCAGGCAAAGGACGCCGAACAGTGCAAGAGCTTCTACGGCGAGGTTCAAAAGCAGCTGACAGAGGCGGTAAAACGACTCTTAGGAAGAAAACACCTCTGCCTCTGGCGAAGTAACGAGACCTCGCTTGTACGGCTCGGTGATAAAGCTGCTGTGATGAAGCGGATAGCCTATCTCTATGCCAATCCTGCTCGAGCTAACCTCGTCGATTCCATAGACAAGTACCCCGGAGTTTCCTCATGGAGCGGCTTCATCAACAGCGCATCATCGGTGAATACTTTAATCTCTAAAAATCACCCATGGATTCAAGCCCCGATGATTCCCCGTCTCCCCGTGCTCGCAGTCTCTGGAGCGCAAGACCTTAGAATCGCTGAGGGGATGCTCTCTCGAGCAGTTCACTCTCATGACTTAATCCTTCAACCGAACGCTTGGATGAAACGCTACGGCATCTCTTCTCCTGAGGATGTTGCGGCTACGAATCGCTCGATCCTTGCCATGGTGCGAGACCACGAGGAAAGGGCTCGAGATAAGCGCAACGCTGCGGGGCTCAAGGTTAAGGGAGCGAATCGTCTCCGTCGAGAGGCTCTCACCCTCAACTATAGACCTAAAAAGGAGACCCGACGAATCTTCGTCTACGCCGCGGATAAAGATATACGGATCAAGATGATCGCCCATTACAGGGAATTCTGCGCGCGGTGCCGCGAATGCTACCAGCGCTGGAAGAGGGGTGAACTCTCCGTAGAGTGGCCCCCAGGCGCTTACAAGCCGCCTCAGCCGACCACGACAAACTGGCTTCTTACCTCTCTCGGATAGAACCCGGTAATTTCAGATCTCAGGGGAAATCACCGCTCATGTGAACCGAAGAGGTCCAACCAAATCAGGTCCTAAGACAATAGACTCGCCTAAAAAAGAGAAAACAAAACGCCCCAGTCGTTTCCCTAAATACCCTTCCCCTGTCGTCCAACAAAATATGCGCCAGAGAACCCTTACCGATGCGCTCAAGATTAAAGCGTTACCTAACTTAACTATCAAAAAAACCTGCTGGGACGCACCAGACATAGAGACATAGAGA
>JBJOHD010000144.1:0-6074 GCA_046047875.1 Pseudomonadota bacterium | reverse complement strand
GCTTTGACCCTGGCCAAGGGGGCCGCGGTACGAAAGGTTCGAGTGAGCCCGGAGGACATGGAGTTCATTGAGGTGGTAGGCGTCAAGAAAAACCTGCGTGGATTTGACGGCACGTGGAACTTTGAGTCTGATCCGACAATCAAGTCGGGGTGCGTCGTCGAGAGCTCAGCCGGAGAGATAGACTTTCAACTCGATAAGGCGTGGGAGCGAATCCAGACCGCCGTTGTAAGGGCCGCACGATGAGCTCCCCATTTGATCGGGCAAATGCTGCGCTGAAGCTCGCGTCGAGATTCGAGCTGAGAGGTGTCGTCACCGATGTCACAGGACTGGTTATCGAGGGAAGTGGTCCGTTTGTCCCGATGGGTGCGCATGTAACGGTGCACTCGAATCAGCGCGAGATCCCCGCTCAGGTAGTCGGATTCCGCCGAGATAAGATTCTTTTGATGCCGTTCTCCGATCTCGATGGGATATCCCCAGGGGCAACGATTACCGCCTCAAGCACTGAGTCGGAGGTCCTCGTCTCAGAGAATCTTTTAGGACGGGTTATTAACGGACTTGGGGAACCGATCGACCAGCGTCCCCTCTCCTTGGTTGGAGATACCGTGCCGTTGTATCGCCAGCCGCCGAATCCGGTCACCCGTCGTCGTATCGACGAGTGTTTTGATGTTGGGGTTAAAGCAATTAACAGTCTTCTGACCGTGGGGGCGGGACAGCGGGTCGGGATTATGGCCGGATCCGGGGTTGGTAAATCCACCTTGCTCGGCATGATCGCTCGGCATTCGCAGAGCGATATCAACGTCATCGGCTTAGTCGGTGAACGGGGACGGGAGGTGCGTGAGTTCATCGAGCGTGACCTTGGAGAGGAGGGGCTCAAGCGTTCGATCGTCGTTGTGGCGACTGGGAATGAATCATCCCTCCTGCGGATTCGGGCCGCATTCCTCGCGACTGCTATCGCTGAGTACTTCCGCGATCACGGTAAAAAAGTGGTATTGATGCTCGATTCGGTGACCCGTCTGGCGATGGCTCAACGGGAGATAGGTTTAGCGATCGGGGAGCCCCCAAGTACTCGCGGGTATACACCCTCGGTGTTCGCGATGTTACCCCGCCTTTTGGAGCGAGCTGGTACCTCCGACGGCACGGGATCTATCACCGGGCTCTACACCGTGCTCGTCGAGGGCGATGATATGAACGAGCCGATCGCGGATGCTACCCGCGGTATCCTCGATGGACATATCGTGCTCAGTCGTCGGCTCGCAGGGAAGGGCCATTTTCCGGCGATCGAGCTTCTCGAGTCGGTTTCCCGGGTTATGTCCGATATCGTTCCCCAGAAGGTGATTGATGTCGCGGCTGAGGCTCGCGATATTCTTGCGACCTACCGCGAGGCGGAGGATCTCATCACCATCGGCGCCTACAAAGCCGGACAGAATAAGCGAGTTGACCGCGCTGTGAATCTGATCGACTCCCTGAACGGATTTCTCCGTCAGCGTTCGAGTGAGAAGGTTAGCGTTAGTGAAAGCTGGGAGCTCGTGGAGCGAATTACTCGGACGACGTCGACCGAGGCTGGCGGGGTTAAGGGAGCCGCCTAATGAAAAAATTCCGCTTTCGACTTGAACGGGTGCTCCAGTACCGCGAGATGGTCAAGGGCGAGCGGCGCCGCGAGCTTCTTCAGGCGAACTACAATTTGCAGTTGGCGCAGACCCGCCTTGAGCAGCTCGAAGAGTCCCAAAGGACGTTGGGGCTGGGAGAGGGGGCGGTAATGACCGTTGAGCAGGTGCAGCTTCAAGGGCTTTTCGGGGCTCGACTTGAGGTCGAAATCGCGGCCGCGCGGGAGGCAATCACGGTGGCGGAAAACAACGTTTTCGAGGCCCGGGGACGCTACATTGAGGCCGCAAAAGAGTCCAAGTCACTGGAAGTACTCAAGGAAAAGCGCAAGGCAGAGTACGCGGAATACGTTCTTAAAGAGGACGAGAAGTTTCTCGACGAGTTTACGATCCAGAAGGGCTCGCCGGAGCGTCAAAAGGAGAGCGGGGAAGGCCCAAGGATGGGCGGAGTTCCAGGAAAAGGAGATCGCATATGACGGCCAAGAACGGCAAAGGGATGTCACGTGAGGAGGCAGCGGAGCTGTACCGTGACCTCAAGAAAGCGATGTCGACCGTTCGCGCTCAGGGCGGAAACGCCAAGGCGGGGAAGAAGGGAGGCGATACTGCGAGTGTCGGAGAGATGATCGCTCGCGAGATCTCCAAGGCGATGAAAAGAGACGATATGGCAGCAGCTAAGGTCAAGCCTGCGGCTGCTCCTCCTTTCACAACCGACTTCGAGAACGAACCCCAGCTAGAAGCTATCTCCAGCACCATGAGACCCCACGTAGCGTGGGGGAGAAACTCAGCGATCGCCTTTGTCTTGTGCGTTGCTACCTTCAAAGTGGCGCTTTCCGCGATGGAAGCGGTCGGATTCGCCACGGCTGCCCCGGCAGAAGCGGCTATCGGAGCCGCCCCAGCTGCGCAGCGCCTTCCGACCGAGGCGTTCTCCCGAGAGGAGATCAAAGTACTCACCGCCCTTGATGCTCGACGTGCAGAGCTCGAAGAGCGCAGTAAAAAAATAGAGACTCGAAACGAAGAGCTCGATCGGCGAGATCGTGAGTTTGTTTCGCGTGTGAGTGAACTGCGGGATCTTACCGCGAAGCTTGGAGCTGAACGTGATCGCGATCAACGCAAGCGCAACGGACAGCTCGAACAGTTAGCCAACGTCTACGGATCGATGAACCCGAATGAAGCGGCGCAGCTCATCGAGCAGCTCGACGTTACAATTGCGCTCGGGTTGATCGAGAAAATGCCGGAGAAACGCATCGGTCAGATCCTTGCAACGATGAAACCGGAGAAAGCGCTCGCTTTGACGAAACTCTTGAGCGGCAAGGTGACCCCCTAAAAGGCGCGCTTGCTCGCATCCAGCTCGACGATATACCAAAGGTGCATCATGAATCATACGCTGATACGCTGGCTCGTTCCGTTCGCCCTGGGCGCGGCTGTACCCGTCGAGGGGGAGCAGATCTTTGTTTTTAAACAAAAAGACGGCATCCCTCTCTTTACAAATCGAGCTGAAAGCGACACGAGAGGGGGAGCGGTACTCGGTACAGCGCGGGGCTCGTTTTTGAAATTACGTCGGCGACAGAGTTCCCCGAAGCTCTTTCTTGATCATTTTCGTGAGGAGATTGTGGCAGCGGCTCGCGAGCACAACATGGATAGCGATCTCGTAACCGCTGTGATTCACGCGGAGTCGTCCTTTAATCCCCGCGCGGTTTCCCCTAAGGGTGCCAAGGGACTCATGCAGCTTATGCCGGTTCCAGCCAAGAGTCTCGGAGTAAAAGATCCCTTTGCCCCTCGTGAAAATATTCGGGGAGGGACAACACTTTTGGCTGAGCTGCACCGAAAGTTCGGGGGAGATGATCGTCTCACCTTGGCGGCCTACAATGCCGGGGAGACCGCTGTTCGAAGGTACAACGGCGTACCGCCCTATCGAGAGACGCGAGCGTATGTCGAGAAGGTGCTGCGTCTCAGGGAGGCGTATTCCCTCAAGCGCGGGGCCGCCTAAGAACCTCAGCGAGTCGACGGGCGTCGGTGACCGGCAAGGTCAAACTCCGACCATCCCGAAAGCGAATGCGTGGCAGCTTGTTTCCCGAGGGATTGTAAATCGAGTGCAGCGAGTGGTTCTCCACCATGTCAAAGCTCGCGATAGAATGAAGGTCGAATTCACGGGCGATGAATCCGATACCATACATTACGAGAAGAGTTTGCTGGTCCACCGATATCTTGATCGCATAAAAATTTAATGTAACGACGAGAGCTATGATTATTCCGGTCCATCCGAGAAAGCTGCCGGGATGAAACGCAGTATAAAGGAAAAACGCGACCCCAACGGCGCTGCACACCAGGATGAGGGGGACGCTGATTCGGGAGAAGACTAACCCGGAATCGTTGGGTGACGCAGGGCGCATATCTGAACTATACCCTGGAGGCACATCGCTGTCTCGGAGGTTCTTGAAGGGAGGTAAGGGCAGGGAGGGCCCGGACCGTCGCCATCAAACGATGAGCAAGGGTCGCGGGCGCTTCTCCCTATGAGCCGTCTCTATGCGGCTCAATAAACGGTCAAAACCGGAAGGAGCGAGGCCCCTCCGGCGGCCAAGAGGTGTATCGAAGCGACGGTGCCGAATCTTAAGATCGTGTCGCAAAAAAAGATCAGGTAAGGGAGTTTTTTCTGCAGTCTTTGAGCCCTTTCGGGGATTTAAGCGACTTCGCCGCGATTATACGAAAGTTACGGACGCCGGCGGTCGTCGATCTTTTGCTGCTCAATTGTGTTGCGTTCCGCGGCAAGGTCGTTGGCCTCGCGAGCGAGCTCTAGATCGAGTAAGCGTGAGGACTTCTCGTTATAAGCGTTTTGGCAATCGACAAACGGTCGTTCGGGGTCGAGGCATAATGCTTCGAAGCCATCGAGCTCAGCGTCATCCATGCCGGGCACTCCACGCGTGATATACTCGTCGTTTAATTTTTTCATCTTCCGTATGAGGCTGTAACGGGGAGCGAGCGGCTCCGGGGCTGGAGAACCCGGCACCGGGCTGGCTTGCTGTGGGGGTTCCGGCCGCGAAACCTCCTCTATCATTCGGCCTACGTCACCGTCACACGGCTTATTCGTCCAGCGCCCACTGCATTCGTAGATCTGGGCCGCACCGGCAACGGGGAACACGAGTCCCGCCATTAATATTTGAAGAAGAGCGGTTCAATCTACCCAGGGGGGCATACTCGGCTCGATTTGCAGTCGTTGATAAGCTTTCCGAGACCTCGGCGCACATCGGCGATCGTCTCACGGGTGCTTCGCCCGCTTGATGCACGGCTCGGCGTAATTCCGCGGCGCTGATAACACCGTTGAACGAGGCGGGCCCCGCGGCTCGTCATCTCTTCAAGCATCTTGAATTCAGGAGAGAGCCCAGCCACCTCGTTCGCGTAAGAAACCGTAACGCACGAATTGCCGCAGACCCGGATGCCCTTGGTGAAGATCGCCCGACCTTGTTGAACGATCCGATTATAAGAACGCCGGATTCGCTTCTCGATCTGGCTAAATCCTGGACCACAACGATTACGCTTCCAACGGTTTAGATCTCCGATAAATCGACTCCGTAGCGTTGATGCCTTATCAAGGAGGCGCCGCTCGAAGGAGCGGATCTGAGAGGTGGGTCGAGCGGTTTTGCACGATTCGCTGCCCCCGCACTCAGAGCTCGCGCTAACGCCGCCATCACACGTACCGCACGCATCCCTGCGATCGACATATGAGAATCCGGCTGGGCCGCTGACACACTCTCCGCAGGCGTCCTTTAGTCCCGCGGGGAACAGATAGTCGGCCTCCCCGGGGCAGAGGCTGCATCCATCGAAGACCTTAGCGTTTTCGTACGAGTAACTAGGCGGGCCGGCGAGGCACACATTACAGCGATCTTTCCCCTGATTCGCCGCCGGGTCATCGCGACACACACCACACTCATCAAGAGAGCTTCCGCCGACCGCGGGTATCGCTGCGCACCGCCCGTTCGTGACGAGGGGCCCGAGGGTGAGGTCGAGGGCGGGGGATGAGAGCACTCGGGGATTGAAGGCGAGTCGAATAGCACCGACCTGTGATAAACTCGGCGGCTCAGAGTCTCCAAACACGGTTGTTGTGAGGAAGTTCGCGTTATTCGGCGCTGCTATCGCTCCGGGGCCCGGGGTTGCAAAGAGGGAGAACGGAATCTCGAGGGGAAAACCCTGCGGGCCCGCCCATCCTTGGTCGATCGTGATAGTTACCTCGGAGAAGCGGGAGCCGCTGCCGAAGCGGGAATCGTATACTCGGAGCGCCACTTCGATAGGTTCATTCGCGAGGGGAGAATCGAAAAAAAGAAGGTTGAGAATGAACGCCGTGCCTCCGTCTTCAAGGAGGTCTATCCCTCCGAGACCAACCGGGTTTATCGTCTGGTGAGCTGTGTCACCATCCCAGACGAGAGCTCCCATCCCAGCGTGAGCCCCCTGAGTATATCCGACGAAGGAGGAGTATATCCC
>JBJOHD010000143.1:0-5966 GCA_046047875.1 Pseudomonadota bacterium | reverse complement strand
GTCGGCGCTCCAATCAAAACCTAACCGATTGCGCTGTTCTTTAAATATTCGATTCGGTGTACACTCGACGCCGCTAAGAGCGCCGTTCGATTGCGGCGAGGCTCTATCTTTTGATCTTTCTTGTTCGGTTAAACAGCGATTATGAGCGATTTTTCGTTCGACCGTTTGCCATCGAGAAAAGATTTCTCAGCCGATCTGGGGGGGCAGAGCTTCCCCCAGTTGCGCCCGTTGGATGACTCCCTCCTTCGTTCGGTCGTCGCTCTCTCCGCGCCAAACCCGAGCTTCCAGACCCTTGTGGGTGTGGTGCACGGCTTAGGGCTGTCTTCTCCGGGCCCCGAGCTCACTGAGCTCTGGAAGTGGGTGACGACGACCCCGCACCACCGCGAACTCGTTTATTTTCCGAGCGACCGGCAGCTCCAGGATTTGGCGACCCGACTCGACTCGCGGATAACCCTTTTCCGCGAAGCCGACGAATCAAAAGTGGGGTATACCTTTCAGATTCAGCCGTTCGACGAGCAATTCCGCGGTGTCGTATTTTCGTTTAGCAATCGTGTCGAAGTGCTGAATCCTTCGGGGCGGTCCGACTCCTCGGAGTTGAGCATTCACGCACTTCCAAATATGGGCCCTGAGTCCCAGGTCGCGGCCCTTCGAGAGGCGTTGCGCATCCTCGGTGTGACGCGGGCGGCGCAGGTTGAGCGTGAAGGAACGCTTAGTTTTGGAAGGCCGTCGCCAGACACCGGACTTGACCGGATCAATTTCATGCGTCAGGCGGGCGGTTACCTCGCCGATCTGGGAGAGCAGTACCGCATTGGCCGCATGACGAAATGCATCATGTGCGAGGGGATCGGGAAAAGCGACTTCGAGTACGTGCTGAGCCTCGGGGCCCGGGAATTTCAACGTGAAACCGCTCAGAAGTTATGGGAGCGCTGGCTCGTTATGCGGCCCCACCAGGCGGATCAGGCTATTGCACCGACCGATCGGGAGCTACGGAGCGCGGCCCGACAGGTGAGCGGTCTTGTTGGTCTGATGCGTGAAGCTACGGCCGAGGGTGTTACCTACGGGCTCCAGACCGTTCTCCTCTCCGATTCCCTTAATGGACTACGGCTGGTTGTAACTACGCCGAGCCCGGAGACCAGGGCACGCTACCTCGATGGCGTGGTGCCGGGAGAGCACACACAGGAGCGAATGTTGATGCGGGTGCTCGGGGCGCCCGGTATCCTCTCGGCGTGCCGCGCGCGGGTAATGACTCGGGTGCTAAAAGGTATCGCACCTGACTTTAGACCGGCCACGAACGAGCAGCTTCCCGATATCGTCGATTTAGGTCGCTCGCCGATCTTGTGTTCCCGGAATGTGAGACTCTTTCTCGATCCGAACGCCTAGGTGGGAATCTCCGGCCCCTCTATCTTTGCGTAATTTTGTGATTTTTTCCGCCGTGCCCCCCGCAACAGCCTTGGCGAGGACGCCGCTCTTTTGATGCAAACGGGGGAGAGCCGAAGGTAATAAGTCCTCATGAGATCTCTGATCTGGGTAGGGGGGCGATCCTTTACGGATGTCGCGGCTATGAAAAATCGCACCAGGTCGTTCAGTTTTTTTTTTGAACGATACCTTGAGTGAGGGTGAGAATGCTGAAATTGTGGAGGGGGCTATGAGGGCTATCGGTTTCGCGAGTGTCGTCGCCGTTCTTCTTGGTGTCTTTCCGGGCTCGAGCGAGGCTCAGTGGTATCCGCCTGGTGTAAGGGGGGTTGATATCGACGAGAACGAGAGCGCCTACTTTATATTATGCCAACACGCATACGATGACGCACTCCGGGCGTGCCAAGCCGTAGAGGAGTGTTTGCCAGGGCTTAACAATTGCTTTGGGTCGCTCAAGAGTTCACCCACCCGATGCCTGGAGATTTTCTTGGCCTGTGTCAGTCATCTCGATCCTGATTTTGCCTCTGATGACTGTAAGCGCCAAGCTCAGGAGGCTGATCAGCGATGCTACGATGAGGCCATGGGAGGAGCGAGCCCGGGGCAGGACTCTCGCTAGTGGTTCGACCAGTAAATTTTTTCACCTGCAAGGTAATAGAATTTATGCTCACCACTAGTCTTGAGTTGGTCTTTCACTCCGCGGGAGTGAAGAAACTTATTTGTCGAAGGACTAGTCGGCCAAGCTCGGTCCTGGCAGGGGGCGCGGTCTGTCTCGTTTGTAAGAGAGCCGGGGCGCTACTTCGCTTCGCTCTCCCCCCGTGCAAATAATGAGGCTCTCTCGAGCCTCCTTTCATTGCCTCTACTCCCCCGTCTTCTCTCCAAGAGGAGAGGGGCGGCATTTGGGGTAATAAAAAAGGAGGCCCTCTCGAGCCTCCTTTCATTTTCGGTATGAGCTACCGATGTAACTTTACGTTACATCATGCCGCCCATTCCGCCCATTCCGCCCATGCCCGGCGCGCCGTGAGCGTGGCCACCAGCGGCCTCCTCTTTCGGCTTGTCGGCGATGACGGCTTCGGTGGTGAGCATAAGGCCAGCAACCGATGCGGCGTTCTGGAGTGCGGTGCGCACGACCTTGGTCGGGTCGATGATGCCCCACTTGATGAGGTCACCGAACTCGCCGGTCGCCGCGTTGTACCCGAACGCGCCCTTCTCGGAGCGAACCTTGTTCACCACGACCGCAGGCTCAGCGCCGGCGTTCTGGGCGATGGTCCGCATCGGGGCCTCGAGAGCGCCACGGACGATCTTAACGCCGAAGAGCTGCTCCTCGTCGTCGAGCTTCATCTTGTCGAGCTTCTCAACCGTGCGAAGGAGGGCAACTCCACCGCCAGGGACGATGCCCTCTTCGACCGCAGCGCGGGTCGCATGGAGGGCGTCTTCGACGCGGGCCTTCTTCTCCTTCATCTCGATCTCGGTCGAGGCGCCGACGTTAATCACGGCGACACCGCCCACGAGCTTCGCGAGACGCTCTTGGAGCTTCTCCCGGTCGTAGTCGGAGGTGGTCTCCTCGATCTGGTTCCGGAGCTGCTGCACCCGGGCCTTGATCTGGTCACCTTTGCCTTTGCCGTCGATGATCGTCGTGTTGTCCTTGTTGACGACGATGCGCTTCGCCCGTCCGAGGTCGGAGAGGGTGATGCTCTCGAGCTTGATGCCGATGTCCTCGGTCAAGCACTTACCGCCGGTGAGGATCGCGATGTCCTCGAGCATCGCCTTGCGGCGATCGCCGAAGCCCGGAGCCTTCACAGCGCACACGTTCAAGGTGCCGCGGATCTTGTTGACGACGAGGGTCGCAAGCGCCTCACCTTCCACCTCTTCAGCGATGATGAGGAGCGCCTTGCCCGACTTCGCCACCTGCTCGAGGATCGGGAGGAGGTCCTTCATGCTCGAGATCTTCTTCTCGTTGATGAGGATGAGCGGATCGTCGATCTCGGCTTCCATCCGGTCAGGATTGGTAACGAAGTACGGCGAGAGGTACCCGCGGTCGAACTGCATACCTTCGACAACGTCGAGGGTCGTCTCGAGGCCTTTCGCCTCTTCAACCGTGATAACGCCTTCTTTGCCGACCTTCTCCATCGCCTCAGCGATGATGCTGCCGATCTCGTGATCGGAGTTGGCGCTGATCGAGCCGACCTGGGCGATCTCGTCCTTGCCCTTGGTGGCGCGGCTCATCTCCTTGAGGGTGTCGACCGCAACCTTCACCGCGGCATCGATACCGCGCTTCAGGCTCATCGGGTCGTGACCCGCTGCCACGAGCTTCAAGCCCTCGCGATAGATCGCGTCGGCGAGTACGGTCGCGGTGGTGGTGCCGTCACCGGCAGCGTCGGAGGTCTTCGAAGCGACCTCTTTCACCATCTGGGCGCCCATGTTCTCGAATTTGCCTTCGAGCTCGACTTCCTTCGCGACGGTCACGCCGTCCTTCGTCACCGTCGGAGCGCCGAAGCTCTTCTCGATGACGACGTTGCGGCCGCGGGGTCCCATCGTGACGCGAACAGCGTCAGCAAGGGTCTTCACGCCCTTCATGATCTCTTCTCTGGCATCAAGCCCGAACTCTAAAATCTTAGCCATTGTGGTTATTCCTTTAAGCTAAAGGTTAAATTTGATTGTGCGAAACGAGGATTACTCTAAAACGCCGAGAACGTCGTCTTCGCGCATAATGAGGTACTCGTTCCCATCGATCTTGATCTCGGTTCCGGAGTACTTGCCGAAGAGGATCCGATCGCCCTTCTTGAGATCGAGCGGCTGAAGGGTGCCGTCCTCGCGGACCTTGCCTTTGCCAACAGCGATCACTTTGCCCTGCTGGGGCTTCTCTTTGGCGTTATCGGGGATGAAGAGGCCTGAGGCGGTCTTCTCCTCGCCCTCGAGGCGCTCAACGATCAAGCGATCTTGCAGCGGACGAATTTTTTTTGACTCACTCATAGTCTAGTTGTCTCCCTGTTAAAGGTTATCTCCCCGTTGGGGGAGAGGATTTTAAACTCTTTCCGTCGGGCTTCGGCCTACCGATTCAGCCCCGTTGCAACGCGCCATCCTAGCGAAACGATTACGGATAATAAATGCTTTCGCGCAGTTTATTTCACCGTACCCTGCTTCCCCGCGAGGCTCGCTAACCTATCGAAACCGCTAGTTAAATCGAGCTTCGGGTGATGCGTTGCGGGGGCTCTTCAGCACACCGCCGGCGGAAACCTCTGATGGAGCCGGAAAGCGTCGGATCGCTTTTGGCTCCCCGATCCCGCCTCACGGCAGGACCGATTAACACGCCCGTGTCGGGCCCCGAAGAGATGCGCACGGCTCAATCCGTTTTCAAGGGGGTGGCTAAAAAAAAAGGGGTTTTTTAGAGCGCCCGCACGTGGGGAGTCCGGAATCCAGAAGGAGGCTAAAAATCTTTTTTTATCGGGCACTTTCATTTAGGATGCCCCGACCGCTTACCTTTTGGGCTGTTATCGTATGTACAACGCCGCATCTTTGCCCTCTCCCCATGGAGTCGACTCCGCAGCTTTGGCTGAGCTTGAGGGGCTCGTAAACGGGGCTATAGAAGATGAGATTTTTCCCGGAGCGGTGCTGCTCGTTGGTTATCGGGGCGAGACGCTCCTCGAACGGGCCTTCGGACGGAAGGTGTACAAGGATTCGAAGTTTACCCTCGAGTCGGAGACGGCGCTGCCGATGCGGACCGATACCGTTTTCGATATCGCGGGTCTTACCAATTTGCTTGTGACGACGACGCTGCTGATGAAGCTCGTTGAGTTTCGTCAGGTGAAGCTTGAGGATCGCGTTTCTCGCTATCTTCAAGGGTTCGGAGTTCTCGGTAAGTCGCCGATCACTATCGCCCAGCTTTTATCGCATTCCTCCGGTCTCGCACCGTGGGCGCCGTTCTATGAGGATCTTGTGCGGGAGAACGCCGGTGAACGGATGGGGATCCTCACGAGCAAAGGTGCGCGTAATTACGTCTTCAATGCGATCAATCGGAGCGCGCTTAAATACGAGCCGGGCACCCGTCAGGTGTACAGCGATATCGGATTTATGCTCCTCGGTCACCTCATCGAGGAGCTCACTGGATTGTCGCTCGATAGAGCCGCGCAGCGCCATGTCTTCCAGCCGCTGGGGCTTAAGAGCACAAGTTATATCGACCTCTCGATGATTCGTCGACGGGGGATCGCTCCGGTTACCGACCTCATCGCGCCGACGGAGGAATGCCCGTGGAGAAAGCGGACGCTCTGCGGCGAGGTCAGCGACGACAATGCGTGGGCGATGGGCGGGATCGCGGGACACAGCGGTGTCTTTTCAACAGCGCGCGATCTGCACCGGTTCGCGGTGGAGATGATCGCTGCCTCCCGGGGTGAAAGCGCTTTTCTGAAGCGCGAAACGGTGCTCGCCTTTTGGGAAGGCCTCGCCGAGCCCCTTGATGGCAGCTGGAAGTTTGGGTGGGATTCTCCGAGCAAAGAGAACCTCCTGATAGAGAGCGGCCTTTCGACGAAAGCGGTGGGCGAGTGCGGCTTTACCGGATG
>JBJOHD010000142.1:0-8968 GCA_046047875.1 Pseudomonadota bacterium | reverse complement strand
ATCGTTACTCCGAAAATTATGAGGGGTGCGTCAGATATTCTATCGCGCTCGCCCGAGCCTGCGGCTGGTACGATGCAAACCCCGGAGGAGCTCATGTCGACGGTCACCTTCGGGCGTACAGCTCTATCGCTGATGAGCTTGTAGCCAAGTTGGGCGTGGCTCCTGCCGTCGTAGCTTTTCCGGTGTCGAATGGAACCACGATCGCTGGGGTGCATGCAGGCTTCCAGCGCTTACGGTCCGAGGGGCATATTGCTCAACTCCCCAGGCTTGTGGCGGGATCAACTTTGAATATGAATCCGATTATCCAGTCCTTTCAGGCAGGTGACTGGCAGTACCGAGAGCTTGATCCTCTGTCGATTCTGGAGACGGAGGTTAATGAGCCCTTGATCAACTCGCACTCATTCGAGGGCGGCGAGGCTCTGGCCGCACTGAGGGAGTCAAAGGGCTGGGCGGCTTATGTCACCGATGACGAATTGGTCGGTGCCGCCGCCGATCTTGAGACAGCTTGCGGACTTCGCTACATACCCGCCTCCCTCGCAGGTGTCGTCGCTCTTCGAAAACTTTTTCGGGAAGTCATGGATCTTCCTAAAGGCCCGATGGTCTCAATTTTAACCTGTGCATGTGAACCGATTCAGAGGAGCTAAGAGAAAGAATATGGAGCAATTCATTTCGAGCCCGAGCGGAGATAACAATGAGTGGCAACGCCAGGACCTTCGAGGCCTGCCGCAGAGTCCCGACGCCGCGGTAGTGCGAGCCGCACCGTGGAGTCCAGGGGCAACGATCGCTCGGTGCAATGGAGTTATCCATCAAGGCACCTATCTCATCGCGAGCAACTTCGTCGTAGGGCAGAGCGGGGAGGGTGCGGCGCCCCCCGCAGTTGTGCCGTTTGCTATCGAGGATACTTACCTCAGCCGACTTTCAGAGGCGGTGCTGGGGTCGAATGAGAATGCACTCACCATTCCTTGCATTCCCGGTCACGAGAATTACCTCCGAGAGCTCGGGATGCTCTCTACGAGCAACAAGCTCATCGAACTCCCCTATAATCCCCCCAGCCGGAAGGATGTGGGATATCCGCATGCGGAGATATTCTCGCTCGCATCGAAAAGAGGGTTAGCTGATTACTCGGGGAGCTGTGTCGTAAGCTGGTTTCCCAGCCCCGCAGTTCGGGCAAGCGCTGAGCATTTAGGCTGTTTTACACCGCAGGACTCCAATGCTTACTTCACGAATAATAAGGTCTATCTGCGGCAGGAAGCGGAGCGCTTCGGCATCCGTATGTGTGACGGGCTCGTTGTGGCCGGCGAGGGGGATGCAGCTAAGGCCGCTAAGCAGTTCGCTGGCGCTTCACGGGTGTGGATCAAGAACGACATCGGCTCGGGCGGAGACGGCGTCATCGCGCTTGAGGCGCCGATAACCGAGGAGCGACTTCGCGAATGTATCGCCCGCCAATATCGGCTGGCGGAGGAGGCGTTCACCATCAACAAATTCACGGACTATTCACTCGAGCAGTACTGGGGCTCCAAGAACCCCGAATCTCCGCCGGTTGGTACGCCAAGAATCGTTGTTGAAGCGGATGTCAGCGCTCATGGCACTGCAATCGCAAACTGCAGCAATCTTATGTTGATAAGGAAGGATGGCTCGTATTCCGTGGAGCGATACTTCCGTCAGCGGGTATCCTCGGAGGGCGCCTACCAAGGGAGCCAACCGTACCTTGAGCTTGATTCGAAGACCCGTGCCGAGCTTGATTTTGCCATGAAGCCTTTGGCTGATTTTTGCGCGGCGCATCGGCTATTCGGCATAGTCGGAGTAGATTTCATGCTCGTTCGCACCCCTGAAGGGGCCCTGGAGGCACGAATAATCGAGTTAAATGGGCGCCCCCCGGTTAGTGCTTCGGCCGTCATGGCCGCGGAGAAGCTTGGAGCTCCTGCGTGGATAAACTGTAACATATGGGGGCCCCATGAGCTCAATTCGATCGAGGATTTCGAGCGAATGATGACATTAGGGGGAACCAATCACGCCCGAGCCTCATTGAAAGAGGGTCTCATCTTTCCCCTTGCTTTTCGCGCACTTTATTCTATGAATGAAAGGGGAGAGCGAGCTCTTTTTCACCCATCGTGCTCCGCGCGCGTGCTCATTTGCGGGGAGTCGATGGAGGGCTGCGAAGAGCTTCTGCAGCGGCTGCAACGCGAGAAGGGAGTGACATTACAACCACCGAAGCAATAGTCCGGGGAGCGCAATGGATCCGTATACGATAATGACACAACTTGTAGCGATCCCCTCGGTGTTCCCTCACGAAGGAGGGGTGAGCGCTTTCATCGAAAAGGTCGTTACTGAGCTCGGGTGCCAAGTCGTTCGGATACCGAGCGGCGAGGACCGTATTAATCTCATCGTCACTTCGTATCCCTCTGACCGATACCTTGGTTTTTACGGTCATATCGACACCGTTCCCCCCGACATCGGTTATCGGCGAAACCCCTTCGAGGTGGTCTCGGATGGAAGCGTTGCTCGCGGCCTTGGGGTCTGCGATATGAAGGGTGGTCTTGCCTGTATCATCGCCGCTTTAGCACACGCGAGGGTGAACCATTTACCGGTGAAAGCTGTCTTTGGTGTCGATGAGGAAAATATATCTGTCGGTGCACACGCGCTGGTAGACTCCGGATTGATGGGCGATATCGATTTTTTGGTTGTTGCGGAAAGCGGTCAAGTTACCGACTCCTCAAAGGCATACAGCCTTGGCTATGGCCGAAAGGGACGGATCGTTCTCGAGGCGATGATTAGGGGTCGGAAGGCCCATGCCGCTGAGGCTGAACGGGGAGTCAATGCGATCCTTCAGGCGCTTCGTTTTTCAGAGATCCTCTCGAATCTCCGCCTCGCGTCCCACCCACGCCTTGGCGCGAGTAAGATCGTAGTGCAAAAAATTCTCGCTGAAGCCGACGCATTCTCTGTCCCGGATGCCTGCTCGATCACCTTCTCTCTATTGAGCACTCCAGGGGTTAATAGCGCCGCAGTAGCCACGGAGTTATCACAGCGAGCAAGCGCGGAGGGGATTGAGGCGACTGTACGGCAGATGCCTCGGGAAACCCCGTACTGTGAGGCCTATGAGATCGACTTGTCACATCCATTTTTGAACGAGCTTGAGCGTACCCTCTTTGCGCGTGACGGAGTCTCGCCTGTTTATAACCCCTCGGTGGCGGATGAGTGCATCTTTGCACATCGGCTCGGAATGCCGGTGCTGAGTCTCGGGCCGATCGGCTCGGGTGATCATACAGCCGACGAGTGGGTAGATATCGTGTCGCTTCGAAAGACAACGCAAGTTTTTGGCGAAATCGCCGAGGCGTATGCCCAAAAATTTTTGATCAACAAAAGCGCTGCCAACAGCGGTGGTTATTGACCGCGGCTTCCCTTTCTTAAGTTCCCTGCAGCCGCTCGGTGTTTGTATGATAGAAAGCGGCAGCCTACAGCTTGATGCCCAGACGTGAAGAAGAGCGGAAAAGTTGGGGCGCACCGATTAGATGGCCAATTAGAGCAGCGTGTTATGCCTATCTGACGCTTAAACCGTGTGGACGGCAGTTGGAAATAAGTGCATAAAACACTTAACACCTCTCGCCGGACAGCCGACGACTAATAAGTATTAAGTGTGAAATTTCCACTTGGGTGATTCGGTATGGTCGACCCCCACAAAGCCCTCGTTGAGTGTCTCCGGCTCATGTTGACCCCGGTGGTGCGGTTTTGTCTCCGCCGCTCCCTCCGCATTCAAGATCTTCTCGAGGGGGCGAAATACGTTTTTCTTGCTGAGGCTGCAGCGGAGATAGTTCGGAGCGGTAAGAAGGTGAATCTCTCCCGGCTCAGTGCGACTACCGGGATCCATCGCCGCGACGTCATGCGAATTTACGAGCGGGCCGAGGTGAAAGAGGAGCCGATGGGGATGATTAGCAAGGTCATCGGGCTGTGGCAGCAAGATCCCCGTTTTTGCTCACGTCCTGGAAAAGCTCGGGTACTGACCGCACACCCTGCCGATGGAGAGTTCAAGCAGCTCGTGACCTTGGTGAGTAACGATCTGAATCATGCTACGGTCCTCTTCGAGCTCGAACGGGTAGGGGCGGTAAAACGGGTACGCGACGGGGTAAAGCTGGTGATGCGGGCGTATGTGCCGCGGGGAGATGTGATCGCCTCGTATCGGATCTTAGCGCGCGATTCCGCGGATCTCATGGTAGCGGTTGATCAGAACGCTACCGGGGAGCTCGCGGTGCCGAACCTCCAAGCCAAGACCGAGTTCGATCGGATCGCTGCGGATGCGGTGCCGAAGGTTCGAGCGTGGCTGATGCGCGAGGGGTCGGCGCTGCACCAAAAGGCCAGAAATTTTCTTTCGAAACTCGATCTTGATGTAAACCGGCGGCTCGACTCCGATCAGCCGGTCGTGCGGGTTGCGCTCGGAACGTTTAGTCTGGTTGAGGAAGTCAAGCAGACGCAGGAACTGGAGAAAGAGTAATGGGTACCCGGACATTCGTGTCAGCCAAATCCGTTTCGTTCATCGTTTGGATTTTGTGCCTTTCGGTAGTAGCTATCCACGGGGGGTGTGGTGGCGGAACCTCGGGAACCGGGGTGAAGGCGCTCGTGACGGGAACGGTGGAGGCGTCAGGCGCCAGCTCGATCGACATCATCGGAGCGGATGGAGCCGTGTTAGCGACCGTAGCGCTGAATCCGAATGGAACGTGGAGCGCGGGTCTCCCGGACGGATCCGGTATCACCGCTATCGCTATAGCTGGAGTCGCGTATCCGACACCCGGACTTGTCGTTGTGTCGACTGCGGTGTTAACCGTGCTATACACATCGCCGCCCTCGGGTACGACCGTTGCCTCTCAAGTGGAGAATACGCCGACCCCGACCTCGCATAGTGGGGGAGGTCAGACCGCGACACCGGCGCCGGAACCCACCAGCACCCGACTCTCCCGAGCGACGCCGACGCCAACTATCAATGCGACTGTGTACTGCGCCGCTAATCCTAATCGTCCGGCGTGCGCGACGCCAACAGCGACGCCCACCATCGATCCAACAGCATATTGCGCCGCTAACCCTAATCGTCCGGCGTGCGCGACGCCAACAGCGACGCCCACCATCGATCCAACGGCATATTGCGCCGCTAATCCGAATCGCCCAGCATGCTGGACCCGAACGCCAACGCCAACGCCTTAGCAGTAAGGATTGCCCCATTCTGAAAGACAGCGCCGACGGATAGCCGTTGAGTTATATGGCTCGAGGCTCGCTGTCGCCATGCCGCAATCCTCGCCTCCACGTCAAGCTGTAAGGTCCCGCTCCCACCTACAAAAACACCTAGGGGACTCGTCGAGTGTGTTCAAGACATCGCACCGGAGAGAGGAAAGAATCTTCCGCAGACGATGCATCTTTTGGATCCGGACGTGCTTCGCCGTCTTTTCTTGGAGGCTGGTTTTATGATTGAGGAGTGCCGAACGTTTGCTCGTCCAGAGTTCCCAGCTGATATTCAGCTTGACGGTCGCGAGAGTGTCGGTTTGATTGCGGTTCGTCCGGCCGAGTGACGCAGCCCCTTAGACACATGTGCCGCGGTTTATACAGGTACATCTGTGGATGGCAAGGGTCTCCCCCCGCTGGTTTTGAACCCGCGTGGCGATGTAGAGCATCTTGCTCGTCTTTTCTTGAACGATTGCATTCGCGGTGACGTTATCGTCGAGGAGCGCTGGAGCAATGTAGGAGATATTTGCTTCAGTCGTAACCGGTATTCCATTGAGGGCTGCAACGGAATACGCCGCTGCGGTATCCGATAGTCCAAACAGAAATCCGCCGTGACAGATTCCTTGGCTATTTACCATATCTGGGCGAATCCGCATTGATAACACCACAGCCTCTGTGGCGACGCCAACGATTTTTATTCCTAGGGTTTTCAGAATCTCGCTGTCAGCAAGAACGAGCTTTTGAA
The DNA here is from genome assembly GCA_046047875.1 of Pseudomonadota bacterium. GTDB lineage: Bacteria > Bdellovibrionota_C > UBA2361 > UBA2361 > UBA2361 > JBILDU01. The sequence goes on along the minus strand of JBJOHD010000142.1, from coordinate 3,018 downwards.
CCGCTTTGGCGCATGTCTCATCCATCGTGAATCCGTAAATGTATCCGAGTTAATTACAGCGACTGGTGGTGCGAGAAATATCCCGCACCAGACGCACGCTTCATGAACTTCAGAAAGACAGCGTCTGATGCGATTAGCTCCGTCATGTCTCTCTGACTTGAGACCTCCTCGGAGAGCGAAAGCCAAGCATACCGAATTGCGCCATTGAGCAATCGTGCCAGCTTTGTATTCCGAGTGATCGAGCGATGCGCCAAGAGGAAATTTTGACTACCTGATGTCACTGTGACGGGCACATCAATCGGTTGACAATCGTTAAAAATGCAATTGAAGTCTAAAAACGGGAAAAACATGACAGCTTGTTCGTCACAGGATCGCTCAGCGAAATGGGCGGCTATCTCGAAAGGCTCCTTAAACATTTTTTGGTGCTTTGTAGCCGATGTCCCGAGACTTTCCAGCGCTTCGTCGAGGTAGAATGCCGAATTGGAACGAATATCATCCAGTAAAAGAAACTTTGAGCTTTTAGAGGGCTGATTTGAGGCGGAGCTCCGAGTTCTGATGAGACCAAATGAACTGCCAGGAAGCTCAGTCAACAAATCGTACTCGCTCTGCCTTTTTCCAAGAAGATAAGCTAATTGCGCGACACCGAGGAGTACTAGGTTTACGTCGGGGGAAACCCTGCCCGCAACGATACTATCAACGAGCTCAATAGCGTGAACATAGTGGTAATTGATCGCGATAGTGAGACCAAGTCTCGTTTTTAGAAACAAAAAGATAGCAAGGGTCCCCACATCGCAAGCGGGGCAGGCGATGGTGAGGGGTGTACGCTCGAATTCACGCTGCAGAGTAATTGTGTCTAGCCGGATTCCCAGTCGCTCAGACGATGTCATTTCTCCCTCAATTTTCGGGATAACAGAGGCGTTTGAGCGAGCAAGCTTTGAAAAGAAGCGATGTCGAGTTATTCGGTTTGCGCGTTCAAGCTGCCGACTGCGAGAAAAAATGTCCGTATGCGTTAGAGACCTCACGATCTCGCGGTGAACGAGATCTCGAACAATGTGGTCCCATACCCGCGTGGATTGTTCTGGCTGCGGCCTGAGGACGTTTTACTTCGCGATACTAGAATCGACAATCCCGGGTAGCCGCGGCTTCGGCAGTTGAGTGAGAGTTGCAATCAAATGATCCAATTTGTCCGGACCAATGAGTTCTGTATCCTCGACGAAGATATGAATATTTTGTGGACTTAAGCGTTGCGGCGGGATCAGTAACGTCACTGGTCCCGGTCGCTTTCTCTCAGGATTTACTCTGTCGATCAGGCGAAGCGCCAAAGGTGGTCCCTCGGCGGTACTGCCCAGGATATCGAAAAGCCAACGAGGTTTCTTTGATAGGGCGTAGTCCAGCGCTGCCGCATCGCTTCCTGCGCCGCCGCTTAAGCCCCCATTTCCCCCGACGGGCAGAAGGTGGTCTCTCTTGTATGAAGCGAAAAGCGTAGCGAGCGCCTTAACACTCTTCGACCACTTAAAGGTGCCACCTGCCTCAGGCGGTGCGCGGTCTCCCCGGACGGCACACAATGTCTTCACCCAAAGCAGAGGATGTTCAAATGAGGTTTTGGTGAGTTCCGGCGATGACCAAGACGAGAACCAAAGCCGTATGCGCGATGAGGTCATAATGACATTGTCTATCGACCCGTCCTACCATGATACTGCATGGCGACGGAGAGTCGCATTTTTTGCGGATAACTTATAACCGAAATAGCTATTCTATCTGACAATCGAGTGGTGAGGCGGAGACCGTATTGCCGCGACATTCTGGAAACGAGTGCTCCGAGTCTCGAAAAAATGCAAAAGAACGATTACTTAGACACTCGGTGAATAGCGGAAGTAAAGACCTCACAAGGTGGTGCCCTAAATAGAAATATCGACATAGCAGGAGTCATGATACCGTTATCGGGTGCAGACGAGTAAGCTCGTAGAGATAGCGAAGCCCTACGAGGCGCCGACGGACTTTACGTTTCAACCTCCGCTCGAATCTGTTGCACAGATTTCGACACCGACAGATTTTATCATTTCAGGGTTCCTCAGGGCGTCGAAGACGTTTTCCATCTATCAAGCTGCTTACGCCGACCTTGAAGTTGAGGGATCGTATCGTCCACTTCAGATTGAGCGCGTGGAGGGTAAACCGAACGAGTCCCTCTTTCATCGGTACCTTGATGTGATTCGGAGCAATCGAGCAATTCGTTCCGTCGTAATTTCCGACCCCTATAAGCAGCTTGCGGCTACTGTGTGTGACGAGCTCGATAATCGCGCTGCTCTGTGTGATGCGGTAAATCTCATTCTTAGACGCGAGGGAAAGCTCGTGGGTCTCAATGTTGATGGAGAAGCCTTTTATAGGGGGCTTCTACGGTCTCACCCCGTTGTCTCGATGAAGGACGCCGCGATTCTTGGGTGCGGTGGGGTCTCGACCGCCGTAGCGGCATGCTTAGCGCCAATATTACGAACAGTGAAGCTCGTGGATATCGACCTGGGACGGGCTGAGGGACTATCCGAGCGTCTACGTAGTCTTAATGAGAGTCTTCATATCGAGGTGTGTCGTCGGCCTGGAGCCATCGACTTTTCGGGGTGCGATTTTATGTATAACGGCACAGGACTCGGTAAGATGTCGAGCGATCCGGCATCGGTTCTGAAGACACCTTTAGAGACCTCCGATGTCTTGCCTCGAGTGGGGATTGCGGTCGATGCAAATTACACCCCGGAAACTACCCCCTTCTTGGCTGCGCTTAGGCAGCAGGGACTAACCCTTGAGAACGGACGTTCCCATATGCTGGCCTTTGTCTCGATTCATATCGAAAAGCTTATAGGCCAGGAGGTTGCGATCGACTCAATCGAGAGGGCGTAAATGCTCGCTGTGGTGCTTCATTATAACACTGGGCAGAGGCTCAGGTTGTAATGCTTTGCCCACCGCTTCGCGGTTCTAGGGCTGATATCCCACGCGTCGGATATAAATCTATCCGCCTCTTACGTCCCG
>JBJOHD010000141.1:0-10904 GCA_046047875.1 Pseudomonadota bacterium | reverse complement strand
AACGGAGCGGTGAATCGCGGAGCAGCGTAGACTACTGCCTCAACATCAAGCGCTCCCCGGGAGCTTCTCTTCAGGTCGAGGAACTCGACTGCGACCCCATTTTTCGTCGGGATTATCCCCGTAACGAGTGTTTGCGTGAGTATCTCCCCGCTGATTCGGCGCCGGAGTTCCTTTACGAGGAATCCATTTCCCTCCGGCCAGGTGAGAAGGAGCTCCCGCCCGTTCGACCCTGTAGCGCTCCGAGCGCAGAAGTAATGCAGTCCGGCCCAGGCAGATATACGTGTGCTGAGGGCACCGAAGTCATCGCGGAAGCAGTAGTCGATATACCAATTTAAATAAGGAGAGGAGAGTCCCCACTGCCGCATCAGTTCAGCAAAGGTGATGCTATCAAACCGACGGTACTCAGGATCGCGGGAGGATAGATGAGCCGGTATCGTGAATGCGGGTCGTCCGTCAGAACCGATCGCACTACGAAACCGGTCAAGCAGGGCGAAGAATCTCGCCTGCTCAGCCGAGTCTCGGTGAGCGAGTCCGGTTGCGGGAAGAAGCCCCTCTTGCCATCGACCGTGGATGAAAAGACGGGCCTCGGGAGCGCCGCATAGCATCAATTCATCGTAGGTCGGTTCGCCGGAGTCGTCGTAGCCTGTAATCGCACCGATCTCTTCAAAGAAAGTTCGGACGTAGCGAGCATCTTTGCCGGGTGTCGGCACATAGTGGGCACCCCAGGGGAAGGGTGTTATCGAATTCTCACCGCTTAGCGCAGTTCCCCCCAGAGCATCCTCAAGTTCCAGAACGATGTAGTCGTGAAAGCCATTGCGGGATAACCACCATCCAGCTGATAACCCGGCGATACCGCCTCCGACGATAGCCACTCGGGTGCTGCGGCGAGTCGACGGGGGCGGGAGCGGCGTAACCGATCTGAGAAGGTGCCCCACCCGGTGTGTCGCACCGTGGATGACACTCGGAACCACCGGCACCTCAGAGCTGTTCAGCCTCGTTACGCCGCTGAAAGCGGCGAGCGAACCGAGTCCCCCTGCGATGAAACGACGACGGGAGAACGGTGTACCGCTCATAAGTACTCCGACCACTCGTTCTCGTAATATGAGACCAGGATCTGATTATCGAGACGATTTATCTCAGTTTGAAGCTGCGACATATCGGGCGCGAAGCGGCGCATCACCGAGAAAGTTTCGGCGTCGATGAAGCGGAGGTTCGGGGGAAAAGTGGGGGAAAAGGGACTGGGATCGGAGGTAAAAAGAACGAAGCCCCACTCGCCAAACGAGGGAAGATAGACGTGATAGGGGAGGGTAGTGACTCCGATCGATGCCACGGTATTGTGGATGCACCAAAAGGAGCGTCGAGCGAGAAGCGGTGAGGTGCTTTGAATCACGCCACGGCTCTGAGGCCCCATTACCCGTTTTACCGAACGGTAGAAAGTTGTTGTATAGAGTTTTCCGAGGGAGAAATTAGTAGGGTCGGGGAAGTCGACGATAATGAAGTCAAACGAGGGGCCGTTATACTCCTTGAGCCAGCGGAAGGCATCCGCGTTAATCACAGTGACCTTCGGAGAATTTAAGGCGTCGTCGTTAAGGGAGCGAGGGAGTTCGCTTGAGCGAAAGAGGTCGGTAATCGCCGGGTCGAGGTCGACGAGCACGATCGCCTCAACCGTGGGGTAGCGCAGCACCTCCCGGGCGGCGAGGCCATCGCCTCCGCCCAAGATCAGCACCCGTCGGGGGTCTTTAATCGCGCTTAAGCCAGGATGGACGAGCGCCTCATGATATCGATATTCGTCACGCGAACTAAATTGGAGAGCTCCGTTGAGAAAAAGCTTAGTCTCCCGGGGGGAGTTAGTGAGGATGATCCGCTGGTACGGAGTGGTTTTAGCATAGATAACCGGGTCTGCGTAAATCCCCGCCTCGGCGAATGCCACCAAGGAATTCGAACCGATGAACCCTCCAAGAAGCAGCGCAAAGACTACCCAAGCTGAGGCGGCGAGCGCACGGCGAGAGGGAAGTCGGTCACCCAGCACCGCCAGCACCCATAACGCGACCGCAGCATTCATCAGACCGAAGAGGAACGCTGTTCGCACAAGTCCGAGCTGGGGGGCCAGTATGAGGGGAAAGAGAACGCTGGCCGCGAGAGCGCCGAGGTAGTCAAAGCTTAACACCCGGGATATCAGCGCGCTGAACTCGATGCGGTCTCGCAGGATTCGGAGCAAGAGGGGAATCTCCAGCCCAACGAACATCCCTATGACGAAGACGAGTCCGTACAAAACCAAACGGAACGAGGTAACGAACTCGAAGGTGAGGAAGAGCAGGGTCGCAGAAGTTCCGCCGATAAGCGCCAGAACGATCTCGATCCGAACAAAAGTTTCGAGGAGCCTCCTTTTCACGAATTGCGCCAGGTACGACCCAACACCCATCGCTGACAGGTAGGTCCCGATGACAGTCGAGAATTGGGTGACCGAATCGCCGAGAAGATAGCTTGCTACCGTTCCTGCGACAAGCTCATAGACGAGTCCGCACGTAGCGACGATAAACACCGAGGCGAGAAGAACGGCGTCCATCGATTCAACTATCCGTGAATTGCCGAGCCGATGATCAGGCCAAGCGCGATAGCGCCGGCGCCGACAACGATTGCGAGCGCTACATTCTTGTGCTCAACGATCTCTTCCCAAAGTTTGTAGGGGGTGAGGCGGTCGAAGAGCCAAAATCCGAACACGAACGTCACCATTCCAACCAGCGAGTAAACCAGCGAAGAGATCATCGTCGATGAATTAAGCATAAATTCCTCCGATTAACTTCCTATTTGTGTTGAAAACCTGAGCCTGTCCGAAAAAACTTCGGCATAAGGGAGAGCGCCGTCTTCTCGTAATACGTCGCTTGAGCAAACCAAACGACAACTCCGATCCATACTATCACTACGAATTCGCGCATCGATTCACCCTCCTCGCTCTTCCTTAACCCGAGTTTGTTTCGGTTGAATTATTCCACCGCCGACTTTCGAAGCTGATTCCTCGGAGGAGATTCAAGGCGAGGGGGAGACAGGCTACTACAATCGCGAGGAATAAATTACTCAAATACGAAACATGTCGTCTAATCGAGAGGCTGAACGGTTGAGGCGCTTTTTGAGACGGCGAGGCTCCGTTAGTCGCTTGGACGGTAAAATAATACCGACCAGACGGGATATCACCCACCGTGACGGCGCTTGTTGTTGAGCCCTCGCTCCACCGCTCCCCGCTTTCGAGGCCGTGGAAGTACGAAACTCCCACTGATGTCTCGGTGGTGGCGCCGGTGTCGGCGTTCACTATCCCTATCTCTGCGTCCACCCATGAGTTTAGAACGGGACTCTGCAGGAGAAATCCAAGGTTTCCGTGGTCTAAAAACTCAACCGTCTCTGTCGTTAGGGGGGAGGGAGAAGTTCCGGGGAATGCGGTGCCCGACACTGCGGTGACCGGTTCGGGCGGTCGCTGGAGCATGAAATGAATAACGAAAAGAAGGGGGAGGACCACGAGGGTGCCGATAACGTAAAAGAAGCGATTGTGGAGATGGGGTGAGGGTTGATTCGGGAAGATCCCGCTCGGCTGCGGTAGCGACTTCGGTTCCAGAGCGAAAGCGGTTTCAACCTCGGAATGCTGGAGATACTCAGCGTGGGCGAAGTTCTGTTCGTTTTCATCCACTTCGACTGAAAGTGTAAACGGCGGGGATATATACTCCCGAACGTTGACCCTGTCGCCGACCTTTACCTGCCAGTAGAACTCACCTTGTACGTACTGTACGATAGCGGAGTCTCTTAAGAATATAGAGTACGTTCGTCCCTCGTAGGTTAAGACGTCCTCCTCCGGTGTCTCTGAGAGGCCGAACACCGGAGTAACAAAGTTCCAATGACCGTTCATCGTTATGAGCCACCGAAATCCGTGATACGGATTAAAAAGAAGATACTCCTCCCACGGATATTGTAGCGAGGGATCGGTACGGATCATGAAACCGATGCACTCAAAGGCGATACCCTGCAGCATTCCCCGTTGGCCGAGGGGGATCTTCGGTTCGTGAGCACGGGCGTTCGCCGCGGCGGCGAGAACTGAGAACGGCTCCGCGGTGATATCGATGAGGGAGCCACAGCTTGTGCAGCTGTATTCGATAGTTTTGCCGAGCGCACGGATGGTCTGCGGCGCCCCACAAGCGGGACAGAGAAAGGGCTTTATGAACGGCGATTCACGAGCCATTGAATTCCCGCATTCGTTTAAACTGAAGTTCCGAGAACTCGACTATCTCGCCGATGTATACCTCGCCACCGCCCTCGCTATATCCGAGCGTTGCCACCAAGCGCCCCGGTCCCGTGAGGTCGATGCTGCGCATCTTCGACCCTTGCTCGGCAGCAAAGGGGAGCTCGCCCTCGGCGAAGCTTGCAAGTACCTCTTTGATATCTTTTACCGTGAAAACGACACGGTCGATATCGATTCGGGCGCCGATGCGAAGTGTGGATTCGTCGGGCGCCGCGACCGGCCGGAGCGAGCTTACCATCAAGAAGCCCTGAGCCTCCGCCAGCCACGCACTTCTCTCGCCGCCGAAAAACATATGCCATTCGTTCCACATCCCCCCCGACCAGCGCCTTTGTACTCGGCCGATAAGCTCGAATGAGTCGTTGTCGTAAACTCCGGTAGTGCCGAGTTGAAAGACGGTCGGATCTTCATGAAGCGCGGCCATCTGGCCGAGGAGACGTACATCAAAGCTGCTTCGGAGCAGGGTGCTCGAGCAGTAGCGGCATACCGAAAAAACCGAGGACCTCGAGGTGAACTCGACCTCAGCACCACACTGTGGGCACGGTATGCGTTGCATCGGAGATTATATCTTTTTGAGGAGATCCGCTTTCTTCGCGGTGAACTCACTCTCGGAGAGCATGCCTTTCTTAAAAAGTTCGTGCAGTTTCTCAATCGTTTCGAGCGGATTCTCGCCTGGCGAGGCGCTTCCGCTGCCTCCGGGAGCGCCGACTCCGAGTGACTGCGCCATCATCTGCCCCATCGCGAGACCTGCACCAATGCCAGCCCCGGCGCCGGCGACCCCGCCTGGGTTAGCTGCAGCTTCTGGAATACTTGATGCCGCTTGAAACTGGGCGTACTGTCGCAGCCCGCCCACCATCGTGACCATCGCGCGCTCGTCGAGGCGCTTCTCGAGCTCCGCTGGCAGGGAGATACTTTCAACCTGAAAACCATCAAGGGCGAGACCGAATTGGGTGAGGGTCGGCGCAACCGCCTCGCCGAGGGCGGCGGAGAAATTCGCTTGGTTAGCTGCCATGTCGATAAAGGCACAGTCGCTCGCCCCAAGCATCGTCGCGAGCGCCGTCGCTACCTGTGATTTCAGCTGTCCATCGAGATCCGCTGTTCGGAAGACATCGCGGGTGCCCGATACCTTGAGATAGAATGTTTTCGGATCAGCTACATGATATGAGAAGTTCCCGTAGGCTCGGATACGGAGCACCCCGAATTCCTTATCTCGGACGGTGATAGGTGTAGCGGTGCCCCATTTTTGGTCGAGTTGGAGCCGAGAGCTAAAGAAATAGACATCGGACTTAAACGGTGAGGCGAAGGCCTTATCCCAATTCTGCAGGTTCGTCATTATCGGCAGCGTGTTCGTCGTCAGGGTGTGAAGTCCCGGGCCGAAGAGGTCTGCTACTCTGCCCTCGTTGACGAAGAGCGCAGCCTGAGTGTCTCTCACCGTCAGTTTGGCCCCATTTTGAATCTCCTGATCGCGCATCGGGTACCGAAAAGCGAGGATTCCGTCACCTGGCTCAGTCCATTCAATGACATCGATAAACTGTTTGCCGATAAAACCGAGTATGCTCATAGGCCTTGCGAAAATAGTATCGTTTAGAAAACGCCACGAGAAGTGGAGCTGGAGCTGATTCTCCTTGTCTCCGGTTAGAGAGACTTCTAGCATAGAGGGGTATTTGCTCCAATCAGTTTTCATATCTCGTCAAAGTGAGCGGGCGATGCAGCGGCGTGTGAGCCATATTTTGGTCGATTGTTGGGGTGTGTCATCGGAGATCTCGAATTCGGCCCCCCGCCTCGAGGCGCTTTTACGTGAGGCCGCGGCGGCAGCAGGGGCCACCGTACTCGAATCAAAGACCCATACATTTTCTCCGCACGGGGTGACCACGTTCGTGCTCCTCGCTGAGTCCCATGTGGCACTCCACTCATGGCCGGAGGACGGGTACGTGAGCTTCGATGTTTTAATGTGCGGGGGCGAGGTCGAGCGAGCCCTTGAGGTGCTCCTTCAGGGGCTGGCCCCAGAGCGCCATACAACTCAGGTGGTGATGCGGGGTGGTGAACAGGCGCCGGGCGGCCCCCGTGAGCGAGCCGCATGACGGCTACATTTTGATTCGCTGCATCTCGGGATCGTAGAGCGGTTTCAACGATACCCGCGCCGGATACCGTTTCCCCGCGACCTCAACCTCCCAAGCACCCTGCTCGATATACGCTGGGTTAATCGGCTCGCCTGCTTCGATCATGAAAAGACCGACCGCACCGCCGAGCGTATGACCGTACGACCCCGCCCGCACATAACCGACCGCCGCACCGTTTCGAAAGACCACTTCGGCGTGAAAGAGAAGGGGTGTGGGATCGAGAACGAGGAGCTGAGCGAGGCGCCGCTTGTAGGGAGCGTTGGCCTTGGATCGTTCCGCCATCGCCCGACCGATAAAATCTTCGGAGCGTTTTAGATCCACTGCAAATCCGAGCCCCGCCTCGAACGGATCATCGGTATTATCGATATCGTGTCCATAGTCGCGGTAACCCTTCTCCATCCTGAGGCTGGAGAGCGCCTTGAGGCCGGCGTGACGGAGTTCGAACCGCTGACCCGCCTCCACGATGAGATCGTACACATGCACAGCCTGCTCGGCGGGGATGTAGAGCTCATAGCCCAGCTCTCCAAGATAGGTGATACGGATGCACAGTACCCGTGCGAAGCCGATGTCGATCTCTCGAGCTGCTCGGAATGGAAACGCTTCGTTCGAGAGATCCGCGGTGGTAAGCGACTGAAGAAGCTCGCGTGCTCGCGGCCCTTGTACGTTTAACTGCGCAAACCCGGAGGTCACATCGGTCACGAAGGCGTGGGCGCTCTCGGGGATGTGTCGCTTGAGCCAGGTCTCGGCGTGCCGATGCATCGTATCGGTGACCACCACCAAGAAACGATCCTCCTCAAGCTTCGTTACGGTAAGGTCGGCTTCGATCTTTCCGTGATGGTTCAGCCATTGGGTGTAGGTAATAACGCCGATCTGACCGTTTACCTTATTTGCAGAGACGTAATCGAGCACCCGCCCCGCATCCCGCCCTTGAACAAGAAACTTCGACATAAAGCTCATGTCCATGATGATCGCTCCCTCGCGGGCGGCGCGGTGCTCCGCGGCCCAGTACGGGAACCAGTTCTGCCGGCCCCATGAAAGTCGCTCTACCCGCGGGTCGCTCCCAGAGGGGGCGTACCAGTCGGGGCTCTCCCAGCCGCTCACATCTCGAAAGAATGCGCCGGCTTTTTTGAGTCGCTCATGAAACGGAGAACGCTTTGCGTCCCGTGCGGTCTCAGCGGTCTTTGTCGGATAGTGGCATTTGTAGACGAGTCCGAGCGATTCGATCGTTCGCTCACGCCGATAGGCGCGGTTCGCTTGATAACGGTGGAAGCGGTCGATATTAAAACCGGTCACATCTACATCGGGAGCGCCGTTTATGATCCAGTGTGCAAGCACGCGACCGAGCCCCCCCGCAGACAGAATCCCGATCGAGTTCATCCCGGCCGCTGCGAAGTAGTTCTTCAGCTCAGGAGCTTCGCCAACTATCGGTCGGAGATCAGGGGTGAAGCTCTCGGGGCCGCAAAAAAACTTCCGAATACCGACGCTCAGCGAGGCCGGCACCCGCGCCATCGCCTTTTCAAGGAAGGGGGTCATCCGATCCCAGTCAGGTGGAAGGTCGCCGAACGAAAAATCGTTGGGGATGCCCTCAAGTTTCCACGGTGCTGCAACCGGTTCGAAAAGCCCGATCATCAGCCCTCCGACCTCTTCGCGGTAGTATCCGTACGAAGCGGGGTCCTCCAGAACTGGAAGATCTCGGGGGATCCCCGGGATATCGTCGGTAATAAGGTAGTAGTGCTCCGCAGCTTGATTGGGGATGGTGATACCGAGCTCTTCGCCGAGCTGTCGCGCCCACATCCCGGTGCAATTCACCACGTATTCCGCCCGTATCTCGCCGAGCGGGGTAGCCACTCCGGTCACGGCTCCGTTGTGACGGAGGACTGAGCTCACCGGGACCCCTTCGAGGATCTGCGCGCCGTGAAGCCGTGCCCCCTTGGCAAGAGCCATCGTGACATCGACCGGGTTCACCCGCCCGTCATCTTTGACGTAAAATCCGGCGAGAAGGTCGTCGACTTGAGCGTATGGAAAGAGCGCTGAGATTTCGGCAGGGGATATCTCCGCCACATCCACCCCGCAAAATCGATTGAAGGCGGCGACCCGGCGATATTCCTCAAGACGATCCTCATCCGCTGCGACTTCGATGAATCCTACCGGTTTAAACCCGGTGGCTTGGCCGGTCTCGCGCTCCAGCTCTTGATAGAGCTTCTTCGAATATTTGCGGATCTCGGTCGAGGTCTCTGAGGTTGAGCCGAAGGTGACCATAAGCCCCGCGGCGTGCCACGTCGTGCCGGAGGTAATCTTGTCGCGCTCAAGGAGGACGACATCCTTCCAGCCCATTTTGGCGAGATGATACGCCACCGAGCAGCCGATGATGCCCCCGCCGATGACGACGACGCGGGCGTGGGAGGGGAGGCGATCGGAAACCATACGAAACTCCATCAAGGGGCCGAGATGCGGGGAATCTACCACATCGGGGGGGTGAACTGAACCAAATCGAATCGGCCGTGAGTGGTAACGTTTCCCGTGATCCTGTATAAGCTCCTTATGGAAACCTCTTCCACCTCCACTCCGCGGGTTATTGGCTCCGAAGTTCAACGGATGTTTGGCTCTATCGCCGCTCGGTACGATCTTACTAACTCGGTACTGAGCCTGGGGATTCATCATCTGTGGAAACACCTGGTGGTGAGACGGGTGCCCCGCGGTGCTGGTCCGGTGCTCGATCTGTGCACCGGAACGGGCGATCTTTTGCCCCTTCTCGAGCGTCGCGTGACCGGTGTGGTGGGGGGCGACTTTTGTCTGCCGATGCTTGAGCGGGGGCGGGAGAGGGGGAGATCGGCTGCGCCTCTCGTGCAGTGCGACGCGCTCAATCTGCCGTTTCCCGATCGAACCTTTACGGCGGTAACGGTCGCCTTCGGTGTTCGTAACCTCGAAGACCTCCGGCGTGGGCTCAAAGAGATCCGCCGGGTACTCGCTCCGGGGGGAAAGCTCGTCATCCTCGAATTCGGTCAGCCGACGTGGGCCCCCTTTCGAGCGGTTTATAATTGGTACTCGAGGATGTTGATGCCGTGGATCGGGGGGCTTCTCACAGGCAATCGCTCGGCGTACACCTATCTTCCGGAAACCGCCAAGGCGTTCCCGTCTGGGGGGGATTTCGAGGTAATCCTCAGAGAGGCGGGGTTTTCGGCTACCCGCTACGACCCTTTGAGTGGCGGAATCGCTTATATTTATGAGGGGACTCGGGACCTCTCTGATTGATGCACCTCGCCGTTGCCTAGCGTTGCTCGCTTTGCTATCTTCTTGGAATCCTTAGGGGCCATGACGTCTTGTTAGTCGGCTCTCAGCGAGCAGGGGTCTTTCTCTGCATCAGCGTTCTTTCGTGCTGTAGCGTTTTCTCGTTGTACGGTTCTTAGTGCTCGGCGTCTCCTTTCGGGAGCGCTCGGGGGCACACGCGTGTGGGTGAATTGATAATTTAAGCTGGCTCCGGAGGCGGTGGTTTCCCTGGGTGAGGAGAACCTTCGACTGCTGCTGGGACATGTTCGTTCGGATCGACGGAGGGGGGGATGTTGAGCCCTGGAAGTCATCCGAGCTTTTGCTGGGGATTTATCCCCGACTGAGGAAAAACTGCGTGGGCAAACTCGCGCGATTCGGGATAGTCGGTGGAGAGCGGGTCTCGGTGCAGACCCTCGGGTGTCTCCCTGTCCCGATTCCTACCCATGATTTCGCCGAGCGTGCTTTAAAACAGCTCGGATTCAACGAGACTCGGGAGCGGGTGATTCATCGAAAGAGGCTCGAGCGAAGTGAGATCGAGCGGCTCATTACACGCGCTCCTCTCTCAGTCTTAATGAAGCTGGTTGAGCTGGGAGCTCACGCCTCCGCTCAGGTAGCACCGACCCCGATCCTCGCGTTATCTCTTGGCGGCGAACTCCACGACCCAGCTCTCTATCTGTCCCAGATCGAGCATCCAGCCCTTGAGGTTCTCCTCGATGAGATCGATTTGCGGCGGCTCGGAGACGGACTTGAGGAGCGAATCGCTGAGATAGCGAAAGCTCGGCCGGGGCTCACTTTAGTCGGTCCAGCAGCGGAGGATATCCTCGCCTGGCTGCATGCAAACGGAAGGCGGAGCGCTGCTCTTGAAAACCTCACCCTCACCGAGGTGGTACGCCGCCTCCGCGAAGCGGGGATTAGCCGCCTGAGGGCGTGCCGTGATTTCTCAGCGTTGACCGCGGTCAATTCGACCGGGATGGGGCAGAGTTTTTGCACCGCGCTCGATCGATTCGCTGATGCTGCGGAGCTCGCCGACCACCTCATCGCGGTGGCCGAGCTCAGTGAGCGCGACGGATTAGTAAATGTATGGTTCCCCGGTTTTAGTCGGAGCTGCCGGACCTATCCGGTGACAGGAGCGGCGCTCGATCTCATGCTGCTCCGAATGCTTGCCGTGGGGACATTGACGCTCCCGAGTGTGGCGCGGCGTCGTGCGTCGAGTCGGTATCTATCGATAGAGTCGT
>JBJOHD010000140.1:0-11785 GCA_046047875.1 Pseudomonadota bacterium | reverse complement strand
CAGCAATAAATAAATTCGCTCAGGGGCCGCTTGGTTGAACCGAGGCGACCGCCTCGCGGGCTAGCCCGCCCACCTCCGCGTTCCCTGCCCAGGCGAGAGGGAAAGCTGACCGCCACGAGGTGATCTCGATACGCACCCGCGCAGCGTTCGCTCGTCTATAGTTCTCCTCTGACCAAATCTCCGGGCATCCCCCGTCGGTACTTTCAAGGGGTACGAAGTACGGGCCCTCGCTTGATGCGCCATCGGTGTCGGAGCCACCGTTCCCATCCTCGTTGTACAGCCAGGCACCCCGCTCGATTGTGAAGCGGAGCCGACCGATGTTTATCTCCGATCCGGTGTAGGGGGAAACAGGTGAGGAATCCCAGAAATCCATGATACCCGCAGGGGTCCACGTGGCTCCGTCCGCAAGAAGATTCATATCCTCTGCGATGAGATTGTTTCTAAGCGCCATGACGGCAGCACGCTTTGCTTGTTTCCACTGAACAGCTGCATTTGGATTCGGAGTATAGGGGTCCCCTCGGAGATGGAGGCTCGCAGCGAGAGCTGCCGAATCGGAGGCGCGTTGGAGTGAGCGACCTATCCGTTCGATGCGTAAAACGTCGACAACGAGGGCACCCAGGGCAAGCATCACCATAAGACCGAACATTCCGGCGATCAGCACCACCCCCCGCTCTGGTTCTCTTCGAGCTGAATTCGCTAACACGGATGATTCTCCATGTCGTCACAGCTTGTAGTCGCGCTCTCAATAACGAGGAGGCTCGTCGCGGTAAGGTTTACCTCCCACGGGAGAAGTGAGCAGAAGAGACACCGTGCGGTCGCGCTCGAATCGATGCGTATTAGCGGATATTCGGCATAACCTCCGAGCTCGGTCGAACCGGAGGCGATGATCGTTGGAGAAAAATTTAAACCTTCAAGATCAGCGCCCTGGCTGACCTCCTCGACAAGTGTCCTGGCGCGACTGCAGAGCTCATCGCACCCTCCCGGCGGAGGGCTTGTCCGAACGATCTCTGCTGAGATGGTGCGAGTAATATCCGCACCTTTTTCAGTAAGGAGTGAGTAGCGCTGAAAAAGAAGGCACCCATCGATGATGAGGGCTACGAGGAATAATAGCCCAATCATAGCGACGGCAAGCTCCACTGCGGCGGCTCCTCCCTCGTTCTCCGAGTCGTTTTCGATGGGGTGCCTCGTCCTCATAACGTACATTGGACCGGGAAAAAGCTGCTCTCCTCAAGAAGACTCTGCGCGATCTGTTGCTGGAGGCAGAACCAACATTTCTGAGCAGAAGGGGACTGTTGGACCGAGACCCTCAACCATCTCATCCTGGTTCCTCCCTCCACTTGATCGACGGGGCCTTCGACGGCGACCATCCAATCCTCGGGGGAGAGTCCCGCCTCGCGAAGGTAATGGCACGCCATGAACATTCCACTTTTGAGGGGGCTATTATGGTCTACATCTGCCAAGGTCCCGAAATCGCCTTCGAGGATGAGTTCACAGGTATGGTTACCCTCCAGGGATACGGCGCCGTTACCACACCACGCGGTCGTGTTCTCAGGACTCAGCTTGGCAGTCATCGATCCCGCGGTGCGGGCTCCAGCGCGCGAGGCCTGGTATACGATCGTTGATTTCTGAAAGATGTATCCTAGGTCAAGGATTCCGGCGATGATGAAGACAGCAAGCGGAATGATGATCGCTGTTTCGACGAGTACCGATCCTCGATGTCGGCTCAACCCTCTCTGATTGAGCGAGCCCCGATCCATACAACCCCTCTAAAACGGAGACCCCGCATCTTGTGATGGAGCCTCCCAACCTCAGCGCGGGAGAACTCAGCGGACAACTACCTAAACCCCAACCACACGCTTCCCCACGAACGCGTTATGGCAGGGGAGGGCACTACGTTGTATATCGGCTAAAAAGCAGAATGGTTGCTCTCCAGTGCCACGAGAACCCCGCCCGAGGAACCGGCTATTTATCAGGTTTTTTCTTAGAGGATGGGCTAAGCCACCGGAACGTCGCTGACTCCCCCCACTGCGGCGCGGGGGATCGCGCTGTTAATCCGTTTAAGGAGTCCTGAGAGAACCGCGCCTGCTCCGAACTCAACCGCTTTGTCGATTCCCTCGCTCTTGATTGAGTTCTCCATACATTCGATCCACCGCACCCGCCCGCACACCTGAGCCTTCAGCGCTGCACGAATTTCATCCGGGGATCGCACCGGCTGGGCGGTCACGTTAGCATAAACAGGGAAGGCGGCGCTCGATATCTCGCACCGCTCGAGATCCAAGGCGAGCTTATCTGCGGCTGGCTTCATAAGAGCGCAATGAAACGGGGCGCTGACTGCAAGGTCGGTCATCCGCGCATCGCCCATCGCCGCCTTAAAAGCATCCACCGCTGCGGCATCGCCTGCCACCACGATTTGCCCTGGGGAATTGATGTTCGCGATCTGCACCACCCCGCTTGAGACCTGCGCTATCGCACGCTCGATCTCGCTGGTCTCCTTTCCCAGGACGGCCACCATCTTGCCGAGGCCTACCGGGACAGCGCTTTGCATATACTTCCCCCGCTTATTCACGAGGACTACGGCGTCCTCGAAACGGAGAGCCCCCGCTGCGACGAGTGCGGAATATTCCCCGAGGCTGTGACCAGCAGCCGCTGCCAAAGAGAGACCGGCATCGGCGGCGAGGCGGTAGCAGATCGTACTCACCGTCAAGATCGCTGGCTGGGCGTTCTCGGTTGCGGTAAGGGCCTCGGCGGGACCTTCGAAGCAGAGCTCCGAGAGCTTGAAGCCGAGCGCCTCGTCGGCCGCTCCGAAGATGCTGCGAGCCGCCGGGGACTGTTCAAACAGCTCCTTACCCATGCCAACTTTTTGGGAACCCTGACCGGGAAAGAGACCGAGGATCGTCGCCATAAACCGCCGTCTGAAAAAAAATTTCTCGGACGGGGAAGATAATGGCTCTCCGAAACAAAAGGAAGAGAGCGCGTAAGATCCTGATATTTAGAGAGTTTCTTTCGCTTTAGGATACGCCTCATCGGGTCGATAACTCCTGTGGAGCCGCTTTTGGGCTTTGATCGTGGCCGGCCCCCGCCACGTATCGTAGGGAGTTGTTGTTGTGAATATGCAGTTGTCTACCGCTGAGCGGGCCTCGGTCCTCGTTGTTGATGATAATCCCCTTGTTTTGGGGGTTCTGCGCACCCTCCTCGCGTCTCACGATTACGATGTTCTCACCTCGGAAAATGGTAGAGAGGCGCTTGCTACCCTCGAGCACAACTCGGTCGATCTGATAATCTGCGACGTTATGATGCCGGAGATGGGGGGATACGATCTCCATAAGGCGGTGCGGGATGACCGCCGCCTTTCTCATGTTCCCTTCGTGTTTCTTACCGCCCTCGCTGATCCCGCTGAGGTGGATCGGGGGCTCCGCTCCGGTGCGGACGATTATCTCGTCAAGCCATTTGATCCCCAAAAGATGTTGTCCCTCATCGAGGGGAAGGTCGCGCGCTCGCGGATGCTGCGACGTGCCTCCGCGGATCAGTTTGACGACTACCGCAAACGGGTAGTGCACACGTTATCGCACGAATTCCGTACACCTCTTGTCGCGATCAACACCGGGACAGAGCTGCTCATCGATAACCACAGCGAGATGCCGATGGAGAAGGTGCAGCACCTTCTTGAAGCGATTCAAAGGGGTGGGCAGCGGCTAGAGCGTCTTGTCAGCGACTTCATGTTATTGCAGCAGGTTGAGGCGGGGGTAAGTCAGCGGCTTTTTGATGCCAGGAGCTCGGTCCTCGTCCTCGGTGATGTTACCGCCCGGGTCGTCGAGGCGATCTCCGAGCAGATAGCGCCGCTTGGGTATACAATCAATCTGATCGATGAGACGCGGGGTGCTCGGTGTAAAATGTACGAACCCCAATTCCACGAGATTCTCTCCCGTATCGTCGATAATGCGGTGAAGTTTTCCCCAGAGCACAAACAGATCGATATGCCGATTTTCCTGAAGGACGGTGCTGTATGGGTTGAGGTGTGCGACCGGGGAATCGGCGTTGACCCGCATGCGCTCGGTGACGCGGGGAGCGCCTTTAGTCAGATGAATCGCGATAAGCTGGAGCAGCAAGGCGGGGGCTTCGGGCTCGCTATCGCAAAACGGTTTGCGACCGTACATCAGGGACGGCTCGAGATCCGGGCGCGTGATGGGGGCGGGACCGTGGTATCTGTCGTCCTCCCGATTTTCAAACCAACATCTTCAAATTAGCGTCGCACG
The DNA here is from genome assembly GCA_046047875.1 of Pseudomonadota bacterium. GTDB lineage: Bacteria > Bdellovibrionota_C > UBA2361 > UBA2361 > UBA2361 > JBILDU01. The sequence goes on along the minus strand of JBJOHD010000140.1, from coordinate 7,532 downwards.
AAGCCCCGCTTAGCCGATTGTCCTTACCCACGAGCCCAGCTATCATCAAGACGGGTAAATCCTGGCCTTGCTCGGAAGGACTTTTGATGCGCAGTTTCTCAATCTCCATCGGTGTTGCGGTGTTCTCGCTTATCTTCGGAGGGCTCGCGGGCCCAGGTGTCGCAGATGTTGGGGAGACCCGGGCGACCCTTATGCGCCTGGCGGATAATGTTCACACCGCAACGCTGTCCAACGGGCTTCGGGTGGTGCTGTATCGCCGCGGAGTTGCTCCGGTCTTTGCTGGTGCGGTCGGGGTTCGCGTGGGCGGTACCGACGAGAAGCCGGGCCATACCGGAATCGCACATATGCTTGAGCATATGGCGTTCAAGGGGACAACGACGATCGGAACGGTTGATTTTCGCCGAGAAAAGAAACTTCTTGATGAGCTCGAGGTCCTCGTTCAAAAACAGCGTGCCGATGGCTCGTTACCGGAGGATCAGAAAAAGCGGTGGGACGAGATCCATGCCGAACTGGAAAAATTGTGGGTTTCGGAGGAATTTACCCGCCGATATGAGGAGCGCGGCGCGGCAGGGATGAACGCGACCACCGATTCTGAGCTCACCCGTTATTTCACTGAGATGCCCCGAGCGGCTTTCGAATTCTGGTGTCAGATGGAGTCCGCCAGGATCCTCGACCCGGTGATGCGACAGTTCTATCGCGAGCGGGACGTCGTTATGGAAGAGCGGCGGATGCGGAGTGAGGATTCGCCCCAGGGGAAGTTATACGAAAAACTGCTCGGGATTACCTTCTTGCTTCATCCCTACCAAAATCCGGTGATCGGGTACGCCGGTGATATCGCGGGCCTTACTGCGACGCAGGTTCGGGATTTCCATCGACGATATTACGTGCCCTCAAATATCGCGGTAAGCCTCGTGGGAGATGTCGATCCGGTGCGAGATCTCCCGGTCCTTGAGAAGTACTTTGGGCGGATCCCGCGTGGACCACAGCCTGAGCGCCCGACCGCCGTTGAACCCCCGCAAGAGGGGATGCGGGAGGTTGTCATTGAGAATAAGGCCTCGCCGCAGATGTTTATATCGTATCGAAAGATGCAGTATCCCCACCCCGATGATGCGCCTGTATCGATCCTGCTCGAGATGCTTGCGGGGAGTTCGATCTCGCCCCTCTATCAGGAGCTTGTAAAGAAGCGGCAGATAGCGGCTGCGATAGCGTACGATGAGGCTCCGGGGAATGCGTATCCGAATATGGCGATATTCGCTGTTACGACGAAGGCGCCGCATACGAACGCACAGGTATTGGAGGCGTTTGACCTGACCCTCGCTCGATTCAAATCTCGTCCGATTGACCCTGGGGCGCTTGAAATCGCCAAGCGGGCGGTGGCGGTTGAGTACCTTGAGCATCTGCGTTCGAATATGTCCCTCGCAATCGATTTCGTTTCCTCGACTCTGCTCTACGACAATTGGCGAGCGCTGATCGATTGGTACGACGAAGCGATGAGGGTGACCCCTGCGGATATTAAACGGGTGGCCGACACTTACCTCGTTCCGAGTAATCGAGTGGTTGCGCGTTTGGAGCAACGGGTCGAGAGAGAGTCCCGGGTAGGGGGTGAATGACGATGAAGACGATGCCGGGTACTTGTTGGCGCAGACGATCTGTTTTGATCCTCCTCGGCACGCTGCTGAGTTTGCTCGTGGGATGCGCGGGGGGGATCCCCGCCGTGGGACGAGTCACGGAGCCTACCGGCGGCGCTGCGTATGTGCCTCCGCAGCCGGAGGAGTGGGTGATGGCGAACGGGCTCCGGGTCATGTACTTGCGTGATGCTGAGCTGCCTCTTGTGCGCGGTTCGCTGCTCATACGGGGAGGGACGTTATGGGAGGAGCCTGAACGCTGGGGGGCTGTGAGCGCCCTCGGCGCTCAGCTGCGACAGGGCGGGGCGGGCACTCGCAGTGCGGAGGAGCTCGATAGAGTGCTTGAGGAGCTCTCTGCTGGGATTTCGACAGCGGCAGGCGGTGAGTCTATAAATGCTTCGTTCCGGTGTCTTTCCTCCGACCTTGAAACCGTCCTCTCTCTTTTCGCCGATGTGGTGCTGCGTCCTCGGTTTGAGGAGGGTCGTCTCGATCTTTGGAAGGGGCAGAATCTCGAAGCGATTCGCCGTCGGGTGGATGAGCCCTCGGCGGTTGCGGGTCTCGCGCTCGGTGAGTTGCTTTACGGCTGGAGCCCGTATGGGCGCTTCCTCCTTGAGGACGACGTTCGGGGGATTGCGCGAACCGATTTGAGCGGTCTTCACCGATCCACGATCGTTCCCGATGGCGCTATTCTGACGGTAACGGGAGATGTCGATCGCGCCAAGCTTGAACTGCTGCTCGAACGTAACTTCGGGGGATGGCGTGCCAGCGGCCGGTCGACTCCGCACCCCCCCCTTGTCGAGGCTGAGCCGATCCCCGGGATATATTTTATACGGCTGCCATACATGCAGTCGACTATCTATCTCGGACAGCTCGGGGTACCCCGACTTACTGAGGATTATATCGCGATCGAGGGATTCAACGAGTTGTTCGGCGCATCCGGTTTCGGTTCGATGTTGATGCAGCGGATTCGTACCGAGCTGGGTCTCGCCTACTCGGTCTACGGAGGAATACTCCCCGGCCCAGTTAGAGGCAAGAATGTGATCGCCCTGCAAACTAAGGCGGAGTCAACTGGAACAGCGATCGTGGAGTCGCTCCGAGTACTTGGGACGATGCAGCGCTCCGAAGTGGAAGGGGAGAAGCTCGCTGAAGCGAAGCGTTCGATTACGAACTCATTCATCTTCCGCTTCGATACCGTCGATGATGCGCTCAATCGTCGAGCTCTGCAGACCTATCTTAATTACCCGGCCGATTACGACTCTACCTATCTCCCTCAGATCGCCGCTTTAACCCCCGGTGAGATCCGTGCGGCCGCTGAGCGGCGCTGGGATCTTTCGAAATTTGTTATCGTTGTCGTGGGAGACGATAAAGCGTACGCTTCAGTTAAAGAGAGCTTGTCGAGCGCCGTTTCCGAGCTTCAGGGGTATGAGCTTCGGGAGGTCGCTTTTGAGGGAAGGCTCAGAGCAGTTGGAGGTCTTTAAACATGACGTTTCGAACCTTTCTCGTGCGTTTGGTTCCTTTGAGTGTCGTGTCGGTGATGCTCGGCTGTGCCCCCGCCACCCCCGGACCGGATAAACAGTTCGGCGGCGCGCTTGAGGGGGCGGCGCTTGGGGCGGGAAGTGGTGCGATAACCGGTTTTCACGTGGCGGCAGCCTCCGGACCGGGAGCTGCTATCGGAGCGGGCTTCGGTGCGGTGGTGGGCGGTATCCAGGGTTTGATGGCTGACCAGGAGGAGGAGGCGATGCTTGCGCTTGCCGCGGAGAGCCGGGGAGAGCGCAAGCGGGCCCAAGTTCACGAGATCTTGAGCGAACACTATCAGAGGCGACTTGAGCTCCATCCAACCAGAGATATTTACCCAGCCGACCTCTTCTTCGACGGCGATACGGTCGAATTGAAGCCGGAGGCGATTCCGCTCATAAATGAGATGGCGCGCCTTAATAAAAGACGTCTTCCGTGGTCGAGGCTCGTGGTCGCCTCGTATGCGAAATCATCTTCCCCCGATTCTGAGTTTGCCCGTCATCTTAACGAACGGCGTTCTCAGGCGGTCGGGGATCAGCTTGTTCGGGGTGGAATCGAGCCTCGCCGGGTAGTTACACGGGCGGTTGTAGTGGATGAGCCCGTTTTAATCGACCCCCACGACAAAATATCACGCTACAATCAAGCAATTGAAATCATTCCGGTCGATCGGTAATCTTAATAGAAATGCCCCGGAGAGCAGCGCTCCCGTACGGCAGTTATGGGAGGGTGTATGAGGGGAAAGAAAGAGGCAAAGGCAAAGAGCGTGAAAGGTATGGGTGCTGACGGGGAGCGGTTCGGGGATATCAGTTCGAAGGCGGAGCTTAAGACGTTCCTACTTAACGTCCGGGATAAGATGGCTGACGGGGCTGCTGCGGCGATATACAGCCTTAGCGCGATGAATTTTGTGATGAACCTTCCCGACATTCACGGGTTACTTGACAACGAAAACAAGGAGTTGGCGAGAGACATCTGGCTTCGCTTGAAGCAGGCAGGGGTTCAGCTGAGGAATCCCCCGATGCTCTTTACCCCTGAAGAGGAAGATCTGACCGGGGTAAACGCTTAGCTCGTTTGTTGCCGAGCTCCCGGTCCTGATGAGGGACCTCTCGTGAGCGCGGTGGTGCCCCCGATTCGGTGCTGGGAGGGGCTGTAAATCAAACGAAGATCGAACGCACACGAGAAAGCCGCATCCCTTTGAAGTCCAGCTCCGGTAGAGAGCGGGCTACGAAGGGCGCGGCTTTTAGTTCGAGCGAAATATAGCCTTCTAGTCCCCGGCCTCCAATTCACTCTCCGAGACATGCTCGCCGTTAATCGCTCGGCGCAAGAGCTGGCTCGGCTTAAACTTAACCACTTTACGGGCCCTAAGGATAATCGAGTCACCTGTTTGCGGATTTCGGCCCCGACGCGGGGGCTTGAATTTTACCTCGTAGGAACCGAATCCCGACAACATCACCTTCCCATCTTTCTCGAGGGAGTCCTTGATTATCTCGATATAGTCTTCAACGATCTGAGCGGCTTTCTGTTTGTCGACCGGGAGTGTCGCGTAGATCGCATCCGCAAGATCAGCCTTCGTCAGACAGTACCGTGCATTTCCCATATTCGCCCTGTTCGAATTCCTATTTTTATAGTGGACTCAAACCCTTAGTCGGGTCGTGACTCGAGTTTTACTCTAAAGGTCTAATCATGACAAGTGTTTAGACGAAGCCAACTGAAATCACTACTAATTAGACGCATTCTAGTGTCGGCGGGATTTAAATCAATCAGAAAATTATCCTCCAAAGATTTCCTAAGATATTGAAAAGACATGGTCATATCGCTCTTTCCCCGATCTTAATGAAGGCTGATAATAAGGAGGCTCTTCGGCTAACGGGGTTTCGTCGATTAAGAAGTGGGACAGGTCAGACGCAAACAAGGGCGGGACCGAGTTAAGGGGGTAAGGTGGCTAAAGGGAGATCCGACGAGGAATCAGGTTTTGAGGAGAGCCTCGAGGCGGAACTTGACCAAACCGAGGGTGTGGCCCAGGAGGCGGTCGGGGCCGACCCCGCCTCGATCGAGGCGGCATCGTGGCATCGTGCCCGCGAGATGGTTGCTGCCTTCAAGCCCGTTCCCGGAATCGTGTGGCGTATCGCCAATTTTGTCCTTGGAAAATCGGGTGAGATTCGGACCCTCTCCGAGGGGGGTGTCTACGGGTTGCGAAATGTTGTGTGTGCTATCGCGAGCGACAAGACCATAGGCGCTGGCGAGACGGTCACCTCGATCCGTCGCGCGTTGGAGGTGGCACAGCATGATGTTATCGCTGCCGGTGCGGTGATGCATGCGATTTGTCGCCGGCTCGCCGGTCGGGATTTTCAGCGTATCTGGCGGCCGATCCTCGATGATGCGGTCTTGCGGGCAGGGCTCGGGTATATGGTTGGTGAGCGGTGTCCGGAATTTGGATGTGGTCGGGGGATGCTCGCGGGTTTTACCGGCCGGAGTGGGCTGGTGGTTCTTATAGCCTGCGGGACGATGGATCAGGCTCGTGAGGCGCTGGAGGCTCTCGCGACCGGACGGGACATCGCCGCAGTTGGAATGAAAGTGTACGGGTGCAACCCCCTCCAAGTAAGCGCGATGCTTCTCTCTGCATCGGGTGTAGGGAAGGATGCCGCTTTCGGTTCAGTGAGTTATGCGTTACGGGAGCGCGCGGCAGCGACGCTGATGAACAAGGAGCAGGGGCGCTGGCTCGCTGCATTTGCAATCACCGAGGCGCTTCGAATGAATCGTCCCGATGAGATCGGCGATGAGCGGTGGGCTGCGCTCGACCTCGTTGACCCCCAAGACCAAAAGGATATCATTGATCGGGCGAAGCCGCTGTTACGGAAGGGAGTCGAATGGGGTTGGCTGTGATATTTTTTGAGCCAATCGACTGCTAAAAACGCGTTAATGACCACTCCTATTCTTCTCGGATTTGATATCGGTGGAACGAAGATGGCGGTCATCGCCGGCTCGCCGCAGGGGGAGATTCTCCATCGGCACGAGTTCCCCTCTCTGTCCCCGGAGGCGGCTCAGCGCAATTTCATCGAATGGGGGCGAACGCTGCTTGGTCAGATTGAGGGAGCGAAGCTTATAGCGTGCGGGATCTCTGCACCCGGCACGATGTCGAGCAGGCGAGGTTTGATCATTGAGCCGCCGAATATGCCGCTTTGGCGAAACGTCCCAGTTCGGGAGTGGATCGCTAAGGCGTTCAAGGTGCCGGTTGAGATGGAGAACGACGCTAACGCAGCGGCGGTGGCGGAGTGGTCATGGGGCTTTAACCGTCAGGTTGATAATCTTATCTATCTCACCTGTGGAACGGGGATGGGCGCGGGGCTTATCTTTGACGGTCGACTCTATCGGGGGAAGGATGATCTCGCTGGTGAGGTGGGGCATATTCGGCTTATGCCGCTTGGGCCGGTGGGATTTTTCAAGGCAGGGAGCCTCGAAGGTCTCACTCGTGGGGGAGCGCTCGCGGAGCTGGCAAAGATCCGGCTTCAAGAGAACCATCCCCCAAGCTCCCTCGAATCGATCGCTCCGCAGGCGCTGACCGGACAAGATGTCGGGGAGGCCGCCCTCCGTGGGGATGCGGTCGCTCGGCGGGTTGTCCTTGAAAGTGCCGATTATCTCGGCCAGGCGTGCGGGCTTTTCATCGATATTCTCAACCCGGAGCGTATTAGTCTCGGGAGTATCGCGCGAAAACTCGGGTCTCTTTACGTCGATGCGGTGCGCGCTGGCGCGCAGCGAGAGGCTCTCCCCGCCGCATTTGAACGGTGTGTGATCGATGTTGCAGCGCTCGGCGAGAGGGTCCAAGACCTCGCCGCGCTTGCCGTTGCGCTGCAAGCGGCCGAAAGAGCGAATGGGGGAAAGATCGTTTCCTGAGAGATCCTCTGAATAAGAGAAGCTCTCGTTTGGATATTAAGGGACACCGCTTGATCCGTGAGGTGTTGGGAGCGCTCGTGTGACGGGTCTACCCCGCGAATACATCGAATCCGATCCGGAGCATTAGTGTGCCTGCGACCCCGATAAAGACGATTCGGATGAAGCGATTTCCCCGAGCGATAGCGAGCTTTGCCCCGAGATAGCCCCCGAGGAGGTTCGCGGCCATCATAGGGAGAGCGAGGGAGTATATGATATTTCCGGTAGATCCGAAGAGCGCTATAGCGGCGAGGTTCGTCGAGCAATTAATCACCTTGGCGCTTGCCGACGCGAGGAGAAACGACATCCCGATCCAACGTACGAAGGAGAAAATGAGGAAATTTCCGGTTCCGGGCCCAAGGAAGCCATCGTACGCGCCGATAACTCCACTTGCGGCATGCATGCGTGAAGCCGCGTGGCGATGGAGCGACTCGACTGCAGCTCCGAGTCCAGGACGAAAGACCGTAT
>JBJOHD010000139.1:0-11877 GCA_046047875.1 Pseudomonadota bacterium | reverse complement strand
GATTAAAGCCGCAGCGCTCAGCTGGGCGATCGTCTCGGTGGGGCACACCCGCATCGAGCAGATCAATATCCGGGAGGCTTCCCGGCTCGCAATGAGTCTCGCAGTCAAGCGGGTCACAGCCGATCTCGTTCTTGTAGATGGAAACGTATCGATCGAGACCGCTCTCCCCCAACGGACCGTGGTTCAAGGTGACCAAAAGCACGTTGAGATATCGGCGGCATCGATCCTGGCGAAGGTTTTTCGTGACGAACTTATGTGCCGTCTCGATGAAAAGTATCCGGGTTTTGGCTTCTCAACCCATGCGGGTTACGGAACGGCGGCACACCGCGAGGCGATCGCGCGGCTCGGTCCGTGCCCGATCCATCGGCGATCTTTTCGGGGAGTTAAAGAGTATTGGTGCATCTCTCGCCGCACCGCTTCGGGGGATGAAGAGCTCGGGGAAATTTCGCTCTAAGCAGCCACGCTCTCGGAGTGTTCCCTCCCCGCAGAGGCTCGGCATCTGGGGGGAACGCTGCGTAGCTCGGTTCCTTCGGAAAAGCGGCTATACGGTCCTGTACCGTAATTGGCGGTGTCGGCGGGGAGAGATCGATCTGGTCGCTGTTTCAGGGCGTACCCTCGTCTTCGTTGAGATAAAAACACGGCGCCACGATGTCAGCCAACGTTTCTCCCCGATCGATGGCGTCAATACTTACAAGCAACAGCGCATCGCGGCTTTGAGCGAGATATTCATCTTTTCACACCGACCAGCGCTCCGACGACTGAAGATCCGCTCCGTTCGCTACGATGTCGTCGGGGTGGTCTATCGAGGCTTTTGGCGCTCGCCCGAAATACGCCATTACCATAGAGCCTTTTCCCCAACTCGGGCCATTGAGCTCCCCGGAGAGTAAGTCTCTTTGCCGCATCGCCCCTCTTTTGCCGGTTGCACAACGATGCCACAATGCCAGTAGTGGCGGGCTATGCAACTTATCCTTCGATTCTGCGGTCTCATCTGCCTCGTGGTCGGGCTTTACGGCAGCACCGTCCTCATTAACGGGTATCGATTTGGCCCATCTGATTTTGTGCAGGACTACGCGGCAGGGCACGCTCTTCGACACGGTCATACAATCTACGGGGATGCCATCGCCGCATACACTAAGGATCTCCTCGGATTCTCAGGGCACTACAACTTTCACCCACCGACTAACGCAGTGTTATTCGCTCCTCTGACTTTCCTGCAATACGATAGCGCATTCATCACGTGGGGGGGGCTCTCTTTGATCCTTAACATATGGATCCTTCTCGCATCGTATGCTCGGTTTCGCCCGGAGCTTCCCCTGATCTTCATCCTCGGATTTGGATTCTTGTGGTTTCCCTTTTTGCACGGCATAGAACTCGGTCAGTCATCTATCCTCATCGCCGCCTCGATAATTGCTGGCTGGTTTCATCTCCAAGATGGTAAAAACTTTCGTGGGGGAGCACTCCTCGGATTCGCCGCAACGATTAAGCTTTTCCCACTTTTTCTCGGCTTATATCTGCTCCTAACCAAGAATTTTCGTGCGTTGGGCGGGATGCTGGGAACCTTTCTCCCGATCACACTTATCTCGGTAACGGTGGTGGGAATTCCCGATTCGATCACATATCTGAGATCGGTAATCCCCCAAGATATAGTGGATTGGAGCGGATCTCCGCTGAATGCGGCGCTCTCGGGTTTACTCCTTCCCGTACTCACTCATAATGATTTCGTTGCACCCGCGATCGAACTCCAGTTTTATGCGGGGGTGTATGTGGTAAAGGCGATTTCTCTCGCACTCACCGCATTTACGATCGTCCGAGCTTGGGATCTTATAAAATACGGAGAAACTGAGCGGGCGTTTGGGCTTCTCATCGTCTCGATGCTCCTTGTCTCACCGCTGTCGTGGGTGCATATTTTTACCCTTCTCATCCCGGTTCTGATGCTCCTTTGGCGCCGCGCCGAGACATCCCCCCAGCGTTATGCTGTACTCTTTGCTGTCGCCCTCCTAGCAATTCCGAACCAACTGGTCGCCAGCCGCATCATTGCCCTCTGGAGACCAGGACTCGTGCCTCCAGGAGTCTATCTGGTGACGGCCTGCTCGACTTATGGACTCATCCTAATGTGGTATATCCTCTCTCGGCGGCAATCTGAGACCCCCGTTGTGATCCCCGTCACTCCACGGCACAATACCGCCGTGCTCTAATCTGACCTTTTCGCTTCACCCAATTTTATGTGCGGTATCGTTGGTTTCGTTCAAACACCCCCGGGAGAGCTTCGGGAAGCACTAGATCCGATGACGGCGGCCCTCTACCACCGCGGCCCCGACGCCGGCGGGGCCTGGATCGATGAATCGAGCCGCCTCGCCCTGGGGCACCGACGCCTCTCAATCCTTGATCTCTCCCCTGAGGGCCATCAACCGATGATCTCTCCCTCAGGACGGTTCGTGATTACCTTTAACGGGGAGATCTATAACTTTGCCGCCCTCAAGAGGTCGTTGGCGGAGCGGTATCACTTCCGCGGAGGAAGTGATACCGAGGTGATCCTCGCAGCGTTCGAAGAGTGGGGGGTCACGGCGTCGCTTGAAAGGTTCGTTGGCATGTTCGCCTTCGCTGTCTGGGATCGCCGGGAACACACCCTTACCTTAGCGCGGGATCGGATGGGGGAGAAACCGCTCTACTACGGGTGGAATAACGGGACGTTTCTTTTTGCCTCAGAACTTGGTGCGTTAAGAGCGCATCCCCGCTTTGAGGCGCCGCTCAATCGAGGGGCGATCGCCCTCCTTATGCGGCACGGATATATCTCAGCGCCGTACTCGATTTATCAAGGTATCTTCAAGCTACCCCCCGGCACATCGCTCACCGTAGGAGAGGGAGCACTCCGATCTCTCCCCGATTCCTTTAGTCCAACCCCCGACGAAAAACTGCGGCTATCTCCCAAGCGATACTGGTCTTTATCCGAGGCCGCTCGTCGGGGCATCGAGGATCGCCGATCGTTCGATGAAACGGAGGTACTCATCGAGCTTGAACGGCTTCTGCGTGAGGCGGTGAATCTCCAGATGGTCGCAGATGTACCGCTCGGCGCGTTTCTCTCTGGTGGGATCGACTCATCGCTCGTTGTGGCGCTGATGCAGTCCCAATCGACGAAACCGATTAAGACATTCTCGATCGGATTTCATGAAGCGGGCTTCAACGAAGCGGATCACGCAGCCCGGGTCGCTCAGCATCTTGGCACATCGCACACCGAGCTCTACGTCACACCAGCGGAAGCGCTCGATGTTATCAACAAGATCCCCACGATATACTCCGAGCCGTTCGCAGATTCATCGCAGATTCCGACCTACCTGGTTGCTCGTCTCGCGCGCCGACACGTTACCGTCTCTCTCTCAGGAGATGGCGGCGACGAGCTTTTTGGGGGTTATCCCCGCTATCTGTGGAGCAATCATCTTTGGAATAAAATCGGTGGAATCCCGGCCCCCTTTCGACGTCTCGGTGGAAAGGCTGCACTCACGGTCCCAACCGCTCAGTGGAACGGGCTCCACCAGCTCCTTCGACCGCTCCTGCCGCAAAGCCTCAGCTTTAAGGATCTCGGATCGAAGATTCATCGAGCGGCAAGTCTGCTCGAATCGCCATCGCGGGAAGCGCTTTATCTCTCCCTTCTCTCGTACGTGGATCGTCCCGACGATATCGTCATGGGCGGAGACATCCCGCCCACCGATCACCTGACGAAGGAGATAGTCGATACGACCGAAAACTTTTACGACTACATGATGTTGTGCGACGGGCTCACCTACCTGCCCGACGACATCCTCGTCAAAGTTGACCGGGCGGGGATGGCGGTGTCGCTCGAATCCCGAATCCCGCTTCTTGACCACCGTGTAGTTGAGCTCGCGTGGCGCTTCCCCTTCGATCGAAAGATCCAGGGTGACGTGACGAAGAGCCCCCTTCGACACATACTTTACAAATACGTACCCCGAGAGCTTATCGAGCGGCCGAAGATGGGATTCGGCATCCCGTTCGATCGGTGGCTCCGGCACGAGCTCCGTCCGTGGGCGGAGGAGCTATTGTCCGAAACCTCACTTGATGCCGATGGGATATTTGCTCCCGCGTTCGTCAAAGCTCGGTGGGATGAGCATCTCTCCGAGCGGAGAAACAACAGCTACCTCCTCTGGAGCATCCTTACCTTTCAAAATTGGCTCCGCTCAAAGGGGAACGTCGGGGAAGCGATCGACGCCCCCACCGGTCGGCTCGACCGCACAGATTTCGCGACTCCCCTCCACCCCTAAAAACAGCGAATTTTGCTAATAAAACTCAACTACTAGCGCCCATCCGCTCGTTTCAATCCGGAGCGTTCTGTGGTAGATGAATAGCTCCCCAGATATCCCCTGCGGGAAAAAGGGGGTGGTCGTTACTTCAGCGCTTTTGCTGTGCCCGGTCATAGCCTTACGTGCTGAGCAAAGAGAAAGTGTCTCCCCTTTCGGAGGAAGCAGTTATGTCGACCCGCATCGGTGTTATCGGACTTGGTTACGTCGGTCTCCCTCTCGCCCTCGCCTTTGCGCGAAAGTTCCCGGGCACGGTCGGTTTCGACATTAACGAGCATAAAGTGGGCCTTCTTAAGAAAGGGGTCGATGTAACCTCCGAAGGTCTTGAGGAGCAGATCCGCGCATCGACCCTCAAAGTCACCGCGACCGCGAGCGATCTCTCCGAATGCAATTTCTTCGTCGTTGGGGTCCCAACTCCGGTCGATCACGACCACCGACCTGACCTTCAACCGGTAATCTCGGCTTCCGAGCTCGTCGGCGATGTCCTCCGCAAGGGCAGCACCGTGGTTTTTGAATCGACCGTCTATCCAGGTGTAACCGAGGAGATCTGCGGACCGATCCTTGCGAAACGGAGCGGCCTCCGGCAAGGGATCGATTTTAAACTCGGATATTCCCCTGAGAGGATAAACCCGGGAGATAAAGAGCACACCCTTGAAACGATCCTCAAAGTTGTCTCAGGTGAAGATGCGGAGACCCTTGAGCTTGTCGCTGAAGTCTACGGCAAAGTAATTACAGCGGGTATCTATAAAGCACCATCCATCAAGGTCGCGGAAGCTGCAAAGGTAATCGAGAATACTCAGCGCGATCTCAACATCGCGCTCATGAATGAGCTCTCGCTCATCTTCGACCGGATGAATATTCGCACCAAAGATGTGCTCGATGCGGCGAGCACTAAGTGGAATTTCCTCCGTTTCTCCCCCGGTTTGGTGGGTGGCCACTGTATCGGAGTGGATCCGTACTATCTCACCACGAAAGCAGAGCAACTCGGTTATCATCCGCAGGTTATCCTTGCAGGACGGCGGATCAACGATGGGATGGGCACCCACGTCGCCCAGCGTATGGTCAAATTGATGGTAAACGCCGGACTCCCCACAAAGGGAGCGAAGGTGGGGATCCTCGGCCTCACCTTCAAAGAGAACGTCCACGACATCCGTAACAGCCGAGTGCCGGACATCATCAAGGAGCTGCGAGAATTCGGGGTCATCCCGCTTGTGCACGACCCGCTCGCCGACCCCCATCATACGAAAGAGGAGTACGGGATCTCCCTCTCCAGCTGGGAGGATCTCCAAAACCTCGATGGTATCGTTGTAGCGGTGAATCACAAGCAGTTCATCGCACGCGGCGCCCGCGAGATAGCCGCAAAGCTCCGCCCGAACGGGGTGTTCATCGATATCAAATCAGCTTTTGATAGCAACGACCTCCCCTCTGGGATGCACTATTGGAGCCTTTAATCAGATGACCGTCGATCGTTACCCCGCTACTGCCGCTGAGCTGCGCTCCGCCCCGAAGGTTTGGCTTGTAACCGGCGCTGCGGGGTTTATCGGTTCGCACCTTGCGGAGAGACTCCTTTGTCTCGGTCAAACCGTGGTCGGACTCGATAACTTTGCGACCGGCAAGGAAGAGAACCTTACCGCGATTAAAAGAGCCGTCGGTGAGTCCGCGGCGAATCGATTCACTTTTATCACCGGGGATATCCGCGATCTCGACACCTGCCGCCGAGCGTGCGCCGATACCGACCTCGTCCTCCACCAAGCTGCACTCGGCTCCGTTCCCCGCTCGATGAGCGATCCGCTTACAAGCCATTCGGTAAACGTCGATGGCTTTATCAATATGCTTGTCGCGGCGCGGGACGCCCGAGTGAAACGCTTCGTTTACGCGTCATCAAGCTCGGTATACGGGGATAGCGTGGCCTCGCCGAAGCACGAAAAGGACACCGGAAAGGTTCTCTCGCCGTATGCGGCGACGAAGGCCATAAACGAGCTCTACGGGCGATTGTGGTACGACGCTTATGAACTCGAGACGATAGGACTCCGCTATTTCAATGTATTTGGAGCACGTCAGGATCCGGAGGGTCCGTATGCTGCGGTGATCCCGCGGTGGCTTGCGACCCTCGCTGCCGAAAAGCCGTGTGTCATTTACGGCGACGGAACTACGAGCCGAGACTTCTGCTTTATCGAAAATGTCGTGCGAGCTAACATTCTAGCAGCAACGACCGCTCAAGGGTTCGGCGAAGCGTTCAATATCGCCTGCGGTGAGCGTACCTCCCTTAACGAGCTCTTCTCGGCTCTCCGCGCAGCGATGGAGAGCAACCTAAATCGAAAACTCGCCGAGGTTGTCCACGAAGACTTTCGGGCAGGTGATATCAAGCATTCCCTCGCGGCTATCGACAAAGCGGCGACTCTCTTAGGTTATGCGCCGAGCGTCAAGGTTGCAGAGGGGATTGAGAAAACGGTCAGCGCGTTCCTGGAACGGTAGCGCGACACCATAGTCGTGGTTCGAACGGCCGACACTCTCGGGCCCTACTGACGGGCTAACGCCCCTCCGAAACTCCCCTCGCACTCGGTATTGCCGAGACAGACCACTTTGAGCGAACCGGTGATAGCTGCAGCATCGGGCGAGGAGTACTCGCCGTTAAGATCTCCCTCGATCGTGCATCCGAGCTTCCGTTTACTAAAATTCCCCCTAAATCCGGTGGAAACCGCGTCGATTTTCGCAAATCCAAGACGGGGTAGATAAAACCGGACGGAGCGATCCCGCTGCATTACAACCGCACGCCCCTCGACCCGCGGCGGAAGTATCGGGCAGCTCCCCGATGTGAGCTCGATCTCTGAATTGAACACCCCAGAGAGATACGTGGGAACATACGGACCAGCTGAAAGCGGGGTTCCACGTATAGAAATCCGTGCCGCTCGTCCCGGGGCGATGTTTCGAATGCGTACGGCTGGAACGAAGGTCATCGCGTCATCAAGCGGAGTGAGAGAGTACCGACCGGGAGCGATATCAGAGAGCCCGTAGATCCCGTTAGCGTCGGTTTCGAGACCACCGACAGCACCGACATAAACCTGAACCCCGACTTGGGGAACTCCCGCTCTATTCAACACCCGACCACGAAGCGCTGAGCGGGAATCGAGCCGAGTGAAATCGAAATCGATTCCGCTGATATCGCTGCCAGCGACATCGACGGTGCGCCGAAACGGAACCGCTGCAAGCCGAGAGGAAGCCGGATACGGGGTGACCGTGTAGCTCCCCGGCCCAGGCACGGCAACCGAGAACCGACCGCTTGCATCGGTGAAAATCGGCTTCGTCATCCCAGAAACGTAGAGACGCATCCTTTTGACCGGCTGTCCCGCTGACAAACAGACCCCGGAGAGGGATTCCGCTGCCGCAGTTTGAGCGATTGCAGCGAGGAGCAACGGCACGAGAGAACGACGAAACCAAAAGGGAAGCATCATATATTCCTATTCCCGCTCTAAAGAACCAACGTAGCGAGCGGAGCAGAGCTTCGTCTCCCCACAGCCGTAAGACATCGCCGACTTAACTCGGGAACGGCTCTTTGCCAGCGGATTAAGTGTTACTACAGCCTCCCCTTTACACGTTGGAGTGAACGGCGCATACGATCCACGAGCGCGGTACACCCGCCCCCGTCGTTGTCCACGGAGAACGCCGTAACCCGGCACGGTTACCGTAATACGCCGCCCGCTCGTCTTAATAACGACACGTCCTTTGAGGGTCTTGGGCAATCCCGGGCAGGTGGAGCGCTGTCGTGATATCGAGCCGCTCCAAACGTTGTCTACCTGCTTTCCTGCAAACGTTGCGGGAGATCGCTTCGGAGCTAAACGGGCAAGACCGTACGAAGAACATTCGCACCCAAAGGGAATATCGAACGGTCCGCAGCCGAAAAGGACGTTGTAGCAGCATTGCGGTGGGTTGAACGGGCAATTAAATCCCCCGCCACATCCGCTCAAGAGCAAGAGACAGACGATGACAACAGGCCTGACAAGTTTTTCCATGGGCTCATTCTACGAGTTTCAGGGAGGTAGTCAAAAAAACGGGGCATTTGGCTCCTCCCGAAGATAGCCTAACGCCTTGTTTTTATTTATTTTTCGCGACGACTTGCGTATTATGCGATCGACCGATTGAGGCTCGAAGTACCTGTAAGGGCGGTAAAAAAAGGGTATCTCCGCGTTCTCCCGAGCTCCCACCCATACCCCTTCGGAGCGACCCCCACGCGAGTCGCCTCCCAACAGCTCGAGGAGCCTTCCGATTTCCTCGCAGCCATCGTGCACTAGAGGAATCCCCGAGTTCACTCAGAAAAATATTCGCACCGGAATCTGAAGCGGTGGAGCTCTAAAGTCCGATAGACCTCATGCAACGGTCTGTACATAGGGAGGTCATCGTATGGGTCTCGCAGCGCTCGTCCCAGGGAACATCGATCAGGTTAGCCTACGCGAAAGCGCGCTTGAGCGTCTCCAGTATGGCCTTTTCTCCCGTTCCAAAATCGCCGTGCTGGAGGTTAAAGAAGCTCTCGTAGAAGATGTGTCGGCTCGCCGGCCGATAAGTCTGATGGTTCTCACTAAGTTGCTCGACTCAAGAGGGATCGCCGCAGATAGTGCGGCGATTCGGGATATCTGCGCTTATCTGCGAGACGCTATGGTACAGCTTCCCCTCGAGGAGGCCGACCTCTTCATAAACTACGCTCAAGCCGCGGTAATATGCGTGAAACGAAGCTAAGTATTCACGTAATCATGCGGCGCTTTACCGGAGCTCGACCAGCTTTTATCCCAGGAATGTTCGACGAGGGGCGCTATCTCATCACTCCGGCGCAGTGGGGGGAAACGGTGCCTTCCCCGGTTAACGAATAGAGATCTACAGTTACACCACGCCGACGAATGCGCCGCGGCTGCCCCCGTTTACCGCCGATGGTTCGAAAATCTCCTGAAAGTCGACCCATAAACTTGACGTCCTCAAACGACCGCCACCGCTTCTGTCCGGTCAGTAGAAAGACCTTGTAGCCCCTCGCCGTGAAAAAATCGACCAGGCGACGCCGCTTCTCGGCGGTGTCGAAATCGACAAAGCGGAAGGAGAACGGCGGCTTACGATACGAGAGTCGCAGCGGTGTAACGAGCGGGGTCTCTGGAAGCCCCCTCTTTTCGACCAATATGACGCTTCGCCCCGGGGTGGAGCGGTCGATACAAGACACCAAATCGAAAAAATCCTTTCCTTCGCGCAACGTCAGTCGAGTCACGAACGACGGGAGGAGGGAGCAAAAAATCACCACGAAATATCCCCAACGGATGAGATCCCCCAAACGGTGGTACCGCCGAGCGGCGAGATCAACGGCAACCGCACCACAGATAATTCCAAGCGGCACTAACTCGCTCGCAAGATAACGACCGAAGTAGTAGAGGTATGGAGTGGCGAGGGGATATACCGAGAATATACCGAGAAAACCGGCAGCTAAGATCGGAACCGGCCCCATCGAGGCCCGGCGTACGCCGATCTTTCCAACCCGAACGAGCCCGACCAAAAATGCGACCGCTCCCCCATACGACAACATCACCGCCAGGGTATGGAGCGAGAGGAACTCTAAGGACTCGAGGCCATGCCCTACCATCCGCCAACGAGTATCGAGCCAGCGGTGACCGACGAATGTATCGGTGAAGCCAAGTAGGTAGCCCCGGTAAAGGGCCGAGAGAGCCACGAACAAGAGCATCACGAGGGTTACTCGAACCCCGAACCGCATCACAAATTTTCCGAGGATCCGCCTCCCATTCGACACAGCGATGCAAACTCCTCCAACGACGACCCACACCACAGCGAGGAGAGCGAAAAAAGTCCCGGCATAGCCGAGCATCGGACCGGTGATGCCGAGCTTTCCCTCATAAATACCGGTCGCGTAGTACGTTGAATACTTGAGTCCCCAAAAGAAACTAACCCCATAGCTCGCGATGTAGCCAAGTCCAACGCCGATGACCGATCGCTCCCCCCGTTTCACGAGGATCCAGAGAAGGGCCACTAGCAAGAGGGGCAACGTAATAAAGCCGGTGATCCGAGTCAGAAAGAGTGCTGCGAAGGGCAGCACTGAAAGATACCGGCATCTCGCAGTAAGACAGACGAGCCCCGACATAAAGAAGAATCCGGCGATCCCCTCAGATACCGGTGCGCTACCGAAATAAGCGAGGGTCGAATTTGTTGCCATTAAGGCCGCTGCGAGGAGGGCTGCTCGCCCCGATCCGGAGAGTCGCAGGGTCACTAAGGCGGCGCCAATTACCGTCAAAACGGAGAAAAGCGCGATAATCAACCCCTGCCACTCAATTCCGAAAAGCCAATGCCCGATCGCGAGCCACATCGAATTGAGAAAGTAAAACTGAGAGGTCCACTCGTTCGTATCGAGGTTACGAAGATAGATCCCTGAAACGAGGTTCCCGTACCACGTTCCGTCGGGAAAACGGTGTAAGTTCCGCACCGAGTGGGCCAGGTAGTACGCTCGAAGGTCGGGTGCCTCCTTAAGCTCATCGAGGAGGTCGTCTTTGATGACGGAGGTTCCGGCTTGAGCAAAGTAGCTCCCAACATTGAAGTAAACCCCCGGATCCTGACCACCGAAGATATAGGGAGATACGTTTAATCTGAGGAGAAGCGCGAGAAAGGCGATTGCAAGGATGCCGAGCGCGGATGCCGCCGATCTACCTCGGATCGGAATACGACGGGTAAGCAGCCATGCGGCAAACCCAGCGCACACGCCGCCTGCCCCCACGTACACCGGGTTAAACCTTTCGGTACACAACCAGAAAAGTGCTTGAAAAGAGAAAAGGGAGAGCAGAACAGCGATAAAAACAAATCGCTGCTCAAGATGGGAGAGCCCCCTCGCCTTCTGATTTCCCATCGAGATTACCTGGTACAACCACCTTCGACCCGACTGAGGGAGCCCCCCCCAGCGATTTTTTCTCCCGAGGCCGAGTTCGAGGGTCCCCGCCCCCTGAGCTTCCCCGTCGTGGTCTGTCCCGCAAAGTCAGCTATTAAAATTTTTTTATCAAGCCGAAAATCTTCCTCATCCGATCTCGACTCATTCGATGAGATAAAAAAAAAAGCCCCGATAGACTAGAAGCCTATCGGGGCATAAACCTGGCAACGTCCTACTTTCCCGGGAGTTCCCAGTATCATCGGCTCTAGAGGGCTTAACTACCGTGTTCGGTATGGGAACGGGTGTAGCCCCTCTGATATAACCACCAGGAAGTTGATCTCACCGTGGTGAAATCAACTTCCCGTCCGAGTTCACGCCTTGTGGACGCTCACGTCGGGCCTCTCGCCGAAGCGAGAAGCTGGGGACCGCGGTTCTTCTTACATGCTTTGATTCAAAACCAAGTCAACATTATCGAACACAACCTAATACTATCAAAGATAGTGAAAAAAAGTTAAGCCGCACGGCAAATTAGTACAGGTTAGCTATGCATTGCTGCTTTACACGCCCTGCCTATCAACGTCCTGGTCTAGGACATGCCTTTAGGGGATTGCTCCCGGGAAATCTGTTCTTGAGGCCAGCTTCCCGCTTAGATGCTTTCAGCGGTTA
>JBJOHD010000138.1:0-12243 GCA_046047875.1 Pseudomonadota bacterium | reverse complement strand
ATCTTTATCTCTACATTAGACCGTTAAAAAATTCCCCAACGAGACCCAACCCGCCTGTTGTGGGGGGGGTTGGGGGGGGCGGGCCGGGCCTCGCTGGGGAAAAGGGGTTGTTCGAAACTTTAGGCCCGCATCCTACCGTTTGCGGCGTACCAGTCATCGCGCCGTACCTTCAGCACCCGGTCGATCGTTGCGGCGCTGATATCGAGGAATATAGTCCGTAACTCCGCCGGCACCGCTCCGTTACGCGCCTCGAACTCTACGAGCCATGACTCCAGTTGAATGACGAGCCGCTTGGCGCACATCCGCTCGCGCTCAAGCCAGCATTGAAAGAGAAGGTCGAGTAATTTAGGGTCGTGGTACTCCGGCTTCCGTCCCCGGCGCGAAATACGCTGGACCGTGGGAAGGGGGGTGACCTTGGCGATATTTTGAGACTGCGTATTTTCCATTGTCCAACCTCTTTTTCTCTCCGCCCGTATTCGCCGGAGCGTTTCATTTTTAAAACCGAGAGCCCAAAACCAGAGCCTCAACAACAACCGTCAATCGAAACTCTAAAAGTGATATGAGGCGATCGACGTCTGGTGTGCTTTTTGCGCGCTAACTTTTTAGTTGGTTGATTTTATTGGGCTAAAAAGCGATTTTCGAGGCTCTTTAGCTATTTTGAGGCAACCTTGGCGGTCGTTTTGAGGGGATTTTGAGGGGGTGGACCAGCTACTTTTTGGGGGCGGAGGTAGGGCTGCGCCAATCCACGGTGAGGGGATCGATCCCCGCTTTCCCCGTGAATCTCACCAGCGCTCGGTAAAGATCGGCCGCGATCTCAACATCGAGCGCGGCGTAGTCTCGCTGCTCAGGGGTTAACGGTCGGGCACGCCAGTCGCTCCCTTGCTCAGCTTTACTGATATCTTTGCCGAGGAGATGGTAGGCAAGGCTTTTTAAACTTTTGCTTTTAAGCTCCGGATACTCCCGCTGGAGATCCCCCCAGACGGAACGCACGAGTGCGAGGGTATCGATCACTCCAGCACCGAACTCCAGTCCACACCGCTCGAACACCGCCCGCTCAAAGGGGGCAAAGTGGACGATTTTTGGCGGGAAATTGTCGGAAAGCAGGGGGGCTACGAGCGGTTTCCACTCGATCGCCTGACGTTCGAGCTCAACGATATCAACGATCAATGCCGTTTTTTGAGCTGGAATACCGAGTTGCAGAAGCCCCAGCCTTCCCACCGTTTCCGGGGAGGGGCCCCGCCCTCCGTCTGGCAGCCAGTCGTACGTCTCGGTATCGATTGCGATGAGGGAGGCGCTCCGACATTCGGCTATCGCCTCGCGGCATCCGCTTTCCGAGGTTATATCGACGATACTCCACACCCCGATAGGTCGCGGGGAGGGCAGTGAGGAACCGTTATCCTCTGCCTCGCCGCGGGGGAAGGGGGTAGGGTCGAAATTCGGCATAATCTGGCGCACTCCCGTATGAACCCTTCGAGGCTACCGCTCGTAGGTGTGCTACTCAAGTCGGCAAAAGCGTATTAGCGAGCCTTTTTTAGGCCTATTTCCACCGAAAATAGGGTTGAATTTAGCTTTCCGGGGGCTCGCCGGGCCGCTGAGCCGGCGCATCAGCTCCTCGGTATCGAGCGATGAAAAGAGCGTTTTCAAGCCTATTTTGCGCGATTTTTAGCGATTGAGCTATTTTCAAAAATTGATCTTTCGCTCTTTTTTTTATTGATTTAATGTCCACTGTGTTTCTATCATAAACCGCGAAATGCTGCGGCATTTCGGGCTTTTTACGTGGGTTTTGAACGGTTCTCGTTGATGTCTTTTCGAGATGTCGATGGGGGCACAACGAAGCCGCGTGATGGAAAGTTTCGAATATTTATTCACTCCTTAAAGGGGAATTATTATGGCAAAGAAGGTCGCTAAGAAGGCGAAAGTTGCAAAGAAAGCCGCTCCGGCCAAGAAGGCCGCTCCGGCGAAGAAAGCTGCTGCAGGCAAAGCTGCTGCAGGCAAAGCTGCTGCGGCGAAGGTTCAGAAAGTTCGCGCCGCGAGCAAGCCCAAGAACACCAGCACGTTGAGCTACACTCAGTCTGAGTTCATCGAGAACGTCCGCGGTTTCTGCGGCCTCGAGAAGCGTTCGCAAGCCCGCGAGCTCATCGAGGACATCGCCTCGTTCGTGAAGGATTCGCTCCGCCGTGGCTACAAGATCCCGCTCATGGGTCTTGGCAAAATGTACGTTCGTCACACTAAGGCACGCATGGGCCGTAACCCTGCGACCGGCGAGACGATCCAGATTTCGGCGAAGAAGCGTGTTCGCTTCACCGCCGCCAAGGCTTTGAAGGACGCGGTCCTCTAAGGTTTGGTTGCGAGGGGAGAGCTGCGGCTCGCCCCGAATGAAGCGCCGGGGAGGGTGACCTCTCCGGCGCTTTTTTTGATGCGTGGTTCTGTTCGAGTTCTGATGGCGAGGTTTTGGCCCCGTGTTTACCGGCGGGAGGCCGGGGGCCTCGAACTACGCCAGATTCTCCACCATCACCTCGGCGATATCCCGCACCTCAATCGCCCCCTCGCGGTTGGTGAGTTTTACCCCGTCTTCGAGCATCTGCATACAGAACGGACACGCCGTAGCGATCCGACTCGACCCGGTCTCGGCGGCCTGATCGACCCGGAGGGCGTTTACCCGGCGCCCTTTCTTCATATCCATGAAAAAGTGCCCTCCTCCAGCACCGCAGCACATCCCTTTCTCTTTGCTTCGATCCATCTCGAGGATCGGTAGCCCCGTGGCGCGCCGAACCGTCTCGCGGGGGGCTTCGTACTCACCGTTGTACCGCCCAAGGTAGCACGGATCGTGCATCGTGTAGGTCTTTTCTGAGTTCGGCTTCAGCGTGATCTTCTCCTCGGCGAGAAGTCGCTTTAAGAGGACCGAGTGGTGAATAATCTCGGGGCTCTTTCCTTCGCCGAGATTTCCGAAATCGGGGTAGTCGTTCTTGATTGAGTTAAAACAGTGGGGGCAGTTCGCCACCAAGGTCTTGAACCGGATCGATTTCAACGTCTCGATGTTCGATTTGGCGAGGGTCTGAAAGAGGTTCTCCTCACCGAGTCGCCGCGCCGGATCCCCGGTGCACCCTTCCGCGGTACCAAGGATACCGAACGAAAGACCCGCTTTATCCATCAGGGTAACGAGCGCCCGTGCGATTTTTTGCTTGCGGGGATCGAAGGCGGAAACGCACCCGACCCAGTAAAGATAGTCGACCGAATCGCCGGGCTTCAAGATCTTGACGTTGAGCTCCTCAAGCCATTTAATCCGGTCCTCAGGCGCGCCGTATGGATTCCCCCGATTCTCAAGTGCGCGGAGCGTGGGCTGAGCTTCAGCCGGGATCTCGCCCCGCATGAGAGCCATATTGCGGCGATTACCGACGATCATGCTGACGTGATCGATTCCTACCGGGCACACCTCCACGCACGCCATGCACGTCGTACACGCCCAGAACACGTTCGGATCCATCACGTCGCCCGCGATCATATCGTCCGCGGAGCGGCCGAGTATTCGTGGGGTCTCTCGAACAAGTTCGTTTTCCCCCCGATAGGCGCCGCTTACCGAGTAGCCCTCGGCGCTTTTCTCCATTCCGCTTGAGGCGAGAAAGAAATCGAGGGAGAGGGATTTATCGAGTGAGCGGAGGGGGCGCGGGAGCGATGAGGGGGCGAGTTTGTCCTCCGCCGCCAGGGCAAGAGCATGGTTACGTGTATCGAGCACCATCCACTTCGGGGAGAGCGGTTTACCGGAAAGATACGCCGGGCAGTTGTCTTGGCACCGACCACAGCTCGTGCACGCATCGAGGTCGAGGAGCTGCTTCCAGGTGTAGTCTTTGATCGAGCCGAGGCCGAGCGAGAACTCCTCCCCAGACTCCATCATCTTCTCGAGATCCCCCGGAGATTGCAGTTGGGCCTTACCCCGGCCCGAGTCGCGGAAGTAGAGGTTCGCCGAGCTGGCGAGGATATGGAAGAACTTCGTGTAGGGGGTGATCGCAATTACCGCGAATACGGTGATCGTATGAAACCACCACACGAGGTAGTGGAGGAGGGTCGTGCTGTCGGGGGAGAGCGCCCAGAAAAATTTCGCGAAGAGGAGCCCTACCGGGGACCAGAGGCGCCATGGGTCGTTCGTCGCATGGATCCGAAGCCCCTCAAGGAGGAAGCCTTGGACGCACAGCAGCACCAAGACGGTGAGTCCGAATATCTCCGAGGGGCGACGATGGACGAGGTCCGCTTTCGCGATATAGCGTCGGTGGGCGAAGAGCGCACACCCGATAATGAGCCCCAATCCGAAGAGGTCGCTCAGGAGCGTCACGATGAGGTAGAAGTTGCCCTCGTAGATCCGAATCCCAAGGTCGTGGTCGATGAACACCATGGTGGTGGTGAAGAGGAGGACTAAGAAACCTACGTAGATAAGTGTATGGGCGGCAGCGGGAAGGGGCTCCCGCACGGTGCCTCTCTGGAAGAGGCCGTGGGTGAAAAGGCTTTGAAAACGTTCAAGCCACCTTCCGGTTCGCTCAGGAGCCGGCCGCCCGGAGACCCACACCTCCCCGTGCCGGAACACCCCGGCGAATCCGATGACGAGTGCTGCCACCATCAACGTATACATGGCGACCACGTTGCCGAGGCTGCCGACGTTCCACATGATCTCTCTCGTTGCGACTCCGCTCATCGACCGTTCCTCGCTTTAAATGGGTAGAAATTTCGCCGTCTGCGGCCCCCCAGGGGTTGCACCGGAGCCGGTGCCCTCATCGTGCCATACGGATGACCGTTCTGGAAAGTTAACTATTTCATTCAAGGGGTTATCGCTTGCCCCCCCGAGCTTCGTTGACAACACGCTCCTGCGCCCCCACAATGTCAGGAACGTAGGCCATAGAGCGCAACGGACGTACCCAGGATTGTTTAATTGTCCGGATTATAAAGCTGTCTGGAAATCTGATTTATCGAACGATTTGGTTCGTTTGGCTGGGTGGGGGAATCGTGTGGGTATTATAAGCCACTAAATTCCTTTATGTTTTCCGTTTGGGTTTGCCCTAGGATGTGGGTGAACCGGTGAGCGTGATGGTCGGGTCGCATGGGTAGTGAACCTCCTCAAGTCCTCCTTCTAATTCTCGGCGTGAGCCTCGTTGCGGCGTACGTATTTTTCGCGGCCGCGGCGGTGGTTATTACCCGCAGCCGGACGAAGCTCCTCGGCGAGTTCGTCGAGAACAAACGCTTCGGCGCTTCCTCTGCATGGTCGATCGCGCAGAGCGCTGACAAGTATCTCCTCGTCATTCAATTCGGCAGCTTCCTCGCTGCGCTCCTCCTGGGGGGGGTGGTCTTTCAGTTTTGGCGGGAGGAGGTATTCACCGATGGGCTTGCCCTTAGCGCGGTGCTCGAGCTTGCGCTGAAAGCGGGGGTGGTGGGAGCTTTCCTCCTCCTAACGTTGGGATGTGCCCAGGTGGCGAAAGCATACGCGTTTGCTCATCCCGAAGCGATCTTGTGCGCCTTTGCGCTCCCGATCCGTTTATGGTCAACCTTTTCCCGTCCGGTCGCGTTCCTCCTCGTTGGCGCTTTGAACCGGATCCTCGGTCTTTTAAGGGTGGATGCGCCGGCGGAGCGGGATTTCGGGGTCTCCGCCGATGATATCAGCGAGATGGTAGAGCTCAGCAGTGAAGCGGGGGAGATCGAGGAGGAGGAGCGGGAGATGATCCAAAGCGTCATCACCCTCTCCGACACCGTGGTCCGGGAGATTATGACTCCGCGAACCGATATAGTTTCGGTGACCCGCGATATGTCGCTCGATGAGGTCGTGGGGGTTTTCGCCAAAGAGGGGCTCTCCCGTCTCCTCGTCATCGGGAACGACCTCGACGATGTCCAGGGAGTTTTGATCGCCAAGGACCTGATCCCGCTTGTGGGCAAAGTTGAGCCCGATTTCAATTTCACCCGGCTTATTCGACCGGTGTATTTCGTCCTTAATAACAAGAAAGTTGATGAGCTGCTCGCTGAGTTTAAGCGGGAGGCGGTTCATTTCGCGGTAGTGCTTGATGAACACGGTGGGGTGGACGGGCTTGTGACCGTTGAGGATCTTATCGAGGAGATCGTGGGTGATATATTCGATGAGCACGATGTCCCAGCAGAGGAGCTTGAGGTGGTACGCACCAAATCGGGGGATCTCCTTATCGCCGGAAGCGCCCTTATCGAGGACCTCAATCAGAGCCACGGATTCTCCTTTCCGACCGGGGAGTACGATACGTTGGCGGGTTTCGTTATCCATCATCTCGGCCGGATTCCGAGCACCGGGGAGATTATGGAGGTGGACGGGATTCGAATTAGAGTCGAAGAGATCTCGCAAAACCGGGTTGTACGACTCCGTATCATGTATCGTAAGGCCCTAAAACAAATCAAAAAAGACGGCTCGGTGTCCACCGTTGCCACAAACGTCGGTGAACTTCTGGAAAATACCGAGATCGCTGACGAACCTGCTCGAATCGTCCTGCCCCGCTGACTCATCTATAGCAGTACGGCGCGGTGTCTCTCCCGGTAGTAGGGGGTGGGGATATCGCCGTTCTACCGCTCGATAAAGATCGCGCCCTTGCGCTGTTCGGCGTGGTTTTTCGTGTTGCCTCGAAAGAAGTTCGTTTCGAGCTGCACCTCGGCGTGTGGGCGCTCTCCGAGATTACGCGCGATTGAATGGAGCGCTCGGCGTGGGAGGTCGGTAGACCCGCGCATCGGCGGTTGGGCTGTTGAGAGATCCAAACGTTTGAGGTTTATGACCGAGTCGGAGAACACAACCGAGAGCACGGCTGAGGGGGGAAGTGACCCGAAGGTCGAGGCTCAAGCGCCGGCGGTAAAGCCGACTACCGTACCCCGAACAGGGGGCGGCGGAGAGGATCCCCCGCGCGGGGAGATGAGCGCCGCCACCCTTGGCCGGTTGATGGGGCTCGCGACTGTGAGCGAACTAAAGCTCATCGAGGGAAAGATAGACCTTATTACGTCGAAGCTTAACAACATGATGGTGCGGGTGGATCGGATGATCGCCCTTTTTAACGCGATGCCGACCGGAGCGGACTTGGAGCGGATCGATGTTCAGATCGGGGCGTTGAAGGCGCTCATACGTGACACATTGACCCAACGTGCGGGTAAAGAGATCTCGAGCGAACCGCCGGCGAAGAAGCCGGGAGCAAATATCGTATCGAACGAAACGGTGGAGGGGGATCCGACGACGTCCCCGAAATAATGTCGTCGCCTCGCCGCGCGGCGGCGAGGGGGATTGTTAAATGGAGTGGCATATGACCGAAGAGAATAAACCGTTAAGCGCTCAAGTAGAGACGATCGTCGTCCCCGATGGGGAACGGGGGCGTGCTTCCCGCTCCGACAAGGGGAAGGCGCGTCAGAAGAGCTACGTGCTCGATCTCCGTATCCACAGCCCCGCATCTCTCGGCTATCTCTCGATCGAGGGGATCGATACCGCTCCAGCGCTCGTGCGGCTCGCCAAAGTGAAAGGGCTCGATGTCATTGCAGTGACCGACTTTTACAGCGGCAAGTTCATCGATCGCATCACTGATGCAGCGAAGAGTTCACCCCTTACGGTGATTCCCGGTGTGGCGATCCGGTGCGCTATCGGCGCCTGCGATGATGTTGTTTTAAGCTGCCTCTTCCCTGAAGGGTTTACCGGCGCTCAGGTCGAGAGTTTCCTGCGTTCTCTCGATGTTCCAGTGACTACGGCGGGAGATAAGTCGTATCTCGTAAGCAAGTCGTTCGAGGAGATTTTAAAGGCTATCGAGGAGCACGGGGGAGTCGCGTTGCCGAGCCGGATGGATAAGACCCCACACCGACTCGCCGCGATACCGGCACTCGTTGAAAAGTACGGTTTTCGCGCGTTCGATCTCGCGTACGCCGATTCGACCAGCTATTTCAAGTCGAAGTGGCCGAAGATAAAGTTTCAGCTCTTTAGCTTTTCGAATGCTCATGCGCTCGCTCAAGTCGGGAGCCGCATCGCCAAGGTTAAGATGACCGAGCCGGGCTTCACCGGGATTAAGGCGATGGTGGCGCGGGATGCGCTGGAGCGGGGTGAAACGGCGCAAGGGTAGTACCTGCTCAGCCGATCATTGATTGAATGGGCCTGCCCTTTGGGGTAAAAGGGGGCGGTAGAAGCTGCCGCTTATGACCCCACGCCTGCGGGAAGAGCTCCCGGTATACCTCCTTTACTTCGTCGCGATGCTGGTACTCCTCTCAGGGGTCGGCTTCGGAACCGGCGATGACCGGTGGTACGCTGAGTACGGAGCTAGGGTTCCGCTCTTTGAGTTCTTAGCTCGGCGATACCACGAATGGAGCTCCCGTGTTCTCATCGAAGGAGCGCTGATCGTGGTCCTTCGATCTGACCCGTGGGTATGGCGTATTATCACCGCCGCCCTCGCAGCCTTCGTTGTGCTCGCGCTGACCCGAGTCGCGACCGCAGGTGGGAGGCGGAACGCGTTTCTTGCTTCTCTGTTGGCGCTTCTCCTCCCGCTCAAAGTGCTTCACTCAGCTGGTTGGGCGGCAACGACTTTAAATTATCTCTGGGTTGCGGCGTTGGGCCTCGTTGCCTTCATTCCGTTGGCGAAGGTGGTGCGGGGTGAGTCGGTTGGGGGCGCAGAGCGGGCGGTGTGTTTTCTCGGAGCGGTGTACGCTGCGAACCACGAGCAGATGGCGCTTATCCTCTTAGGCGGATACGTTGCCGGAGGGATCTACCTTATTCGAGTCCAGAGAGGGGACTGGAGTCTCCTCGTTCCGCTGGGGATAGCCGCGGCGGGAATCGCTTTTGCGGTGGCTGCGCCGGGAAATCATCTTCGATTTACGGCGGAGACAGCTCGACTATATCCCCAGTTCGCTGAGTATTCGACCGGTCGTAAGGCGCTGCTCGGATATTTTTCGACTGCGAGTTATTACCTCGCGGCGAGCAATTTTAATACGGTATTTCTCGCGCTCTCTCTGGCGATCTTCGCCGGTATAGTGGCGACGCGGCGGCGGGTCAGTGATCGTCTTCTCGCGGGGATCCCACTCGGTTTTGTATTGATCGTTGGCTTTTTGCTGCGGGCCGCAACCGAAGGGGGAAAGGACACTTCGTTCCTGCGCTTCCTTTATAATACCCGTTTCGTGAGGATGCACGGCTACGGTGCGACTGATTTTTTTGCTGCTACGATCCTTTTTACCGTCATCCTCGTATGTACCGTCGGGGCGCTCGCCCAACTTTGGGCGGGGCGGGGAAGCCTCCAGGCGGCACTGGTTATTTTAGGGCTTGGATTCCTGTCCCGTGTGGTGGTCGGCTTCTCGCCGACCCTCTATGCTTCCGGTGGACGCACCACGACATTTTTCTCATTAGCCATTCTGACGGTGACCCTCATGATTGTAAGCGATCTCTTCGACAAGTTCTCCGGTCGACGGAGCCGGGGCGTGGGCTTCGCACTGATCGGTGTCCTCATCGCGTTAAACGGTGTAGTGGGAGCTGGGTGGTTGGGGTAGTCTTCGGTCAATTGGGGGCTACCCTAGTCTCCACTGCCGAAGAGGGGAGAGCATTCCGAGCGTGGGGCGGGGGAGGCTCTCAGGGAGGAGATTAGGGGGTGTGAGGGGGCTGAACTCGATGGCGCTAAAGGCTCTCGGAGTTTCTCGGGGGAGTCTCGTGTGGAGCGTGCTGCTTGTCGTGGCGGTATTGTATCTCCCCACGGTTTCGTTTGAATTCGCCTACGACGATGTTCTTCAGATAACGCTTAATCCGCAGGTGAATGGGAGGGCGGAGGGCGGGTGGTATCGAGTCTTTGTCGAGCCCACCCCGCCGGGCAATCTCTACCGTCCGCTGGTTACGGCGTCGTACCGCCTTACCTATGTAGTCGGAGGGGGCGCACCGTGGTTGTTTCACCTGGTAAACGTCGCGCTTTACGGACTCTGCAGCGTCCTCGTGCTCGCTCTTTTCAATAGATATCTATCGCGGCAAGGAGCTCTCATTGGAGCGCTCCTCTTCGTCGTTCACCCGGTGCATGTTGAGGTGGTAGCGAACTCGATCGGGCGTGCGGAGCTGATGGCCGCAGTGCTGGGGCTCAGCGGATTTCTCCTCCTCACCGGCCCTTTCTCGTGGCGAGGGGCGGTCGGTGGAGCTGTTCTTATCGCCCTCGGGGCTCTGTCGAAGGAGTCGGCGCTTACGGTGTATCTCGCGGCGATTGTCGCGCTCATGGGGGCTCGAGAGGGGCCGAAGGGAGTCCGCGTTGTTGGGGTGCTAGTTGTGAGCGCAGTCTTCGGAGGGGCGTATGCCGCTCTTCGATACCGGGCATTGCCTGGAGCGCTTACTCCCGCGAGCGACGGGGTCGCGTGGGTAGAGAATCCCCTTTTCCATCTTGGATTTTTTGAGCGCATTTTCCCGAGTTTCAAGGTGCTTGGTGACTATGCAGCGCTCCTTCTTTTTCCTCTGAGGCTCTCAGCGGATTATTCGGCGATGGTAGGGGAGTTTTTTGCTGAGGTCTATTCTCCCCTGGGCGGCCTTCGGGTTGCGCTGTTCCTCGGATTGGTTGCTCTATCGTATGGCTTCGGCGAGAGCGGTATGGCTTCTTGGGGGTATGGTTCCTTATTACTTTTCTTTTAACCTCCAATCTTTTGGTGCCGATCGGAACCGTGATGGGAGAACGGCTCGCGTTTCTGCCGAGCGTTGGATTCATCGGATTCCTGGTGGGTGTTGGGGACAGGTTTGGAAGGCGGCTTCAGCCGAGGGTATTTAGAGCCGTTCTTGGGGCCGTTTTTATCTTTTATTCAGTGCGCACGGTTGTCCGGATTCCGGTGTGGCGCTCTAACGATACCCTTTTACCGCAGACGGTGCTCGATCAGCCCCGGAGCCCGAAGGCGCTGTACAATTATGGCGCCGATCTTTTCGTACGGAAGGGGGATCTCGTTGAGGCGGAGCGGGTCTTTCAAGGGGTGCTCCAAATGGTGCCGGACCATCTCCTGTCGCTGCAGTGTCTTGCGGATATCGCCCTCAAGAGAGGGGACGCCGAGCAGCTTGAGCGGTGGTACCGCCGAATATTAGAGATAAAGCCGGGAGAGCCGGTGGTGACGGAGCAGCTCGAGAAGCTGCGGGAGCTTAAAAGGATTTCCGCTCCTGTCGGATAAGCGAGTCAATATATGAGGACATGTAGCCGGCGTAGCGGGAGCGGAGCGTCGGATCTTTCCAATCGTTACCGGTGATCTTCTTTCGACAGAAGGGAGCGCCGCAGAGACACTCGAACTCATCGTAGTCGTTGGAGTCCGACATCGCGTAGTCGTAGGTAATCTCCTCTCCGACAGCTATCGGGCGGAGCGCCACGAGGGTGCGGTCGCCGGCAAAGCCGCACGTGGGCGCGCAGCTATGATTCACTCGATCTCCGGGCGTGAGCTTTGGCTGAAGAAGAAAAGCATCCGCTTCGATCTGGACACAGTTGGCGGAGACTAAAGCAGGAAATGTCACGAGTTCGGCACGGGAGCATACGATGCCCCCCCACACCACGATCGGCTCCTCGAACGTTATCGGCTGAACGGCGATGAGCCCGTCGCCGTTCTTTGTTTTACGACCCTCTACCTTGCAGTTTAACCACGTGCTTTTCATTTCAGACCCCGATCGGTGAATCCGAGATGCCTCTTTATAGTACCACGAAGAGGGCGGATCTATATAATATGGGTCTGTGATGGAGAGCGGGAGGAACGGTTTATGGCGGTAAAGATTCACGGTCGTTATCTGGGGAATAAGAAAATTCGTCTCAAGCATGGAGATTCAGGGACGGAGATAACGACCGCTGCGCCGAAGGATAACGGGGGAGACGGATCCTCGTTTTCTCCGACCGATCTTGTTGCGGCGGCGCTTGGTTCGTGCATGGTAACTATTATGGGGCTTATGGCGGAGCGTGAGGGTATATTGCTCGACGGGACGTGGTTTGAGGTCGAGAAGCATATGTCGCAAAGCCCCCGTAGGCTCGGCCACCTTCCGGTTATGATTCACCTCCCGAGGGGACTCACCCCCGAGCAAAGGTTGAAGCTCGAGCGCGGGGCGCACACCTGCCCGGTGCACCACTCCCTTCATCCCGAGATCTCGGTCGAAGTAACCTTCCTCTACGACGTCTAACCCCCTCCCTCCCTCCCTGGTCCGCCCCAAGTTTTTTTGTGTTTTTGTGCAACGTCGAGTTCGAGAGCTCGATACAGTTAGCATGAGACCACGACGACAAATCCTCTCGGGAGGAATATACGAAGTGTGTA
>JBJOHD010000137.1:0-4688 GCA_046047875.1 Pseudomonadota bacterium | reverse complement strand
AAGCGTGGGCGTGAAGGCGGCGGTGCGGCTCGGATTCTGGCCGATGGGAGACTCAGCTCTTCCGATTGAGGCGCAGCCGTTTCGTGGTTTCCAAATTACCGCACGGGGGGTATCGAGGGTCCTTACCTTACGTCGTAGCGGGGTGACGGTCGAGCGACGGATTCTCGATCTACATGCGGCGGAAATCGCTGCAAGAATGCCGAACGTTTCGGCGTTCTTTGGTACACCCGGGATTATTCGTTCAGATGGCGATCGTTTTTTGTGCGCGACTCCGAACGGAGAGGCGTCGGCTCGCTATGTCATCGTCGCTGATGGTTCGAATTCAGCAACCGCACGCCGATTAAACGCATGGGAGATCCGTCGGGCCCCCCCGCGAGTTGGGGTGGCGTGTCATTTCACCGGTCGGTTCACCGGAGCGCATGACTTCGTCCACGTATCGCTCGCGGCTGACTACGAGGTTTACGCTACTCCTCTCGCTGGGGGAAGATTAAACCTCGCGGTGTTGGCTCCTCTCGGCGGGGATTTTAATCCTCGGGATTTCCTGGAAGATCGTTCACGCTACGGCTCAATCCTGCAGCGGATCGGATTTGAGGGGGAGAGGGTCGGTGATATTCGAGGTAGGGCCCCGGTGGGGGGTGTTATACGGAGGAGCACCGTCCCAGGAGTCTTTCTTACCGGTGATGCTGCGGAGGAATTCGATCCGATAGGGGGAATGGGAATGACCCACGCACTTCTATCGGGGGAGCTTGCTGCGAGAGCGGTGATCGAGTGCGAGTTTGCCAAAGGGGGTGATTATGCGACCGCGCATAAGCGCTTTGAGGTGCGGCGTGCGGCGGTTGCGGCACCGTTTCGGCGGTTCACTACTCTTACGTACCGGCTGTTGCGCTTGTCGGCGCGATGGCCGATGATCCTTCGGCTGGGGACCTCACGTTGCGGGGGGTGCGTGGCGAGCCGGATAATCCCGTGATGTGTTACTCGGAGATCATATGCAGAGAATTCGTGCCCTTGGTCTAGCCCTCCTCGGGGTTTGGCTCTGTGGCTCTCCACCAGCTTTTGGGGTGGGTGAGTGGCAGTTGCCCCAAGAGATCACCGATAGCAATACAAAGGTCTCCTTCGAAGTTGATTCCACGTGGCACCTTGTTGAGGGGAAAACGGCGGGGCTCCACGGGCGTATCTGGCTAGAAAACTCTGCGGATCCCCTCTCTGTTCGGATCGAGGCGGCTATTCCAGTGGGGAGATTCGATACCGATAGTAAAAGCAGGGATGAAAAGCTTCGAAAAGTCATGCACGCCGCGAGGTATCCCGAAGTTATTTTTCGGGGACGGGAGCTGACTGCCCGCGAACCCGGTTGTAACCCTGCGCAGATAGCTCTCGGCGCGGGATGCAAATTTGAGATCGGGGGCGAACTTGTCATCGGTGCAGTGAGCCGCGAGGTCCTTCTTCCTATCGTCGCTGAGCGAACACCCGAGGGATTTGCTGTGAGCGGTGAACTTGAGATCGAGTGGGCAGACTACGGTGTTGAGGATCCCTCGATACTCATCGCGCAGCTCGAGCCCACAGTGCGAATCAAGGTAGGGGTCAAGCTCAGAGAAATTTCCGCTCAAAATCAGGGTTCTTAGTTTATGCCGAGCATCATTGCGGTTGAGTCTGCTTTGCCCCCTTTCCGTTACGAAATCGACGGGGTGGCCGCGGCCGGCGCTCGTTGGCTCCAAAGCTCACCCGAGGCAGCAAAGCTATTTGAAAGATTTCTCCGCTCCTCGGAGACGGGGAGCCGAAATTTTTCTTTCGATCTCCGTGAGGTTCTGGAGCTGAAGGGATTAAAAAAAAGGGGGGAGTTATTCGAGGAATTTGCTCCGATCCTTGGAGCACAGGCGCTCTCGGCGGCACTCCAGCAAGCGAGACTTCCGGCGACCGCGGTCGCTTCGCTCGTCTTTACTTCGTGCAGTTGTCCCTCGATCCCCTCAGTCGATGCTCTCGTCGTCGAACGAGTGGGTTTATCTCGCTCGGTCGGGCGTCTTCCCGTCTATCAGCACGGGTGTGCAGGGGGGGTCATCGGTCTCGAACTTGCCTGTGATCTCGCTAAGACTCGCGGGGTGGTTGCGTGTACCGCTGTGGAGCTTTGCTCCCTCGTTTTCCAACCCCAAAATAATCGTCCCGCTCAATTGGTTGGCTCCGCGATATTCGCTGATGGGGCAGCCGCGGCGATTGTCAGTCCCGATGAGCGTGGTCTTGTCTATCTCGATCATCAATCGTCTTTGCTACCCAATACCCGTCATTTAATGGGTTACGATATCTTTGATGATGGCTTTCACCTGCGGCTCGACCGCGATCTCCCGCAAGCGTTAGCCGATGTGACCCCGGGGCTAGTGGGTGAGTTTCTCGGTCGGCATGGGCTAGAGTCAACCGATGTCCACTACTGGCTCTTTCATCCGGGTGGCGTGAAGATCCTCGATTTCCTCGAACGGAGCTTTGGTCTTCATGGGGACCAATCCCGTTGGTCTCGAGAGGTCCTGCGGACTGTTGGGAATCTATCCTCCGCGACGATTCTCTTCGTTCTCAAAGCTTTTCTTGAATCGAAGGTGGCGGTGCCGGGTGACAAAGTGCTCATGATGGGTATCGGCCCTGGACTGACGATCGAGCTCATCCTCTTTGAGTGGGTTCCAAGGTGAGGTTAAGTCGATGTTCGGCTGGATAAATCCCGGGAACGATCTTTCGATCTATAACAACTTTGCCGAGGAATGGTGGCGCCCGGGGGCGCCCCGTTTTCGTTCTTTGCAGAATATCACTCCTTTTCGTCTCGAACTCATTCGAGCGGGATGCGGTGAGGTCCGAGACCGCACCGTATACGATCTCGGATGTGGGGGGGGGCTCATCGCGGTTCCCCTCCTTGATGCGGGTGCCGATGTCGTCGGTGTAGACCTCAGCGGAGAAAGTATCAAAGCCGCGCGGCGAGCGGCGCGAGGGCGGGGACGTTTTTTCGTTGGCGATGCGCGAAGTGTCCCGTTGCCGGACGGATCGGCGGATATAGTTCTGCTCGCGGATGTCATCGATCACATCTCTGATTATCCACGGGCAATCGATGAGGCGAGCCGTCTCTTAAAGCCGGGGGGGCGGCTCTTTGTCGGTACGTTAAATCGAACGTTTCGGTCCCTTATCGGGGCGATAATTTTAGGTGAGGGGCTTCGCCTAATACCTCCCGGAACTCATCGGCATTCGTTGTTTGTTACCCCTGAGGAGCTTATGTCGGTTGCTGATGCGCGGGGACTCCGTTTCGTCGAGTCGTTCGGCGAAGAGGTGTGTGTCAGGGAAACGATCCGCCGCTGGGCGATTACTCTGAAACGAGGGAAGAGCCTCGCGCTCGCCTTCTCGATGGTTTTCTCGCGGGGAGAGAAGTGTGCGCGATAAGGTGATAGCTCTCACCTATGGTGTGATTTGTCATCTCGCGTTCGGCGTCGCGATCGTGTTGATGGCATACGATGTGTATTTCGGTTTTACTCGGAGCCTTTGGCCGATCGGGGGCGACCACGGACGTTTGTGGAATACTCTTTTAGTGTGCCAGTTCCCACTCATTCATTCACTGCTTTTATCAAAAAGGGGACGGCGTATTCTCGGCTGGTGTGCTCCCGGAAAGCTCGGAGAACAACTATCGACGACGACGTTTGCTGTGGTTTCCTCCCTGCAGTTAGTAGCGGTGTTTCTCCTGTGGACACCGAGTGAGACGGTGTGGTTCGCCCCCACCGGCGCCCTTAAGATGATAATGTCGATTTTCTTCATCGGGGCATGGGTTTTACTTGTGAAAGCTATCAGCGATGCGAGTATCGCCCTGCATACAGGGTTTTTAGGATGGAGCTCGGTCTTTCGAGGAAGGGCACCCCGCTTCGATGCGCCGGCCGAGCGGGGGAGTTACCGCTATCTCCGTCAGCCGATCTACCTGGCCTTCGCGCTTATCCTTTTCACGGGGCCAGTGTGGAGCCCGGACCATCTCTTCTTCTTTCTCGTGTGGGGTGGGTATTGCGTGCTCGGGCCCCGACTTAAAGAGAGACGGCTCTCTGCCTGGTACGGGGAGGAGTACCGGCGATACCAGCGGGCGGTACCGTACATGATTCCTCGATTCCGTGGGCTCTTCCGACGATTCGCGGGGTGCCCGATTGTTGATGAAACGGCACCGGCAGGGAAACAGGTGTCGAAGGAGCAGGGTGGAGACGGACAGTTATTGGAATAGGGAGCGTCGCTGCGCTTTTTTTTGTCTGTTCGGGGCGCTCATTCTCGGAGCTCTTGGCAGCATCATCGGGAGTCGGACAGTCGTCCCAGGGCCGTGGTCTCTTGATGCGCTGCTGCGTAATCCGGGGGAGCGTGCGGCGCTGCAGGGCGGTATACCACCCCGGGAGGTTGTGGTGTTGCTGCTGTCGAGGAGCGATAATCGTGCGTTTTCAGATGTTGGGTCGGATGTCGCGGTACGTGAACTGATTGAGGGACTTCGATCCCTTAAGCGAACCGATACCGGAGAGCGTTTTTTTAACCGAATTTTAACCAAGGGGCACACCCTCTTGGCCGATGCCGAACCGCAGTTTCTCTCCTCCGATAACTCAACGCTCCTCATTCGAGCTGAGACGGGTGTGCCGGTCTACGAGGCTGCGCGCTCTGCAGCGGTGTGGCGTTCCGAGATCGAGAAATTTGAAAGGCGCCGC
>JBJOHD010000136.1:0-3324 GCA_046047875.1 Pseudomonadota bacterium | reverse complement strand
AGGGCTACCGCAGCCCTATATCGTCCCCTTTTCGACATATCCCCCCTCGGCGGCTCCCCTTCTTCCCCCGCTCTCGGACCCACTATCGCGCTGCACGACCACCCGATCGGAGAGCCCCACGGTGAGCGGAGACTTAAGCGCTCGCCTCACGTGAAACGTCAACGTCCAGACACCCAGAGGTTTCTCCACTACCTCAACGCCGGGGATAGTGGCGAGGTCCTTACTCCACCGCACCCGATCGGTGGTTGAGCAGAGTATTTTAATCCGGTCGCGAGCCCGACGAATCGCCGTAATCAATCCCCGCATCTCCCCCTCGTTGCGATCGACATCCAGCACAACGAGTTGAATATCACGCTCGCCATCGCGGAGCGCCTGCAGGATATCATCCCGGGACTGCGCGAGGACGGTACGCATACCGAGCGACTCGATCGTCGACACGACAGCGCGCTCCACCGTAGCATCGAGATTAAAAACGATCGCCTGACGAACCACTTCGGTCGCAGCTTTGCTATCGGCACGCTTGGCGCTCCGAGACTCCGCGACCTCGAGAGCGGGGGCCACCGGCAAATAGACGCTAAACACCGTCCCCGCCCCCGGTCGACTGCGCACCGTAATAAGCCCCTCGTGGTGCTTCACGATTGAGTACGCGGAGGATAATCCGAGCCCCGATCCATTAAGTCCGACACCGGTTCGAGTATCGACGTTCTTCGTCGTAAAGAACGGTTCGAAACACCGCGCAACACTCTCGGCGTCCATTCCGACTCCGTTATCTTCAACATCGATCCGCACATACTCCCCCGGGGCGAGCTCCCGATCGATCTCCCCCGAACGCAGCGTCACCGGCCGAGCTTGGAGACGGACAGCACCATCCGTTCGCTCACCGAGCGCCTCGCGGGCATTCATCAGCAAGTTCGTAATCACCTGCTGCAGCTGACCGTAATCTGCGTAGATCTCGGGGGTGCGGGGAGCTACATCGAGATCGAGGGATATCCCCGAGCCGACCACCGATTTGTAGAGATCAGCCGACTCCGCGATAAGCCGGTCGATGGAGAGGCTGCGCCGAACAGACGTCCCGTGCATCGAAAAGTTCATCAACTGCTTGATGAGCCCCGCTCCCTTACTCGCGGCTTCGATAATCATCCGAGCTGAGGCGCCCACCGGGGATTCGCGGGTCGCTTGCATCTCGATCAGCGAGGCCTGTCCCATGACGGCTTGCAGCAGATTGTTGAAATTGTGAGCGACTCCGGACGCCCCAAGTCCCGCCATCCGCATCTTTTCCGAGTCGGCCCTGCGCGAGTCGCAACGGCGCGCCATTATCACCGTCGCGATCTCACTTCCCATCGCGGTCAACAGCGTCACCTTGCGCTCATCCACCACAGCGCTGCTAATCGCCGGCTCAACGAGCAGCACTCCCACCACCTGCCCTAACGTCACGAGTGGGACAATAATCAAACTTCCCACCTCAAGCTTCGCAATAACCCGCTCGAACCCGACGCACGCGCCGACATCAGAGGGCTTCATTACGACCGCGTTCTTCGAGCGAAGCGCCTGGTCGAGCTGCGGCCGCGACACCGCAAGGTCGATTTGAGCCTCGATTATCGGGCGGCGGATCCCCGGCCCCACCCCCGCCTGACCTATGATATGGGTGCCTTGATCATTAATTACCCCGAGCCACAGACGACGACACGCGAGCTCCTCCTGAATTATCGGAAAGGCGTGAGCCGCAACCTCCGCTGGGGTCAGATGTTTGGTTAACTCGTGGCTTAGCCGATAGAGTGCAGCTAACGAATCAGCCTGGTGCCGCTGGGCAGCGTGTAGTTCCGCTTGGCGCACCGACAACGCGATCTGCCGCGCCGCCGCGGCGATGAGTTCATAATCATCTTCGTTGTACTGATTAGCCCGCCGGCAAAAGAGCGCGAGCGCTCCGATTACCTGCCCGTCACTGACGAGGGGTACAACGATCGTCGCTCGCAGTCCCTCCATTCGAGCGAGGTCCACTGCGGCCCGGGGATCGAGCTGCACATCGTTGACGATAAAGCCCTGACGTCCCTCCACAGCGCGGCGAATGAGGGTCGGGCCGTTAAGAATTCGCTCAAAAGCTTCGAGATACGAGGCTGAAAGCCCCTCGGAAGCGACGAGCTCCAGCTTGTCGGCGGCAGCATCGTAGAAACATCCTAATCCACAATTCGATCCGGTAGCTGACACCAGAGCGCGCAGCCCACGCAGCGTCATACTCGCCGGCTCAAGGGTTACCTGGAGCGCCCGGGAGACCTCGTAGAGCGCTTCAATTCGTTTCGTCTGACGACTCGCGTCCTCACGGATCCTGCGGCGTTCGGT
Source organism: Pseudomonadota bacterium (assembly GCA_046047875.1). Taxonomy (GTDB): domain Bacteria; phylum Bdellovibrionota_C; class UBA2361; order UBA2361; family UBA2361; genus JBILDU01. Next base: position 987 of record JBJOHD010000136.1, on the reverse strand, counting down.
GATATCGATCCCCAGCCCCTCCCAGCCGCAGAACTCCTGCCGGGCATCGAAGAGCGGTATCCCCTTGAGGAGGATCCAGCGGGTCTCTCCACTCTTCCGGTTTATCACCCCAATCTCTTCGTTAATTTCGCGATTCTGCGAGGCGGTGCTCGCCCTCCAGGCGGCACGCCGGAATGACGGGGGGGTGAGGAACTGACGCCAGACCGTTCGACCGCTCACGATCTCTTCCCGACCCATGCCGAGGAGCGCTTCGAAATTACCCTGCACATCGACGACGTTGAGCTCTGCATCGGTGCGAAGGAGCAGCATGTCACCGTGCTCGATGAGCCGCTCGTAGAGGAGTCGCGCCTCTTGAAGCTCGGCTGAGAGGGTCTCCGCAGAGGACGTATTCCCCTGCCCTACCGGACTCCCCTTCTCAAAGCGGTCGCAATGAATCACCATGAGGTCCAAGATCGCACCGAGCGTCCCGATATGGTGCTGCTCCCAGCGATGATATCGTCCGATGAAAACACACTCGCAGACACCGACTATCCGGCCACCGTTATAGACCGGAAGGAGCGCATACGAACGCACCCCTGCGAGCACCGTGAGGGTTTCTGAGTTCAGGCGCGCCGCCGATACATCATTGATCGCCACCGGACCCGTCGCGCTCTGACCACCGAGATACATCGCGCCATCGCGGAGATCCGCGAGCGCTCCGGAGCGCCGGGCCGGCCCCGTATCCCCCGAGGACCCGTTCAATGCTTCCACCGTGCGGCTGTTCGAACCGTCCCGCCAGATTACACGAACCTCATCCGCGCCGAGCTCGCGCGCGATCCCCTCGACCACCGTCTGGATAACCCCGTGCGACTCGCTCGCAGCGGAGATCCCCCGACGGATCCGATCAAGTGAGAGACGGTTGAGCGCCTCGCTCATTCCACCTCTCGTTCAATTTTTTCCTCAATCACGCGACTCATGCCTTCCCACCCTGACTTATTCGCTCGACGA
>JBJOHD010000135.1:0-6189 GCA_046047875.1 Pseudomonadota bacterium | reverse complement strand
AAGCTCCGGTGTACTTCTCCGGATGGCGAGAGATATCGATTCGAGATATCTGGGTGACGATTGCGAGATCGGAACCGAAAGCGAAGCTCGGTGCGAATTCCCCGATTCGAGCAACTCCATCTTGTGAAGCAAAGGAGAGCGAAATCCACTCCGGTCCTCCCCAAACAATCGCGGGAACACTGCGGTTTGCATCCAAGGCCTTCTGAGAGTCAGTAAATCGGTCGAGCTCCCGATAATACCGTACGGCTCGGACCGCCGACCCCGCTGGGATCTCCGAATTTATCTGATCACGAAATATTTTTGACTCAGCCTCGTATCGATCACCACGAAGGCGCGCCACTAAGAAATCGGTGCGCCGATCGCCCCGCCAGGCAAAGGAGAAACCTGCGGCTCCAACGGCGCACACCGCGGCGAGAATCAATACCACCCGCGGGATTCCCCCGCCAAGAATGGTGATATGCCACAACGCTAGAAAGAATATCGGGAAAGCGATGGCCTGCGGAGCCGAGAGCTCCCCCCAAATCGAACCGCTCGGAGCAAAAAGCCGCACCAACTGCACCAGCCCCGTCACAACCATTAGAATGACGATGGCGATAAGAACTGAACGCTTCACCGAATTTTTTCTCCCAGCCGCACCTCGTACGGTACCGCGGAGAGTTTTAGCGCTTGCGTGTCCTAAGGGCAACCTCACGGTGATAAAGCCCTCATGTGCCGTGAAATCAGCGGCGTAGGGCTCTTAGAATCCCTCCCCCCGCCCACTTTATGATGAACGAAGAGCGAACAGGTGAAATCGCCCTCCAAACTGAAACGGAGTTCCGAGGGGGGGGGGGGGGGGGGGGATATTCCAGGAGAAACGTCGGCGGCGCGCTCGGTCGCTTTAGTCGACTCGTCCTTCGACAAATAAGTTCTTTCACTCCCGCGGAGTGAAAAACTAACTCAGGACTAGTGGTGAGTATAAATTCTATTACCTTGCAGGTGAAAGAATTTAATGGTCGAACCACTAGGCGTTATACTCCTCGTTCGACGCGGCGGCTGGATCAACCTTATCACGGAGAAATGCGACAAGGTCGAGGCTGCTCTGCGGGTCGAGTATCTCCGAGAATTCAGCGGGAGAGATCGTTACATACCGGATACCCTGCGCCTCAAGTATCGGCTTGAGGAAGCGCTGGTGCTCCGCCTCGGTTGGCTCGATAAACTCCTCGAATCCGGAAAAGAATTCCACGACCAAACACGGATTATCGTCGGCATCGACGATAGTAAACAAACACCGATTATTACGCGCCCACTCAAGGTGTTCCCCAGCCGGGTCGGCCGCCGCAGCGGGAAGCGCTCCGCCGCACACCGAGATGACGCGCATATGGGGCACCACACGCTCTCCGCCGAAGAGGCCGCTTAGGAGCCGAAACAACTGAGCTTCATGGAGCGCGAGATTGACCATAAAATAGGTTCGTCTCGCTAGTATCGCACGCGCCGGACGCCGGCACAAAAAATTTGAGAATCGGACCAACGTGAGGCTATTCCCCGTATTATCGGAGAAAATCCGATAGTCTGCCCCTTAGTTTTTTTCCCCTTCTATGATAAGACTATTCGAGGTCTTAACGGGGCGCTCAAATCATCGCTCCCTAGAAACGGCATTCTGTGGCGCTCCGTTTCCTGTTGCACCTGAAGTCGAATTGCGCTGGTGTTTGGTTCGCCGATGAACAGAGGTGATCATGGCGGTGCGAAAATTAGTTATCTATCCCGACCCCCGACTCAAAGAGCGGTGCGCTGATGTCGCCGTGTTCGATGACGCCCTTCACTCCCTGCTCGATGATATGGCGGAGACGATGGTGGCTGCGAACGGGGTCGGATTAGCCGCCCCCCAGATAGGAGTGCAGACGCGAGTCGCTGTTATCGACGTCTCCGAGGAGCAGGATCAACGGATCGAACTTATCAATCCGGAGATCGTAAGACGTGTTGGCTCGGTAGCTTCTGAGGAGGGATGTCTGAGCATCCCCCGCTACCGTGACACGATCTCACGCAACGCCGCCGTAACGGTGAAAGCGCAGAATCGTCGGGGTGACTGGTTCGAGATCGAGGGAGAAGGACTCCTCTCAATGTGCCTCCAGCACGAGATCGATCACCTCAACGGAGTTCTCTTCGTCGATCATCTGAGCCGCATCAAACGGGAATTTTTCCGTCGATGGCTCAAAAAACAGGGTGGGATCTTGGAGCCGGAGGAATAACCTCACGCCGGCTGTCTTTCTATGGGTGAACCGCGGCACCGCATCGTATTTTTCGGTACACCGGACTTCGCGGCGATCGGACTGCGCGCGCTGCTCGAGATCCCGGCGCTTGAGGTCGCTGCGGTTGTCACCCAGCCCGACCGACCGGCGGGTCGGGGAAATAAAATGCACCCTTCACCGGTGAAAGTTCTCGCGGCTGAGCGGGGGATCTCGGTGCTGCAACCGGAACGGATCCGCAAAAACGAGGGGGAGTTTCTCGCTGCGCTCTCCGCGCTCGGACCTTTCGAGATCGGGGTGGTCATCGCGTTCGGCCAAATTTTGCCGGAGGCGGTCCTGCACCTCCCCCGCCACGGTTGTATCAACGTGCATGGGTCGATCCTCCCCCGCTGGCGGGGCGCGGCGCCGATTCAGCGGGCGATCATGAGCGGTGATCGTGAAACCGGGGTATGCCTTATGGAGATGGAGGCAGGACTCGATACGGGACCGGTATTCTCTGAGCACCGTCTCCCGATTAATCCCGACGACACGTTCGGGTCCCTTCACGATAAGCTCGCAGCCGCTGGAGCGATGCTCCTCAAAAGCGACCTCCTGCGTATCATCGGAGGTGCTCTCTGCAGCACCCCTCAAGCGACCGAGGGGATCACCTATGCGCAAAAGGTGTTAGGGACCGACCAGATCATCGATTGGTCCCGGAGCGCCGTAGATATAGCCCAGCAGATCCGTGGGCTGGATCCGGTGCCGGGAGCAACCACATTCCTCGATGGAAAGAGGCTCAAATTGTTCTCCCCCGAGGTCTCGCTTTCCCCTTCCCCCCTTACCCCGGGGGAGATCGGTGTTTTCAACGGACAGCTGAGTATCGGGTGCGGCAATGGGATCCTCTCACCGCGGGAGGTTCAGCCGGAAGGGAAACGCCGCATGAGCGTTCGTGAGTGGCTCAATGGGGTTCAGTTCGCCCCGGGGGCCGTTTTGTCTCGGCTGCCGGGGTAAGGGTGGATTGACGGGGGTCGTCTCATCCCCCCTATAATAGGGGAATTAGGCTGATGAAAGGCCGATCGCTATGTCTCGAAACGATTCGATCATCGTCGCTCCTTCGATCCTCGCTGCGGATATCGGGAGCCTTGCGGCCGAGATTACCTCGGTAGAGCGCGCCGGAGCCGACTGGCTCCACATCGATGTGATGGACGGCTCGTTTGTGCCTCCGATCACGTTTGGGGAGAACGTCGTTCGTTCAGCTCGCACCGTCTCGAAGCTCTTTCTCGATGTGCACCTCATGATCGTAGAACCGGAGCAGCACCTCGGTGCCTTCAAAGATGCGGGAGCTGATCGCATCATCGTTCATCAAGAGGCGTGCGCCCATCTTCACCGCACCCTCCTCGGCATCAAACAGCTCGGTATCTCAAACGGCGTGGCGATAAACCCCGGAACACCGGTTCAGGCGGTTTTCGATGTGCTCGAGGTGTGCGACCTCGTCCTCATCATGACGGTCAATCCGGGATGGGGGGGGCAAAAATTCATCCCATCAACCCTCGATAAGATCGCAGCTTTGCGAAGCGAGATCACGCGGAGAAAACTCCGGATCGACATAGAGGTTGACGGGGGGATAACCGCCGAGACCGGAGCACGGTGCACCTCTGCGGGGGCACGGGCTTTGGTCGCAGGAAGTTGGATCTTTAATCACAAAGACAGGGCTGAAGCGATAGCAGCTCTCCACGCCCTCAAATTGGGTTGATTCCGAAGGGAATCTCAGACGACTCGTTATTTTTCAGGGGGGCTCCCTGTATGTCCGATGAATCGACCGCAACGATGATGACCGTGGTACTCACCACGGCTTCGCTTCTCCCCTTTTATCTCCTCGGTGCCTTTCCGACAGGCCACCTTATCGCACGGCGGCGGGGCGTCGCCATCGAGAAGCACGGCAGCGGCAACGTGGGAGCGACGAACGTGCTGCGAACCCTCGGAAAGAAAGCTGGGGCGCTTACCTTCGGGGGGGATTTCCTTAAAGGGGCGCTTGCAGTCCTCTGCGGGCTTGCTCTCGGGGGGGAAAGCTACGGGGCATACGCTGGGACGGCAGCGGTGCTCGGACATTGTTTCTCTATCCCGAAGAGACTTAAGGGGGGGAAAGGGGTGGCGACGGCGTTCGGCGTTTTCGCGATTGCGGTGCCGTGGGCGGCGCTCGGCGCGTTCGGGGCTTTTCTCGTGACGTTGAAGCTCGGCAAGATGGTGTCGCTCGCCTCGATAGTCGGCGCACTTACCGCTCCCGTGCTTGGTATCCTGAGCGGCGCTTCCGATTCGATCCTTCCCCAGCTCGGGGCGATCGCTCTTATCGTCGTGTGGCGTCACCGCCCTAACATTCAAAGGATCGTGGAAGGCAGGGAACCCCGGATCGGCTCAGCTGCTTCACCTTGAAGCTATCCGGTCGCTCGATACGTACGACTCCTGTCAGCGCCTACTTCAGGAGGGGACCGATTCCGGCAACGGCAAAAGCCCCCCGACCCAGCACCGTTATTGAATCGAAATCGGGGGAACGCGCCGCTTAGCTCTGACTCTCAGCGTGCTCGAGCGCCTCAGGGCTAAAGTACGACATCGTACCGTTATCCCACAGCACACTCACCAAGAGCCCCCTCTCGCGGGCCTCCGGAGTTGTCGCCGTAATCTCAGTTCGAAGCCCCTTGACCGTTCCAGGACAAGCGGTGCTTCCAATTCGTCGAACCCGATCGTTCTCTTTGAATTTTCTCGTCGTCATCGTCTGCCCACAAATAAATAACGCTACGCAATCGAAAAGAGCCGTGGTCGGGTTCGCTGCGAACGCAAGAGCTCTCGTACCGGAGAGCTCACCGCCACGATCCAAACCGCGCGTTACTCTACACCTACACCGCCCCGATTGTCATTTTGAAAAATTACCGCGCACCGAGCGAACTCAGCCGAATTCGGGACACCGCGAACGGTAATTCGTTTTTTTTACACCCTTGGGACAATTGAGTGGAGGTACATTTAGCGTAGCATTTTTAGAGAGTTAGACAGCTCGAGCCACGCCAAGCAGCAATTCCCACCGGCACACCCGACTTAAGACCTCGGTTCTTCGTGTCGAAGATATTCTTAGAGCAGGCGAAACCCGATTTTAGGCTTCGGCGAGCGTTTTTTTTGCATCTCAACCTTAGAGGGGGTGAGCTATCGGAGCGGTGCCCCAGCTCGCTGAGAAAATCTCCGCCCTGAGCGATGTAAACGAGGCGGGTTTTTGAACGAAGGTTATCTTATGGGCAAGGATTTCGGTAAACGCACCTCTAACCTTATCTGCTCCTTCTGTGGCAAGACTCAAGAGGAGGTCCGAAAGCTCGTCGCCGGTCCGGGTGTCTACATCTGCGACGAATGTATCGACCTGTGTAACGATATCCTCACCGAGGAGCTTGAAGAGGCTTCCTCGTTCACCCCGCGAGTTCAGGTGCCGACCCCCCGCGACATCATGAATGCGCTCGATGAGTACATCATTGGGCAACACCACGCGAAGAAGGTTCTATCGGTCGCGGTGCATAACCATTACAAGCGGGTGCAGAACTCCCAGCTCACCCGTCCGAACGTTGAAATTCAAAAATCGAATATCCTGCTTCTGGGCCCCACCGGGTCGGGCAAAACCCTCCTGGCACAGACCCTCGCCCGGATCCTCGATGTGCCGTTCACTATCGCGGATGCAACCAGCCTCACCGAGGCCGGCTACGTCGGCGAAGATGTCGAGAACATCATCGTGAACCTTCTTCAGGCGGCGGATTACGATGTGGAGAAGGCCCAGCGGGGGATAGTTTACATCGATGAGATCGATAAGATCGCCCGTAAGAGCGATACCCCCTCGGTAACCCGCGACGTCTCCGGGGAGGGTGTCCAACAGGCGCTCCTCAAGATCATCGAGGGAACGAAAGCGAACGTTCCGCCGAAAGGCGGGCGTAAGCACCCGCAGCAGGAGTTCATCCAG
>JBJOHD010000134.1:0-9545 GCA_046047875.1 Pseudomonadota bacterium | reverse complement strand
CTAGTCCTTCGACAAATAAGTTTTTTCACTCCCGCGGAGTGAAAAACTAACTCAGGACTAGTGGTGAGCATAAATTCTATTACCTTGCAGGTGAAAGAATTTAATGGTCGAACCACTAGCTTCTGGTGAGATGACACGTTTCCGGGCATCGGAGAGGCGCGATGTTTAGCCGGCGCATCTCCTGGGAGTATACGCTTACCGCGGCGAGGTGTCATCGATAAAGGCGGCCTAACTACCTTGATATTAAACCTAAAATCACCGTTCGGTCGGTGGGCTTATTTTTGAGTACGATGTTTGTCCGTGGTACTATCGGGGAACGGTTGAGCGGTTGTTTTTCGATGCGTGCAGCAGCGTATCGCCCGAAGTCCCGGTTCCCGTGGGAGCTCCCTCAGGACTTCGAAGATGGTTTCAGTTCCCTGTCATAATAAATTTGGTGAGCTTTGCATGGCTATTTACGCAGCTGCAGGAGAGTATCTCGACGCCGACACCGGAAGTTTTGTCGCACGCAGTGGACGACGGGAGACCCTCGAGTTTAAAGGTCTCTGGGCCGATCGGGCCACGAATCTCGTGATGTATCGAAGTCCATTCAGTCAGGTCGGTTTGAGTTTTGCGCTCATTATCTGCATCGGGCTGGCGATCTTATTCTCGGTCCACTTTCCAGAGACGATAGTAACTGTGCCGTTCACCTTCCACGGGCAGCCCCTGCAGCTGGTCCTGCCGATCCTCGGGATCCTCCCCCTGTCGGTCTTTTTGGTGCTAGCTCGGCGTCTATTAAACCATCGCTATATACTAACCGCCGATTCGGTGAGCGAGGTAAAAGGTCTTGTCGGGTTAAGACTGCGGTGGTCGCAGCTGAGCTTTAAGGATGTTCGGGAAGTTGTCGTTTATCAGGATCCAGTACAGCAATTCTTTGATCTTGGGGATATTCAGATCGGGAGCGATGTCAACGAGGAGGAGATCGTTCTCCGAGGGATTCACAATCCACTCCGAATCAAGCTCATCATCCGTGAAAGGATGAATGCCTGCCGGCCCGCCACACCGGAGCGTAAGGTCTCGAACTTCTGGTAGACACAGCGGTAAGATTATCCCTTCGCCGAGCGTACAGATCGTGTTGACCCTGGCATGGCGAGCAAACCTCTCGTAGCAGAGCGGGATGCTGCGATTTTTAGAAACGTTCGGAGGGCGGCTCCACTCCCTCCTTGGTTGTCCAGCTGTTCTCAGCGCGTTCACCTTTCTCATTTGCCTGGTAGTATCTCTAGAGCTGGTGGTCCCTGACCCCGATTTATTCGCCCGGGTGGCGGTGGGCCATCTTATCTCGATTCTGGGCGAGGTCCCTTTCACCGACCCGTTTGCCTCGCCGGCGTTCTGTTTTTCTGGGCCGTACACTTGGGGGGGGATATCTTCCTCGTAATGCTCAAGTGTTTCGCGTGTGCCGGTGCCGTTTACGTCGCGGCGGCTGCGGCACGCAGCGTGTTAGATGGGGAGTCGCCCCCACCGCTCTGGACTCTCGGGATGTTTTTTCTCGCCGCGCCCGCCTGGATCATTACGGTGCGATCCCATGTCGTCACGTATGTGCTCCTCGGCACCGTGATCCTTCTTTTCGAGAGATACCGGAAATCGCGCCCGCTGCGTGCCATCATCGTGATTCCACTTCTCTTTGTTCCGTGGATCAATAGCCATGGCGGGTTCGTCGTGGGGCTTGGATACCTTGGGGTGATGGCCCTTGGTTTGATACCGTTCGGCCGAACAGCGGTCGTGTGGGGCGGTGCTGTGACCGCGCTTGCACTCGCCGCAGCATTAATAAACCCGTACGGATTCGGGTATCTCATCTTCATTTTCGAGGCGGTAACGATGCCTCGCCCCTATGTGACTGAGTGGTATCCTCCATCGTTCGGAGAGGTGCGTGACTACCCTTTTTTCGCAGTGCTCCTCCTGTTGATTATTGGAGTGCTGACACGGCCCCGGAACCCCCGGCTGGATTCGATCGGTATGCTATTTTTAAGCGGCTTCGCCGCAGCTGCCCACGCCCGGCTGATTCCGGTGTTTGGACTTTTCGCTGCGGTCTATGGGTGGCCGATAGTTCGGCATCTATTTTTCTCAGGGTCCTCTCGCTGGTGGACCCTTCGACCCGCGCTTCATCACGCCGCGGCGTTTGTTTTCTTGCTCGGTGTTGTTCCGTGGTGCGGATTTCAGATCTTTCAATCGCGGCGCGTGGGGGAGACTATATTCGATACTGAGTTGTATCCCCGTCGCGCATTCGATTGGTTGTGGGCAACCGGCGCTACTGGAAAGCTCCTCGTCGACTTCGATAGGGGGAGCTTCGCTTTGTGGCGGCTTTACCCCCGTTTCCAGATCTCGCTCGACGGTCGATACGAGGAGGTTTACCCTAACTCTACGATCGAGCTCGTCGTCGCAGCGTTCGACCCTCAGTCGCCTCGTCACCGGGCAGCTTTTGAGCAGATCAAACCCACCGAGATCCTCGTTGATAACGCCCATCAAGGGTACCGTGATGCAGCGATATTTGGTGCCGATTGGGGAACGGTGTATCGCGATGAACGGTACGCTATTCTGAGTGAGCGGCGCTTCAGTTCGCAGCAGCTCTCCGACGACCCCGTTTGGGCACCCCGATTTGAGGGGGAGCCTTTTTCACCGCCTGGCGCCCCACGGGTGCAGCCGCACCCCCGAGAAGACTCCCCCACGGAGTGGGCGCTCGCAGAAGTCTGCCGGGAGGGCCCGAGAAGATAACTTTTCCGCCGGCAGCCCCTGCGCCGGGCCCGAACTCGATAACATGATCGGCGGCGCGGATAATGTCGCTATCGTGCTCGATAACTATGACGGTGTGGCCCCGGTTCACCAAGGCTCGAAGGGTTCGCACCAGCTTGTCGACATCCGCTTTGTGAAGGCCGGTCGTTGGCTCATCGAGGAGATAAACGGTGTGTCCACGTCTTTCGGCGCTCAATTCGGCGACGAGCTTTAGGCGTTGGCTTTCGCCGCCGGACAAACTTGGTGAGCTTTGGCCGAGGGTAAGGTACCCGAGCCCCAGCTCCACCGCTTGGCGGATCGGTTCGATGATTTTGCGGTGGTGGGTGAACTTCGTCCGCGCCTCTTCGAATGTAAGATTGAGGACGTCGCTGATCGTGAGGTCGGCGAAGCGTACCGTCTCGGCCTCCTCGGAGAATCGGCGCCCTCGGCATGTCTCGCACTCGACCCAGGCGTCGGCAAGGAAGTTCATTTCGATCTTAAGCTGCCCTTGGCCTTTACACTCGGGGCACCGCCCCTTGCCGGTATTGTACGAGAAGAATCCACCTCCCCACCCCCGTGCTTTCGCCTCGATCGTTCCGGCAAACACCTTGCGTATCTCGTCCCAGATTCCGAGATAGGAGGCTGGGGTGGATCTCGAATTGACCCCGATCGGCTTTTGATCAACGAGAAGAATTCGAGCGATATCGATGCTGGAAGTTATCCGGGTCGAACCGCGCTCCCAGCATCGATCCTCGCCGTCCCCTTCGAGGAGAGTTTCTCCGATTACTCCATGAACAAAAGAGCTTTTCCCCGCCCCGGACACCCCAGCCACGGTGATAAACCGCTGGAGCGGGAGGGTTATCGAAATGTCTCCGATATTATGCTTCGAGCCGTGCTCGATCGTCAGCTCCTCCATGGGATTTTCGCTCGGAGTGGGATCGGAGCTTGGCGATTCGGCGCGGAGCGCCGCGGCGGTAATGCTCGACTCACACGCGAGAAACCGCTCTTGGGGCCCCGCGAACACGACGGCACCTCCGTTTCTTCCGCCGCCTGGTCCAACATCGATGACATAATCCGCGGCGAGAATCGAATCGGCGTCGTGTTCGATCATGAGAACCGAGTTGCCCCGTTCGCACAGGGTGCGGAGACGCTCGAGCACCTTTCGGTTATCGAGGGGATGAAGCCCCACGCTCGGCTCGTCGAAGATATAGACGACACCGCTCAGCGGGGACCCCATCGCGGTTCCGAGGCGGAGCCGCTGAAGCTCTCCACCTGAGAGGGTTGTGCATTCTCGGTTGAGCGCGATATCACCGAGCCCGAGAGCCTCAAGTGTCTCAATCTTAGCCGACAACTCTCGCATAATCGGTTCAGCTATCTCACGTTGTCGGGGGGTGAAGTCGAGTGTGTCGAGAAACGATCGGAGCTGTGGGGGGGTGAGCTCAGCTGCGGCGGCGATGCTTCTCTCGCCAAGCTTTAAACTTCTGCCCAGGGAGTGAATACGGGCCCCGTGGCACTCAGGGCACGCGGTGTCTCCCCGCCCTTTTCCGGTACCCTCGCAGCGGGGGCAGCGCCCCCGGGGGGAGTTGAACGAGAGATCCTCCGGATCCGGCTTAAAAAAGCCCCGTTGGCAGATCGGACACGCTCGTTCGGAGCTGTAGACCGAATCCTTGCCATCAGCGGAGACTACGACCGCTCCACTGGCGAGACTTAAGGCTTGCTCGACACCTGCTGAGATAAAATCCGCGGTGACCTGGCTCGGATTAAATTGGGCGACGAGGTATTCGATGGTGTGAGGTTTATTCTTCTCGAGTCCGGAGCCGATGGTGAGCGCCGATGTTTTAAACAAAACACCGTCGATTCGCACATGGGATATCTCGCTGTCGATCGCTCGCTGCAGCACCGCTTTATGGCTGCCTTTTTTGCCCTTGATGACCGGCGCGAAGAGACGGATTGTTTTCGCCGGGATCCTCTTCATGAGCGCCGACATTTCGAGCGGTGCCAGCGCTGCGATCCGCTCGGCTGGGTGCTCGGGGCAGTATTGAATCCCGTTCTTCGCGTAAAGGAGACGGAGAAAATTGTAGATCTCCGACATCGTTGCTACGGTCGAAAGCCGTGACGGCTGGAAGGTATGCTGGTAAACGCAGATTGTGGGAGCGATATTGGTGAGGCTATCGATCTCGGGCCGCTTCAGCTCCTTGATATATTGGCGGGCGTACGGAGAGAGACAGTCGAGGTAGCGGCGCTGCCCCTCGGCATATATGATATCCTTCGCAATGCTCGACTTGCCGGAGCCCGAAACCCCGGTAAAAACGACGAGCTTATCGAGCGGTACATCAACCGAGATGTTCTTGAGATTGTGCTCGCGAGCCCCCCGGATCAAAAGATGTGTTGGTGACGGGGTTGAAGGGCGCGCCGCTCGGCGGCGTTTCTTCGTGGACGGGGGCTCAAAAAAAGTTTGTAAAGCATGGGCTGTATGCGAGCGCTGCGTATGGGGGGAACTTGCGAAATGCTGCGGCGAACCGGCGAGAAGCACCTCTCCTCCCCCCGAACCCCCTTCTGGACCCAGATCGATTATCCAGTCGGCGGCCGCGATGAGGAGCAGGTTGTGTTCAACACACAGAATCGAGTGGCCCTTTTGCCGCAGAAAGGCGAAGAGTTCGATAAGCCGCGCGACGTCTCGGATATGGAGGCCGGTGGTCGGTTCATCAAAAATGAAGAGGTTTCTTCCGCGACGACCGAGTTCGAGATACGGCACGATCTTCAATCGCTGCGCCTCACCCCCTGAGAGCTCGCTGAGCGAATGCCCGAGGGTAAGGTGTCCAAGCCCGAGCCGGGCGAGGTTTGCTGCTGCTCGTGTTACCGCCGAGTCCTCGGGAAAGAAGCGAGAGCACTCATCGACCGACATCGACAGAAAGTCGTCGGCGTTTTTCCCGCGATAGGTTACCTCGAGCACTGGGGTCTGAAACCGCCTTCCCTGACAGACCTCGCAGACGATGTAGACATCGCTTAAGAATTGCATATCTTCGCGGATGTGCCCCGCACCTTTACACGCTGGGCATCGTCCCCCGTCAACGTTGAAGGAGAACGAGCTTTTCGTAAATGCGCGACTGGAGGCACCGTCGGAACCGGCAAGGAGCTCCCGAATCGTGTCCCAGATACCGGTATAGGTAGCGATATTGGCGCGGGGACTCTTCGTGAGCGGGGATTGATCGACGAGGAGTACCTCATCGAGGTGCTCGAACCCGGTGACGTTGTTTCGATCGCTCGATGGCGGTTCACCCCGTTTGAACCGCTCGTAAGCCGCCACGAGAACCTCATGAACGAGGGTGCTCTTGCCGCTGCCTGATACCCCGGTAAGGCAGACGAAGGAGTCGAGCGGCACGTCGAGCGAGATGTCTTTGAGGTTTCTCGCCGAGGCGTGAGAGATCGTCAGGGCGCGATCGAAGTTCATCGGCCTTGGTCGAAGCTCCGGCGACACCGCGATGCCCGGCCACCGGGTGGACGGCCCATTGAAGATCACCTCGCCGCCCCGCGCACCCGCCTCGGGTCCCATCTCAATGATATGATCCGCAGCTTCGATACAGTCGAGGTCGTGCTCGACGACGAGAAGGGTATTGCCCCGTTGCTGGAGCCGCACCATCGCTTCGATAAGACGATGGGTATCCCGCGAGTGGAGACCTACCGACGGCTCGTCGAGGACAAAGTGGGTCGATATCAGGTCACTGCCGAGCGCGGTGGTCAGATTCACCCGCTGAGTTTCCCCCCCGGAGAGGGTGCGAGACTGCCGATCGAGGGTGACATACGGGAGGCCCAGGCTCACAAGATAGTCGAGTCGGGTGATTATCGACTCAAGAACATCCCTGATCTCGTTCGGGAAGCGGCTGCGCTGGCGGAGTTTTTCGCCGAGGGTGCGTATCCAGGGGAGAAGCTCGCCGACCGGCATCTGCCAGATATCTGGAAGGGTCTTGCCGTTGATGCGGTAGGCGAGGGCGGCGCTCTTGAGCCGCGACCCACGGCATTCCGGACAGAGAAACTGCCCCCGATACTTCGCGAGGAAGACCCGCACATGCATCTTATAGGCTTTTCTCTCGAGCCGCTTAAACCATGGTTCAACCCCGCGGAAGTCCCGGGCGGAGTGAGTGAAGATCAGATTTTGCGCCTCATCGGAGAGCTCTCGCCACGGCCGATCGACCGGGATGCGGCGTGATCGGCAAAATGCGAGGAGTCGGCGTCGCTCGACCTGCCCAGCTTTTCCCGCCCAGCACTCCAGGGCGTCGTTTTCGATGGAGAGCATCGGATTGGGGACACAGCGTCCGCGATCGACCCGGAGCACCTGACCAAACCCCTTGCATTCGGTGCAGGCCCCGATCGGATGGTTGAAGGAGAAGAGCGACGGTTTCGGCGGTGTGATCGTGGCGTGTCCCCCCGGGCACCGAAAGGAGTTGAAAAAGTTGGCGCGGTAGAAGCGCTCTCCCCTCCGTCGGGCTGGTCCGTTGAGATGTCCTCCCCGAGCGAGGGGGCGGAGGGCGCGGGGTTCAGGATCGATGACGGTGCATCCTCCGCCGCTCAGAGAGAAGCACTGATCGATCGACTCGCGGAGCCGCTTGAGGTTGGGAGAATCTTTCTTAATGCGATCCACGACAACCACGACATCGGATATCGTATTGAGCTCGTGGGAGGTGAGATCATCGAAGAGGGCGATCGAACCGAGCGTATCATCGAAAAATCGTCCAAAACCGAGCGTTTTAAGCCGTTCGACCTCGAGCTCCCGGGTCTTCTTCTCGAAGTGAACACTCGCACCGATGAGGAGGGTTGCACTGCTCCGGAGCCGCTGGAGGCGCACGATGTGCTCGGCGAGGAGCGCCGGGGTCCAGCGGGTAAAAGCGGTCTCACAGATCGGGCAGACCGGCTCCGCCACACCACTCCACAACACCTTCAGATAATCGTTAATGTTGGTCATAGAACCAACGGTCGAGCGGGAGCTTAAGACCCGGGTGCGCTGCTCGATGGCGATCGCGGGCCGCACGTTCTCGATCCGCTCGACCGCGGGCCGTTTGACCTTGTCGAAGAACTGGCGGGTGTAGGGGGAGAACGTCTCGATATAGCGGCGCTGACCCTCGGCGAAGACGGTGTCGAAGGCGAGCGACGACTTTCCTGAGCCGGAGATCCCGGTAACGACCGTAAACGTGTCGTGGGGGATCTCGAGCGAGACCTCCTTGAGGTTGTGTTCGGTCGCGCGAACGATGTTGAGCGATTTCGATTTCACCGGAATGCGTCGTCTATTTCTGGTGCAAAAAGCATAGCCGCTCGCCCCCGGCAGAGCAAGGAAACCGGCGCGAGTTCGGCACTTAATCGTGGTTTGAATCGGGGTGCGGATGTAGAATCATTACGACAATCTTTCAGAGGCGGTCCCGATGAAAAAGATATTTCTCTGCCTGTGCCCCCTCGCGATCCTTATCGAGATATGGAGCACGGCGGCACCGGCGGCTGCGGCCGCTCCCGGATGCGAGCTCGTAACGGAGGGTCTTGCGGCTGCTCAGGCGATACGGGGCCTGCGAGCGAAGCAGGCGATTCCGTGCCTTGTTCACGACCAAGCCCAGGTCAAAGCCCATCTTTCAGCGCTGATTGAGACAAAGATTCCGCGAGAAAAGCTCGCCGCAGAGGAGAGACTTTTTAAATCGATCGGCCTTCTGTCGGCGGATTTTCAGTATAAAGAAGGGCTCATCGATCTCTACGTCAGCCAGCTTGGGGGATATTACGACCCGGAGAAGAAGCACTTTGTGATGGCGGGATGGATGCCGGAGTTCGTCCAAAAACCGATCATCGTGCACGAGCTCACCCATGCGCTGCAGGATCATTACTTCGATCTTGAGCGGCTCCTCGACCACGGAAAGGAATCGAGTGATGTACTCCTCGCGCGTTCAGCGCTCGCTGAGGGGGATGCTACCGCGGTGATGATCGATCATACCCGACAGCAGATGGGCCAGCCGTCGCTGCGGAGCGAGCGTGGGGTTGACCTTATCATCGCTCAAAATGTCATCGGCATGGCGATGATGCCAGGGCTTGAAAAGGTGCCTGAGGCGCTGAAAGCGATGTTGATCTTCCCCTATACAAGCGGACTTCGCTTCGCTCACGCACTGCTCCAACGGGACGGTTATCGCTCACTCGACGAGGCCTTTCGTGCGCCGCCTCGCTCGACCGAGGAGGTCTTGCATCCGGAGCTGTATGGACGGAAGCGGGCCGACTTTACCGAGGTTGACGATAGTTCTGCGCTCAAGTTTGGGCCCGCCGGAAGTGTGGTCGAATACGGCGATACCATCGGCGAATTTCTACTTGCGGCGGCTCTCGGGTCGCTCTCCGGTGATAAGATCGCGGCGACGAAGGCAGCCGCGGGGTGGGGAGGCGATCGAGCGACCCTTTTAGTGAACACCGCAGCCGGAACGCGGACGCTCGTGTGGCAGCTGCGGTGGGACTCCCCCGAAGATGCCGCTGAGTTTCGGCAGCTCTACAACGTAATCCGTCGCTCGGATCGAGTACTCGAGCGGCAGACCGAGTTGGCTGCACCGACCGCTGCCCGAGAGGTCGTCGTCGTTCGATCGCTTGGTGACGAGCGCGCTCGCTAGCCTGCGCTGAGCCGGCAATCCCGGATTTTGAGCCGAGAGGGATACGAAAAACACCATCCGCGCCGGAGCTTTAGGGTTATTTTTTTATTGGGTGCTTGATCTGCCCCAAAATACCCCTCCAATGACCGACTCTCGCGTTGTTTCAGAGAGCTGCGACGTCCGCCCCCCCTTCCAGGAGTG
>JBJOHD010000133.1:0-7851 GCA_046047875.1 Pseudomonadota bacterium | reverse complement strand
CGATGAAAGTAGGGGGAGAGGTTCATAGCAGCTCACTGCGACGAAGAGAATGAAGGAGTCGGTTCTGGAGCGGGGATTTTCTTTGCTTTCTCTACGAGCACGCCTTAGTGTCGGCGGAGGGGCGGCTTGTACAGCCTTCGAAGTATACTCCGCTTATGAATCAAACTCTTCGCTTTGCTCCTCTCCAAAAGCTCTCACCCGGAGATAGGGTTGCAGTACTTTCCCCGTCTTTTGCGGCTCCGGGGCGTTGGCCGCATGTGTATGAACTTGGACTCGAGAGACTCCGCAAAATCTTCCAGCTTGAGCCGGTAGAATACCCGACAACCAAGAAACTTGGAGCCTCGTCGGAAGAGAAAGCTCAGGATCTTATTGCGGCGTTCGAATCCCCCGACGTGAAAGCGGTGATTTCAAGTATCGGCGGAGACGATCAAGTCACGTGGATAAAAAATCTACCGGCGGAACCGTTTCGGAGTAATCCCAAGCCGTTTTTCGGTTACAGCGACAACACCCACTTCATGAATTTCCTGTGGCTGCTGGGGGTTCCGTCGTACTACGGCGGTGCTCTGTTTACAGAGTTTGCGATGCAGGGACGGATGGACGAAATGACCGAGAGGTATCTTCGACGCGCTTTATTTGAGGGCGGCGCCGTGGAACTTGCCAGCAGTGAGGAGTTCAACGATATCGGACTGAGCTGGGAAGACCCTGCGCTGCTCTCCGTGCGGCGGCGCTATCAGCCCCAGGAAGGGTGGTATTGGGACGGTGGGGGAGAATTCGCGGGCGTGACCTGGGGCGGCTGCCTTGAATCGATCGATGAGTTGCTCCGGCACCGCATCAACATACCGAGCTTGCCGGATTTCGAGGAGGTGATCTTACTGCTTGAAACGTCCGAGGAGATTCCTCCTGCTGCGTATGTGTATCGAGTTATTCGGGCGCTCGGCGAGCTCGGGATACTAGCGCGTATACGCGGGCTGCTGGTTGGACGTCCAAAAGCTTGGGAGTTCGATCGCCAGCTCTCTGATGACGAGAAGGCGGCATATAAAAAAGAGCAGCGGGAGGTGATCGTGAGCGGCGTTCGCGCCTACAATCCGAACGTCCCGATCGTGCAGAACCTCGATTTTGGCCACACGGCGCCGCAGATTTGTATCCCCTTGGGCTCAATCTGCCGCATAGACGGACCTCATAAGCGGATCGTTGTTAACTTTTAAAAATTTCGCATCGTATTGGACAAGCTGCTGCCGATAAAAACGAGGCGAATTCTCAGGGTGAATTTAACCTACCTATCGCCCTCCGCTGCAAATTAAAACTTGAAAAGGCACGTTCCTGAGCCGTCATACTCGCTGCATTCTGAATTCCGACGCCGTTGTGCTCGCACGAGGATGATAGTCGGATGGAGTATTTCAAAAAAAAGCTGAGGTGCGGAGCGGGAATACCTGGGTGAAGCACGCCTCCTGCGCGCGAGGGGCGGAGCCCCTGCGCTGGAGCGCGGAGCGGGAATAATGGCGGAGCCGACGGGCTTGCTCGCCTCCGGCGAGCTGACTCGCCGTGTTTTTAGTGGGTTCGAGTCCCGTCGGCTGAGCCGTCCGAGGGACGAGGACTAGGTGGAATGGCGGAGCCGACGGGACTCGAACCCGCGACCTCTCACGTGACAGGCGAGCGTTCTAACCAACTGAACTACGACTCCGCAATCGAGCGGTCGAAAACCAACCGATCGATTCTGAAATCGCGCTCTTACACCGGATTCGCTCGCCGACGAGAACGGTCAGATTAAGTACCTGAATGAGGTAAGTTTTGCAAGCGCACCGCTCATATTTAAGTGCGCGGAGCCGGGGGTGATTCGGCCGGGTCGGGGCACTCCGCGACTGGGAGTCGGTTCCCCGCGAGGGCGCCGATTCCAACACCCTTCTTTAATTGGCTTCGCTAATTATATCAGCTATATATTTGAGTTATTCCCACCGAGCGCAAGCATGGTAGGGCTTCGAATTTACGGAGGATGTGTGGCGGAGTACGATCCAGGGTCGATTGAACCCAAGTGGCAGAGGTATTGGGCTGATAATAAGACCTTCAAGACCGGGGTGCCGGGGGATAAGAAGTTCTACTGCCTCGATTTCTTTCCGTACCCGTCGGGAGCCGGGCTTCATGTTGGGCACCCGCTCGGCTACATCGCGACCGATATCCTCTCCCGCTATAAGCGTATGCGGGGCTACACCGTCCTCCATCCGATGGGGTGGGACGCCTTCGGTCTCCCTGCAGAGCAGCACGCGATTAACACCGGGGAGCATCCCTCAATCATCACTGAGAAAAACTGCGCGACCTTTCGTGGGCAGATGGAGAAACTCGGTCTCTCCTACGATTGGGATCGGGAATTTGCGACCTGCACCGCTGACTACTATCGATGGACGCAGTGGATATTCCTCCGGCTGTACAACGCGTGGTTCGACGAGGCTCAGCAGAAAGCTCGTCCGATTGAGGAACTTGCGATCCCCCATGAGGTCGCGGCGAAGGGAAAGCTCGCCGTTCAGGCGTTTCAGGCGGATCACCGCCTCGCCTATTACGCCGATGCGATGGTGAACTGGTGCCCGGCGCTCGGAACGGTTCTTGCCAACGAAGAGGTGATTAACGGGCGATCGGAGCGGGGCGGCCACGAGGTCATCCGCAAGCCGATGAAACAGTGGATGCTGCGGATCACGAAGTATTCGGAGCGGCTTATCGAGGATCTCAATCTGCTTAATTGGCCGCTGAGCGTTATCGAACAGCAGCGGAATTGGATCGGTCGTAAGTACGGTGCGGAGATTAATTTCCGAATCGAGGGGGCTGATGGATCCCTGACCGCCTTTACCACCCGGCCGGACACCCTCTTCGGTGTGACTTTTTTCGTCATTTCGCCGGAGCATCCCCTCGTCGAGCGAGTCACGACCGCGGAAGCGGAGACGAAGGTGAAGAAATACTGCGAGGAGGCGCTTAAAATGAGCGACCTCGTCCGAACGATCGAGAATCGCAAGAAGACCGGGGTATTCACCGGAACGTTCGTCGTAAATCCGATTAATCAGGAGCGGATTCCTCTCTATGTTGGGGATTACGTACTGATGTCGGTTGGTACCGGTGCGGTGATGGGGGTTCCGGCCCACGATGAGCGCGACTTTGAATTCGCCCGGACGTTCCAGCTCGATATCCGCCCAGTGCTTGCCCCTGAGAGCGACAATACAGAGATGCGTACGGCGGTCATCGAGGGGGAAGTGGCGTATACCGAGTCGGGGCCGATGCTCGCCCTCGATTTCCCGGTTGCAAAGGAGCTCGCCCTCGAGGGCAAACCGAACAGCGAGGCAGGCACGCTTATCACCGGGTGGCTTGAGAAAAAGAGCCTCGGCCGCAAGGTCACCAATTATAAGCTCCGCGATTGGCTGTTCTCCCGTCAGCGGTATTGGGGAGAGCCGATACCGGTGATCCACTGGGACGACGGGGAGACCGAGGCGCTGGGCGATTCCGACCTGCCGCTCATGCTGCCGCAGGTTGAGAACTACAAGCCCTCGGAGAGCGGAGAATCTCCTTTGGCAAACGCCCCCGATTGGATCAAGGTTACCGATTCCAAAACTGGGCGCACCGGGCGTCGTGAGACGAACACCATGCCGAATTGGGCGGGTTCGTGCTGGTACTATCTCCGCTTCATCGATCCGAAGAATCCGAGCGCTCCGTGGGATCGTGAGCTTGAGAAGAAATGGATGCCGGTGGATTTGTACGTCGGTGGAGCGGAGCACGCAGTCTTACACCTCCTGTACGCCCGCTTTTGGCACAAAGTGCTCTATGATCTCGGATACGTATCGACCAAGGAGCCGTTCCAACGCTTGTTCAACCAAGGGATGATCCTCGCTTCGGCGTTTAAAGATAAGCGGGGGGTCCTGATCCCGGTCGATGAGGTGGATGAACTCCCCGATGGAACCGCGAAACACGGTAAAACGGGGGAGGTGCTCGAGCGCATCACGGCGAAGATGTCGAAGTCGCTGCGCAACGTGGTGACCCCCGATGAAATCATCGCTGAATTCGGCGCGGACACCCTCCGAATGTACGAGATGTTTATGGGACCGCTCGATGCTTCGCGGGTGTGGGATACGAAGGCGATCTCGGGCAACCTCCGCTTTTTGAGGAAAGCCTGGACATTCGTCACGGGGAATCTCGACGCGGGAGTGCGTGAAACCGTAACGCGGGACGCGGAGCCCCCAGCGGTTTACAAGGCGATAAATCGGCTAACAAAACGAATGACCGACGATATCGAGGAGCTCCATTTCAACACGGGTGTTTCTTCGATGATGGAGTTCCTCAACGAGGTGGGGAGTTTCGCGGTTAGCCGGGAGACGGTCGAGGCTTTTGTCCTGCTTCTTTCCCCCTTTGCTCCGCACACGGCGGAGGAGATGTGGGAGCGGCTGGGACATAAGAAGTCGCTCGCAGCCCACCCGTGGCCGAGCTGCGACGAGAGCGCGCTCAAAGAGAACGTCGTGACCGTAGTCGTTCAGGTCAACGGCAAGAAACGCGCGCTTATGGATGTCGATGCGGATATCAATCAAGAAGATCTGAAAGCGGCGGCGATAGAGAAACTTGACTCGACCGAGTACAGGGTCTCAGCCAGTGATCAGTTCATCATGGTCTATCAATCGGGGACGACCACGCCGCGGCTCGTCAACGTGCTCAAAAAGAGCTAGCTGGGTAGATAATCAGTTGCGGCCGATCGGTTAGGCGATCCCCTGGAGCCCAAGCTCCGGGGCGATCGCCTTCATAGCGGTGATCACGTTCTCGACATGGCGCCCCATCTCGATCCCGAGTTCCTCTGCTCCTAGCCTGATATCCTCTCGGTTACACCCCCGGGCGAACGCTTTGTCCTTCATCTTTTTGATGACCGATTTTCCCTCGAGGTTATGGATGCTCTTATCGGGGCGAACTAAGACGCTTGCGGTAATGAGGCCTGAGAGCTCATCCACGGCGAAAAGGGTCTTCGCCATCTGTGACTCGCGTGGGACGTTTGTATAGGTCGCATGACCCATGATCGCTGTGCGAATATTCTCCGGATAGCCGAGCTCGGCGAGTATCTGATTCCCTTTAAAGGGGTGCCCCTCAGGAGCGGTCGGCTCAGGAAATCTCTCGTAGTCGAAGTCGTGCAGCAATCCGGTGATCCCCCATACTTCGACCTCAGGCGCACTACAGCCAAAATGGGCGGCGTACCAACGCATCGCCGCTTCGACTCCGAGCATATGTTTGAAAAGGCTCTCTGACTGAACGTAATCTCGAAGAAGCGCGAGCGCATCGTTCCGGTTAACCATCGTATTACTCCTTTGCCTCAGCAGCCGCAGGTGCGGCTTCTCGGGTGTGGCTGCCGCCCTCAAGCTTCGCCATCTTATCTGCCTCGGGCATCTCTACTGCGTACAATTGAAAGAGGCGAATCAGATTGCCGGCTTCGACATTTGCCCCGATATCGCTCGGACTGAGCGAGGTCGCGAACTCGCGGCTGCCGTCTGAGACCAAGAAACGGAGCGCATTCCGGTCCTCCGACCGCGACCGAGAAAACACGTTCGCCTCCTTTGCGAGGTCGAGGATCCTAACCAGCCGCTCCGGGTCTCCCCCCTGGTTAAGCGAGATCCGCCAATCCGCCTTGAAGTCGGGGTGCTGCGAGATTAACGATACAGATATCTGCGGAGCTGTCTCCAAAGAGGTCGCGATCGTTTCCTTCGTAGATTGAAGCCACGAATCGAAATCGTTCTGAAGCGGGGCTCTCTCAGAGCGATATGAGGCGTTAAAAAGGACTAAAATCGCCCCAGTGAGAACGAGAACCACTAGCCGCGCGAGCCCGCGTTTCGATAGATTGGCGGGCGATGAAAGGGAAAGAAGAGTCTGCATCTCTCTACCACACGATACTCAAGCTCTCGGGGACAGTAACAAAAAGCGGCTTGAAAGTCACTTTGAAGGAGGTTCCTTTAGGTACCGCTCTGCTCGGCGCAGGAGCTCCTCTTTCTCGTTCAAATCGGGGGTCTCAATCACTAGATCTTCGAGGTACTTGAGTAGAGCCCCCATCCCAGGGCCCGGTTTACATCCGAGAAGCTTCAAGTCGTCCCCGTTAACCGCGAGTTTTCCGTACACCGAGCCTTTCTTCCGCTCGAATTCAGCTCCCACCATCGCGTCGAAGGAGTTGAGTCTCGCTTTAAATTCCTCCGCAGCCATCCTCGGAGGGGCGTCAGCGATCTTGATTTGGCGCCAACTGTCGTAGTGCTCGCCGACGTCTCGGAGGATCCGGCGTACTCCGGAGGGGCCGCAGTCGAGTGGGCGCATGTGGTGACGCACGATCGTCGATACCGCTTTTGTCATCTCGTTTGAGAATTTGAGCCGGCGCATCGCTTCGACGCAGATACCTTCCCCGAGCTCCTCGTGGCGATAAAAATGTCGCTCGCCATTCTCTCCGACCGAGAACGAAGCCGGTTTCCCAAGATCGTGAAAAAGCGCTGCCAGTCGAATCGTTAGTTCGTGCGGGGCTCGTTCGAGAACCCAGAGGGTGTGCTCGAAGACATCGTGGATATGAAAGTCGTTTTGTTCAAAGCCGATCGTGGGGAGGAGCTCCGGGAGTACGATCTTCGCGAGCCCCGAGGAGACGAGGACCCGGATACCGGCACCTGCTTCGCGTGCGACGATTATCTTCTCGAGTTCGGTGCGAATACGCTCGACGCTCACCGATTCGAGTAAATGAGCGTGACTCTGGGTAAAAGCGAGGCAATCTGCCTCGATAGTTCGACCCTCGGCCGCGCCGAAACGAATCATCCGCAGCATCCGCAGTGGGTCCTCGCTGAAGCGCTCTTCAGCCGGGCCGACGGCCCGGAGAAGGTCGGCTTGAAGATCAGCTATTCCTCCGAACGGGTCGACGATACTCCCGCGGGCGATATCGTAGCCGATCGCATTTATCGTAAAATCGCGCAGGGAGAGATCGGCTTCGATCGTCTCAGCGAAAACGTTTTGGTGCTTCGTCCGGAAGGTCGTGAGCTCGATATGGCGGCCCTCGACCACCACCATGATCGTGCCGTGTTTCAACCCGGTATCGATAGTATGCAATCCCGCCCGTTGAAGCCGTTCACGGGCGATCTCCGGGGGAAGCTTCGAGGCGAGGTCGATATCAACGGCTGGGGAGTCGAGCAAGGCATCCCGAACAGTTCCGCCGACCAGGTGAGTTTGCGCATCAGCACCGAGCGCCGCGAGGACCGGGGCGAGGTGAGTGTTATGGCTCACGGCGCAAAGGTGCGCCCGGGCCGTGTCTGTACTAATCAGACGAGGTAAGGAATTCCTGCCACGAGCGGGGGACTTGACCATTTAGCCGTATCGTTAATACCGGGAGCCAATCGGGCCGTGCCGGTTTAGAGCGCAACGTCATTCGTGCCTCCGCTGGGGTGCGACCCCCTTTTTTGCGGTTACACGCAGCGCAACAGCATACCACATTATCCCAAGAAGTCTTACCGCCCTGGCTTCGTGGCACTACGTGGTCGAGCGTGGCCTCTTTCGTGGAGAGGTCACGCCCGCAGTACTGACACTCGAAGCGGTCCCGAGCGAGGACGTTCGTGCGGCAAAGTGGGGGGGATTTTCGGCCGATCTTGACGAATTCGAGGAGGCGGACGACCGCCGGAGCTTTGATTACTAACGAAACGGAGCGGATATCGTGGTCGTATTCCTCGACGACCTCGACTTTGCCGCTAAAAAACATGGTTACCGCACGTTGCCATGAGATAACCCGAAGAGGCTCGTAACTCGCGTTTAGTAATAGAACTCCCTGCATGGTGCTCCAAACAAAGCGCTGAAAACTACCGCTATTTTCCTCCTTAATAAGAGATA
>JBJOHD010000132.1:0-5232 GCA_046047875.1 Pseudomonadota bacterium | reverse complement strand
AATCCCCGGCGTCGCAACATCCGGCTTTATTCGGCCAACACATGCCTATCCGGGCCACTCCGGATACGCAGTCTATGCTGCTCGCTTCACAGCAACTCGTTCCGGAGTAACTACAACGGCTACACACACAATCGGCAGCCCCGACTAACGGCACGAATACCGCGAGGAGTAGGGCGTAAAGATAATAATAAACTCTGCAGTTCATCGGGATCGAAGCCTGGAAAACTAATATTTACCACGCTTTCTGAGGGGCAAAAAGGCGGAACTTCCGGACCCTTTCCGGTAGCTGTCATCCGGGGAGCGCCTGGGATTTAGGCCTCCGGCATGAGCCGCCTGCACGAGGGCGCTAGGCTCCTCAGTTGCAATACGATGAGGCTCCGAGCGAGCTCAATTCGGTGCTCCTCGGAAGGGTTGATGATGAAAAATACGGTTACCACATGGCGTTATTTGAATGCTCCGCTTCGAGGAGGGGGCACGATCGCTGCGCATCGGCGGGAACACGGGGCGGTGCACGATGAGCTGATTATAGGGGGGCGGTTATGAGGCGCGTTCGATCTCGTGCCTCGAATTAGTCGCTCCATAACTCCGGTAAGAGCTCCGTTTTTACCTTGGGCTCAACTTGAGGCTCGAGATGACTGCGGTGATCTATCCACACTTTCTGAAGATGGTTTTATTTATGAAAAAAAGCTCCCTATCCTTGTCGCCCTCGTCGTCGCCTCACTAACGGTCGTTTCACCCGTTGCTGCGTGCTCAAAGAATTTTCTCGGACTGTGTTCCGGAGATTGCCCGCCGAGAACCCCGCAATGCTCCACGGTCACTGAGTTAGATGGAACGGGGATAAAATTGGTTTGCAAATGCACCAAGAGAACCTCCAAGAACAGCTCTGTTGACGCTGAAGTTGAGGCAGGCGAGAAAGACCCGATTTTGGACGAGTTAATCGCGATGACGACGGGCGAATAACCGTTGGTCATCAACGAGATTCTGGAATTCCGCTTATTTATGGGGCACGGGGCGGCCTGCCCGCCATAACCTTCTTTGGTAGGAGTGAGAGGGGCTGAGAATCGTTCAGCCCCTCTGCTCTGGGGACCAACTAAACTGCGATGTTTTCTTTCTTTGGAGGTTGTCCGAATGGGTACCCGTGTATTCTTTGGCCTAGTCTTAACTGTATTTTTTGCAACCCCTCTCTTTGCTTGCGAACGCAAACAGACGATCCGCCGATCCAGGTGTGGGTCTGCTCCGGCGAGTGCGCCAAAAAGAATGAGACGTGCGTTACCAAACTTGATCTTCTCATGAACGTCTCGTGTAAGTGCGAGCGCAAGAAGAATTCATCTCTCGAAGTGGACGACGAGGATCCCATATTAACTGAGATGGATGATATGTTTGGAACCCTCGGTTAACGATTCCGGTGATTTCAAGTTCTCTGCACCCTCCCCATGGGGGTGCAGGGGCTTTAGGCGGGAGCGCCCGAATTGAAGGCGCCCCGGTGAGTTGTCAACGCCACCTAAAAAGCCACCCCCGTCGGGTCACCTCCGCCGGGAGCGGTGTAAATCGGGGCTCCTCAGGGATCGCCCAGCGGTCGTGGAGGCACCGGAGCATATGCGCTCGAACCGAACGTTCGTCCCCCTTATCAAAGCTCTCTTGGTGGGACCTGATCCACTGTTCGATCGTTGTTTCGAACTCGTCAGCGTGGGGACCGAACATCATCGAGTGGCGTCCCTCTCTTAGGATCACCAGATCGCGATCCGGTGATGCGATGCGCCGAAACGCCGCGGCGGTCGCTTTCCAGTTCGCCATCACATCGTTAGTCCCGTGGAGGACGAGCACCGGAACGTGAAGCGCCTTGGTAAGGTTCGCAGCGAGAGGCCGGAGTTTTTCAAGTTCGAGGAGCATCTGCACCGGGAGCCACCGCGCTGTAGGCGCCTCCTTACCGGGGATATCGGGATCAAGCCCGCCCCCGTCCATACTTGCTCCGAAGCGTCGCCAAAAATCAGCTCCCGCCGAGAACCGCCGCATCACCCGCGCAACGATGAGCCCCATTCGGTGGGCGGTCTGACGGAGTTCAAACGGTGGCGCTGAGAGGATTAGACCGTTGCAGAGCTCCTCCCCTGGGCGCGCCTGTCCGAACCGAGCGACCGCCACGAGCGCCACGAGCGCCCCGGTCGAGTGTCCGTGGAGGATCGGCAGCCGCCCGGTTGCTTGTCGAATCGCTACGGCGCGCTCCTCAACGTCCTTTACCCAATCCTCAACCCCGGAGCCCAGCATGGAGAAGAACCCCTGATCGTGCCCCCGAAGGCAATGCACTTCGGAGTGCCCGCCGTGTTTTTCATGTGCCCGCTCGTGGATCTCTCGCCAGTGATAGGTGGTGGCGGCGAGACCGCTAATATAGAGCCGGGGGGATGCGAAGGAACGCGCCGTAAGGACGTTTGGCCCCACGAACTGCTCGTACAGCTCCCGATTGGGATAGAATTGATCGTCCTCTGTCGGTGGATCGAGTCGGAGGTTTACCGTGTCGAGGAGGCGCGATAGGGGGCCCCTGGCGGGTAGGGAGGCAGCTTCGAGCGAGTAACCTGCTGCCCCCACTTGCGTGGGAGGTTCCGCCGCCTTTTTATAACTCGTTTCGGGACGGTTCTCGAACATGGATGGTCAACTTCACCGAAGCGCCGCACAGCCGGTACAATTCGGAGAGTTTAACCGAAACCTGGCCTCAGGGAAGTATAATCGGAGTGGGGCGGCAAGCCGGGTCCCGCTCAGGCACAAAGCGGGTAATGCCTCAAAATTTAGTGGTACGCCTCAGCGGGCATCGCCCACACCGTATACGCCTCGAGGGTCCTTATCAGCTGATCCCGCGAGAACGGCTTCTGCAGCAGGGGACCAAGATCGTTCTCCTGCTCAAGCCGCGCGAGGTCTGAGGGCATCGACGCGGTTATCCCGATTATCGGAGTTTCGGGGAGGGTATCTCTCAGGGTCTTGATAGTCTGAATCCCCACCTCGATCGAATACGGGTAATCAACGATCCGTTCATCGAGGATAAACGGCATATGAAGGTCGCATAAAATTATATCGAACTGCTCCCGTTTGAGCGCTTCAAAGGCGTCGTGGGGGCAGGGGACCGAGACCACGAGGTATTTATCATCGGTGAGGAGCATCTCGAGGTCGTCACGAAAGTCGGGGGAATCTTCGATGAGGAGAACACTTTTCATACCAGTGGTGGTCGGCGGTCCCCCGTTTTTTCTGAAGAACTATCGAACCGAAACAGGGGGTTAGAATACGGGGCACCGTTCGATTTATTCGATCATAGTTTTAGCGGATAATAACGATAATAAGAACCGTACCGGCTTGGGTGGAACAGAGCACGGATATGTCGAATCGGGATCTTGAGCCGAAAAAGGGGGTAATCGATTGGAGTGAGGTTAAAGACCTCCGGCATATCTCCGCCCCCGATATGGCCGGGCTCGAGCGTATCCAGACCGAGTTCGATTTCGCCGAAAGGGCCTTTCTTGAGCGACACGCGTCTCGCCCGAGCCGCGCGATTATCCGCGCCGAGAAGGAAGCGGAGCTACTCACAGCCTGGCAGGGGGATGGCGGTACGCTCCTTCGAGCGCCGTGGCGGGCGGGAAAGACGGAGCTTGTATTTGCAGCCATAGAGAACGCTCACTTGCAAGACCGATTTCTTTTTGTGAATTCGCAAGAGGCGCCCTATCCAGCGCTTCGGTTTCGAACAGCCGATGAATTTCGGCAGATCTACGGTGCACGGGAGGCGATAAATCATGTAGTTGAACTTCGGGGAAGGCTCGGCGAGGAGATCTCCCGCAACGAGGTTTCCCTTCTCCTTGACCGACATATTCAAGCCGGGGGGTCGCCGTTTAGCTTCGTAAGCACCGAACGGCGGAGTCACAATCTTCCCCCAGCACTTCTTGCCCTCGATGAGATCGCGGACTACGGATTCGATAGGGAACAGCTTGGGTATCTCGCCTCCCTTACGAACGAGTCGCACATCCGCCTGTGCTTGATCGTCCAAAAAGCCCCATCGATCGAACCGTTTTACGATATCGCCTTTAAGGATTTTAACGGGGTCTTTCTTACCCCGCTTACTGTTGGCGAGACCGCCCAAATCGTGCGAGCCACCGCCGCTGAAAATAATATAAACTTTTCCCTTCACGGGATAATAGAGGTGCACCGAGCGGCAGGGGGGAGGCCCCTCGAGGTTACGGCGCTTGTGGAGGCGTGCGCTCAAGCGACCGAGCGGGGGCGTCATGGGGTACTGTATACCCGTGCCGATGTGGCGAAGCTTACGCGAGGAGAGATCCTCCGTCTTACGGAAACACCGGTGGAGCCCCTCCTGACAAATCATATCCGTGTCTACGAGCGGGGTATCACCGAGCGGGAGCGCCACCTCATCGATCGCCTCGTTGAACGAAACTTCGGGGTGACTATCGACCCTGAGCTCAAACCGGAGGTGGACAACTTGCTGCGGTACGGTCTCGTATCACAGAGCCACAATCGCGTATTTCTGAACGGCGAACTGTTTCGGGAGGCGATCTCCAAGCGGATGGAGGAATATCGTATTCTCAACTACTGGCAGCCCGATGAATACGGAAACGATTACATTTGATACGGCGAGCGCGCTATCGTATTTAAGGCTCGAACTTGGCGGCGCCAGGTCCCCCGAGGAGAGGCGCTTGCCCTGAGTTACTGCGGACCGTCGGTTGCCTCGAAATCGACTCGGTCGTACACCTAACCTCCATAACAACGTCGGAGGGCTTACATGCTGAGTGTTTTATGACTGCACCCCGCCTCGATCATCGCCGAATCGCGGATCTCTCAACGGGGTCGCTCCCGCGAAGCGATCACGAAGTAATCGACTGTGGACTTCCGGCTGAGATCGCGAGCTTAGGGGGGCGTGTCTCGCAGTTTGACCCGGTGGCGAAGGAGCTCCGACAGATTCCCCTCGAAGCGGCTTTTCGTTTCTGGTTAAGCGAGCGATTACCGGGGAGGGCAGCGCCGGGAGGGGGGCGGCTCTCCGGGGAGGTCGTGGCGGCGGTGATGCGGGGGGACGAGATGCGGTGCGAGCCACACCGCCTTGTCATCGTGCCCACACTCCCTATCGAGAAGATCCCGGAACGGAGCGGGGATACCGGTGGAGCCCTCAAGCTCCTTGAGCCGTGGATCGGGGGTGAAGGAGGGGTGGTAGTGCTGTTTTCGTCTCCCGATCGATTTTATTCGCACCACCAA
>JBJOHD010000131.1:0-3825 GCA_046047875.1 Pseudomonadota bacterium | reverse complement strand
ACGATGCTCCCGAGGCACCCCTTAAGAATACTTTTTCAGCGTTTTCGGTCCACAAACTTTTAGGAGGAAAAGGGTGAACCTCTTACAAGTTCGCGAACCGGCCGCGTCACTTTTAAAGACCGTCCGAAGTGGCCGCACGCGGCTCTCAAGTTCAACAATACAGCGATTAGAATGATCATTCTAGAAATTTTACGTGGAATGCTGACATTTCAGCGCCGAAAACGACCAGAATTACAGCATAAACCGCTGTTTTACCCTGACGCTGTATTAGCTCCCGGAGATGCTGATATACTTGCGGGTGGTTAGGTCGACGAATTCTGTTTTGTTAGTGGAAAGCGCCCTATGTCGGACAATACGAAAAAGAAAGACCTCCTTGTAATCGAGGATATCTCGCCCCCACCCCCCCGGCGCTCGGTAAGACTTGAATCTCGCAAGATAAGAAAACTGAACCCGCTCGGGATGCGAGTCGTCGTGCAACTACGTAAGGACTCTAACCAAACCGAAGCGGGGCTGTATCTGCCGGAAGGTGCCAAGCAAGCGATGAGCGAGAGTATTGTGGCGGAGGTCATCGAGGTTGCAAGCGCGATGGACGACCATTCCGATGAGGAAACGAACGTCAGCGGTGTCCCTCTCGGCGCGACGGTGCTTATCTTAAAAGATGCCGGAGTAAGGGTTCCGTGGGACGACACCCTGCGAATAATCGAAACCAAAGACGTGCTCGCAGTCGTAAACGAGATTAGCCTCTCGTAACTTCCCGCGGTTAGCGGCGCATTAGTCTCTCCTACGGCTGCTTACCATCATACGGAACGGTGAATCGCTCGGTTCCGAATCTCCCTCCCCATTTAGCGATGTAGCGCTCATCGTTGGCGGTGATCTTTTTGCGAAGATCTTTCAAAAAATCAACCGCCGGCCCGACCGATTCGAGTGGCGTTTCGAGAAATCCCTTTATTGTGCCCGCCTCCTGGTGAAGCATCAGAGCAGCTCGAGAGGTCACCATGGACCCCTGCGCCAAAGAAACTCGTCGGCTCATATCCTCATCTTCGAGATACGCCGGCTCGAAGCGTTCATCGAACTCGCCCACCTGCTCAAACAGGCGATGATCAACCATGAAACAAGACCAGTCAGCCCCTGGAACGACCCGGCGCTCAAGCTTTGCCCGGGGAAAGGTCGACCGATCATTCCATCGAGACGCGCACCAAACGAGGGGCTCAGGGTTTTCTACCGCACACGCGACGAGGTTATCGAGACAGTACGGATGAAAGACAAGGTCCAGATTCGATACGATGACGTAGCGTGCGCCCTCAGAGAGTGCTCTTCGAATGCCTCTATTCCACGCGCGAGCAAGAACGTTTCGGTCGTTCATCTCGATAATTTTGAAATGACTTCGCACAATCGCCAGATCTTTTTCTGATCGCGCCGCATTCACTACCGCTATCGTGAGGAGGTCGTGTGAGCATTTAATCGACGCAATCGTCTCCGTTGCGATCCGTACGTGCCTGTCGGAGAGGAAAAAAGGTGTCACAAGAAGAGCAACCTTCACGGCGAGTCCTCACCCTTTAGATTTTTGATAGCTAACGTCAACGAACGAAGGATCTGAATAGCTTCGTCATCGACCGGTGCCAGTTCGATGAAAGCAACCACCCGCTGCACCTCGCACCACGACCGCTCCGCCCTGCCCAGCGCTAAAAGAGCGGCGGCGTAATACGTTCGAATATTTCCATTCTGCGGCTCAGCATCGAGAAAGCGCTCGAAGGTTCGCTCTAACTCTCCGAAACGCTCGGGGATCATCCCGCACACAGTGAGCCGCTTTATCGTCGGCAGGTGAAACGGGTTAAGGCTCGCCGCTTGGAGCAACTCCCGCCACTCCCCTTCAGAGTCGCCGGTGGCGCCGAGAAAAAGTCCGCAGGCATAGTGAAACTCAGCGCTTGCTGGGGGGCTCGCAGTATGCGGCGCTAGCAGCGCACGCGCACCCTCGATATCACCCTTACCGACTAAAAATATCACCAGCTCACTTGCTGCCCGAACCTTTATATACTCGGGGCCAGCAAGCGCGCGACGAAGTGCTGATAGCCCTTGTTCACTGCGCCCTGCCGCTAGATCGGCGATTCCCCCGAAAAGCTCCGCGATACCCTTAAGACTCGGCTCAGCGTTCGGATCGGAATTTATCCCGCCACAAATGGCTCTAATCGAATTTACCTGGCCCATCTGATGATGGTAGTCCAACCGATCGTATTCAACAGGAATCGAGCCGATTGGAGGTTCTGGAGGGATGGTATACGGCATATCGTGAGAGTACGAGATCCGAGATCCTCACGCTATAAAAATCCGGGGTTCCGCGCTCCTACTACAAGATGCTCTTTCCGAGCGCTGACTCAAGGAGCGATATCGCAAGTTCACAGGTGAGACTCTGATTGTCGAGGACGGGGTTAAACTCGACGAGCTCAACCGACATCAGCCCTGGATGTTCAGCCGCCATCTCCATTACAAGGTGAGCCTCACGGAAGGTAAACCCTCCGCGCACCGGGGTTCCCACCGCTGGCGCAAGATTCGGATCGCAGACGTCGACATCAAATGAAACGACAAACCCCTTGGTATTACGGGTAACTTGGGCGAACGCGCGCCGAGCGATCTCACCGATCCCCCACATGTCGATATCCTTCATCGTGAACGCGGTGAGCCCGCTCGAGCGAATAAAATCTCGCTCTCCCTGGTCAAGGTCACGCACCCCCATAAGGACATGATTCTCAACTTTAACTTTTGGTGAGAAGCCGCACAGATTTACAAGGCTCGACTCCCCCTGACCGAGGAGTACCGCTCCCGGCATCCCGTGGATATTACCACTCGGTGTTGTTTCGGGGGTGTTGATATCCCCGTGAGCATCGACCCACAGTACCCCGAGCTCGGCATCAGCACCGTGCCGTTGCTTCAGCACCTCCGCTGCAACTGAGATCGTAGCGATCGAGAGCGCGTGGTCACCCCCGAGTACAACCGGGGTGGCCCCCCGTGCATAGATACCCTGCATCGCGGGGATCATCAGACGAGCAAATTCCTGCATGCCGGGAAGATTGCGCAAGTTCGAGTCAACGCCCGCCGGCTCAAGGGGAAAATCTGGGGGCAGCGCGATATCGGTGCCCGGATCAATCGAGACGCCGAGCCGCTGAAGACGCTTGTGTACACCAGCGCTCCGGAGAACCTTCGGCGCACCGATAGTACCACGGTTATCGGAACCGAGACCGAACGACGCGCCGATAAGCTCAAAATGCCGCACGTTTTTCATGAAAGGCTCCACACCCACCGTGAGATCTCGGCTCGCTTAACCTCGCTTGGACGGGAAGCGGCGTCGAACAGCGAAAAGTTCGAATAGGAACCCCGGGTCCAGGGGCACCACGCCCCTGGCCGTCATTCGAATCTTTTTTCACTCCGAAGGAGTGAAAAAAGTTCGAATAGGAACAATATGGAGCTGAAGGGATTCGAACCCATGACCCCCGGCTTGCAAAGCCGATGCTCTACCAACTGAGCTACAGCCCCCCATGGTTACTCGATCGGAACGGGTTCCGGCCCTATCGGGCGGAGGTAAAAGTGGTGGGCCAGGGTAGACTTGAACTACCGACCTCACGCTTATCAGGCGTGTACTCTAACCAGCTGAGCTACTGGCCCTCACCGAACTTTGAGACAGTGAAAAGTCTCAAAAGAAAGGGTGAGTGTCAAGGTGGCGGAGACGTAAAAGTCACAGTTTTTCTAACGTGTTAAGATACCCGATGCCCCCACACCTCAGCTCGAAATGATATTTGCGCCTCCGGCATCGTAATGTGGAGAAAGGGATTT
>JBJOHD010000130.1:0-24700 GCA_046047875.1 Pseudomonadota bacterium | reverse complement strand
ACGCCGGTCGATTTCGCCTATGCGGTGCATACCGACGTGGGGCACCGCACTACCGGTGCGCGGGTAAACGGTCTTCTGGTGCCGCTCGAACACCGGCTCCAAAACGGCGACACCGTCGAAGTTATCACCTCGAAGAGCCACGTTCCGAGCAAGGACTGGCTCAAGTTCGTACAGTCCTCGAAGGCGAAGCAGCGGGTACGAGCCTTCCTAAAAACCGAGGAGCGCGCCCGATCCCTGGCTATCGGCATGGAGATCCTCACGAAGGACCTACGCAAAGTAAAATTGGGGCTCAAAAAGCTCGAGAAGGAGGGGAAGCTTCTCGATGTGGCTCAGGGGATGGGGCTTAAGACCGAGGGGGATCTGTACGCCGAGATCGGTTACGGCAAGGTAAGCTCGGCCAAAGTCTTGGCGAAGCTCCTTCCGGAGGGGAGCAGCGTCGAGGAAAAGCTTGTCCAGGAATCCTCGCCCTTGGCGCGGATCTTTCAGCGTGCTGCTCATGCGTCGCGGCAGAAGGTCGGGGTGCGGGTCAGCGGCTTCGATGATATCTTGGTCCGTTTTGCGAAGTGCTGCGAGCCGCTGCCGGGGGATAGGATCATCGGATTTATCACCCGGGGGCGCGGCGTGTCGGTGCACTACGCTGATTGCGCGCAGGCGATGCAGAGCGATCCACAGCGCCGCGTCGATGTGAAGTGGGATACCGAGGTGCGGGCGCCCCGGCGGGTGCGGCTCACCGTCAATTCGCAAGACCAGATCGGCTTATTGGCCAACGTCACGAAGGCGATCACCGAAAACGGCGCCAACATAAACAGTGCGCAGATCAAAACAACCGAGCTCGGGAAGGCGGTTAATTCGTTCGAGCTCACGATCGACGATGCGCGCCAGCTCGAACGGGTAAAACGTGCGATCGAGATGGTCCCCGGGGTAATCAAGGTCGAACGGGTGCGCCACCTTGAAGCCAACGTCGATGTCGAGGCTGCCGGCGACGACGAATAACCTATCCGAAACTGTTCGATTTTTTCGCCGGGCTGGGGGCAGGCAAGGGTATGATTACCCTGGTCGATATGGTATGACTGACACCTTCCGGGGAAAAAATCGTGTCCCCGAGGGGAGAGCTTTCTTCATGGGTTTAGCGAGCCGTTCAACGCTGCGCTTCGTGGTGACCGCTGGCCTGGTTGCCGCGGTTTTTACCGGACTGTTTCTGTGGCGCTCCGATGCGCGGAGCGCGGGGATGGAGGTGCCGGAAACGCGCCGCTCCCCGGATGAGCAGCGCACCATCGATGTCTACCGCGCCACCAACGAGGCGGTGGTCTTTATAACAACCACGACCCTGACGGTCGATCCGTTCGATGTTCTTCCCGGTGCGCGCCCTCACGAGGGTACCGGTTCGGGGGTGATCGTCGATGCGGGGCGGGGCATCGTGCTCACGAGCCTGCACGTGATCCAGGACGCTCACAAAATCGAGATCTCGCTGGCAAACGGGCTCAACTACCGCGCCCGTCTCCTCGGATTCGACGGCGAATACGATATCGCGGCGCTTCAGATCATCAATCCCCCGCCGAAGCTGACAAGCGTCGTGTTCGGTGACTCTTCGAAGCTGGAGGTGGGGCAGCGGATGCTTGCGATCGGTAATCCGTTCCGGCTGACCCGCACCCTGACCACCGGTATCGTCTCGAGCGTTGACCGCACCGTTCGAAATCCGGGTGGTTCGCTCATGCGGGGGCTTATTCAGACCGATGCGGCGATTAACCCCGGGAACTCAGGGGGACCGCTGCTCGACACCGAGGGGCGGCTCGTTGGAATCAACAGCGCGATACTCAGCCAATCGGGGGACTCGGCGGGGATCGGGTTCGCGGTGCCGATTAATCAGATTAAGCGAGTCCTCCCGGAGCTTATTGCGACCGGAAAAGTGCTCCGCCCGACGTTTGGGTGGATCCTCGCCGATACAACCCAGGGGCCGATGGTACGCCGGGTCTTCCCCGATGGACCCGCGAGCGCCGCGGGGGTGCAACCGGTTGAGCGGCGGGTGGAGAATATCTTTCTGCAGGGCTACGTGCTCGATTTTTCGCGGGGCGATCTCATCGTAAAGGTGAACGGCGAGCGGGTGGCGAGTAAGGACGAGGTCGAGGAGTTGATCTCGCGGAGCGAGCCGAACGAACCGCTTGAGGTAACCCTCCGACTCGGCGGCCCCACCGGTCGAGAGCGAACGGTCTCGATGAAGGCGGTGCTGAAGTGAAGGTACGGGTTCTCCCCGATCATGTGGCGAACCAAATCGCCGCCGGCGAGGTGGTGGATCGTCCGGCGGCGATCGTGCGGGAGCTTGTGGATAACGCCCTCGATGCGGGGGCGACCGACGTTGCGGTGTACCTCGAGAATGGGGGACACGCGAGTGTGCGGATCGTTGACGACGGGTGCGGGATGGGGCGAGACGATGCGCTCCTCGCTTTCGAGCGTCACGCCACCTCAAAGATCGCTGCAGCTGATGATCTCATGACCCTTGTGACCCTCGGGTTTCGGGGGGAGGCGCTTCCCTCGATCTCTTCGGTCGCGAAGATCGAGCTTATTACCCGGGAGCGCGAGAGCGATACCGGGACCCGGGTGTTGATCGAGGGGGGACAGGTGCGGAAGGTCGAGAGCGTCGCCGCACCGGTCGGCACCTCGATCGAGGTACGCAGTCTTTTCTTCAACACGCCAGCTCGAAAGAAGTTCTTAAAACAACCGAAGACCGAGGAGCAGCGGATTAAACAGTGGCTCTCCTTCGTGGCGATTCCGCATCCCGGTGTTCGGTTCCGTCTCTCCTCCGATGGGCGCGAGGTGCTCAATCTAGCGCGGCGGGGAACCGCAATCGAGCGGGGTGCGCAGTTCTTTAAAGGCTCGACCGTCCCGTTTGAAAGCGAGCGGGGAGGAATAGCAGTGCGGGGCCGAGTGGGCCATCCCGCCCTTGCCGAGGCGAGCACACAGTCGTTCGCAACGTTTGTGAACGGGCGGCTCGTTTCTGATCGGGGGCTCCTCCGGGCGGTGAAAGAGGGTTTCGACTCGACCCTCAAAGAGCGTGAATTCCCGATAGGATTTCTCCTGGTCGACATCTCCCCAGGTGATGTCGATGTGAACGTGCACCCGCAAAAAAGCGAGATTCGGCTCCGCACCCCCAACGAGGTATTCCTCGCCGTCAAAGAGGGGGTGATGCATGCGGTGCACCAGTTCCGGGGACCAGCGGTTATCCCGGCAGCGCCCCGGAGCTTCGGCGGCGCGCTGAGTGGGGTGCCCGCGTCGTCTCCCGCGGGAGCGCCGGGGGAAAGAGCGCGTCCGGTGATTGAGCCGGTGGTGCGCGATGCACCGCTCGCCCAGAGCTTCGGTTGGAGCGTGGCTGAGGCGCCGGCCCCGAGCGGTCAGACCGCAGAGCTGTTTCGCTACACCGCCCTGCGGTATGTGGGGTTGATACTCGACTGCTTTCTGGTGTGCGAGCTGAACGAGCGGCTCTACGTGATCGATATGCACGCCGCGCACGAGCGATGTAACTATAACCGCATCCGGCAGGGGTATCGTGACCGCTCGGTGACGACGCAGCAGCTTCTCGTGCCTTTTGTGGTCGAGCTCTCCGAGATAGGGCTCACTCATTGTCTTGAGCAGATCGAGATATTTCGTGCCTTCGGGTTCGAGGTCGACGGGTTCGGGGAGTCGGCGTTGGTTGTGCGAAGCGTTCCCGCACTGTTCGGCACCGGTGACGTCGCGGCGCTTATCAAAGAGGTCGCGGCTCTTACCCCCGAGGACGACGCATCCGGAAGGTTCGAGGAGCGGATCGATCACATCGCTGCCCGGGTAGCGTGTCACGCCAGTATCCGCTCCGGCGAAACGGTGACTCGTGAGGAGGCGTATGCGCTCCTGAAAGATCTCGAGGAATCGGAGTTGAGCGGAGCGTGCCCCCACGGTCGTCCCGTTATCGTGTCGTTCGATCGGCTGACCGTCGAGCAGTGGTTCGGGCGTGATAGGTAACCGAACTGCCGTGTCCTCCTTCCCCTCGATCGTTGTCGTTGCAGGTCCCACCGCGGCGGGGAAGTCGGCGATCGGACTCCGTCTCGCTGAGGAGCTGGGGGGAGAGATCGTGAGCATCGACTCGGTGCAGGTCTACCAGGGGGCCGATATCGGTTCGGCGAAACCTTCCCCGGAGGAGCGTCAGCGGGTGCCCCACCATGGGCTCGATCTATGGGAGCCGAGTCACGCTGGAGATATGGCGCAGTTCCTCTCCGCCGCCCGGGAGGTGATCCTCGGTATCGCGGCCCGTAAAAAAACGGTGGTGTGTATCGGCGGAACGGGGCTTTACCTTACCGGGCTTCTCCACGGGTTAGCCGAGCTGCCTCCTGCGGACGACAAGCTTCGTGCCGAGCTCGAATCGCTCTCGAATGAGGAATTGGTGGCGCGTCTTTCCTCCAGCGACAGCGCTGCGGCGAAACGGCTCCATCCGAACGACCGGGTGCGGCTTATTCGAGCGATCGAGGGGAGCGAGCTTACCGGCGAGCCGATGTCGGTGCGCCACGCCCGGCACAACTACCGCGAAACCCTCTACCGGGCGATCGTCGTTGTGCCGCTCTGGCCCCGCGTGGAGCTTTATCGCCGGATCGATGAGCGCACCGCGGCGATGGTCGAAGGGGGGCTCCTTCGAGAGACGCGGGGGATTATCGAACGATACGGTGAGGCGGCTGCCGTGCTCGATGCGCTTGGGTATGCTGAGGCCCGCAAGGTCATGCGGGGAGAGCTTATGGAGAGCGCGCTCGTCCCGGCGATAGCGCAGGCTACCCGGCGATTTGCAAAACGGCAGATGACCTACTGGAGGAACGAGCCTTTGAAACGGGGATGGTCGGTACGGCCCCGGGGAGATGAGTGTGCAGTGGAGCTTTCACAGGGAGCCGGAGGGGCCGCCGGGGCCCCGTTTCGTGTGACTTCGACCGATTTTAGGACCCTTGTTTCTGAGGTACGGGGGTGGTTCGCCGGCGGGGCCGCCGACCCCGGCGTTACCGTTCAGTTCGTTTCAGCGCGTGAGCTGCTCGCGCCATAAGGTGAGGTAACTCTCTGAATCGCTTCGTGGTATTGGCTTTTGCCGGTGCTGCGTGGTAAGACTGAGGGCCGTAGAGAGTCGGTGGCTCGTTAATTTAAAGAGTTTTTTCGTATGGCGTTATCTCATCCCCTCGATTTTGAGCGACCCCTTATCGAGATCGAGATGCAGCTTGAGGCGATGAAAGATCAGATCGCGACCGGTGACCAGTCGAAGCGCGACGAGTTCGCCCGGCTTGAGTCAAAGGTCCAGAAGATGCGTGAAGACATCTATGGGAAACTCACCCCGTACCAACGGGTGCAGCTCTCGCGCCATTTCGACCGTCCGTTTACCCTCGACTTCCTGCACTTCATGGTGACCGATTTTGTGGAGCTCCACGGAGATCGGCTGTTTCGGGACGACCCTGCGATCGTTGGTGGTACCGCCCGGCTGGGGGAGCTTCCGGTGATGGTGGTGGGGCACCAACGAGGTCGTACGACCGCCGAGCGGCTCAGGAGAAATTTCGGTATGCCCCAACCTGAGGGGTATCGTAAGGCGCTCCGGCTCTTCCGTTTAGCGGAGAAGTTCGGGCTGCCGATCGTTGCTTTCATCGACACTCAAGGTGCTTTTCCTGGGATGGAGGCTGAGGAGCGGGGACAAGCTGAGGCGATCGCGAGAAACCTCGCTGAGCTCGCTGAAGTCACCGTTCCAGTGATCAATATCATTATCGGCGAAGGGGGAAGTGGGGGAGCGTTAGCCCTCGGTGTCGGCGACAAGATCTTAATGCTCGAGAATGCGTGCTACTCGGTCATCACCCCGGAAGGGTGCGCTTCGATTTTATGGCACCACGAGCGGAACGAGCCGCCGTTAAAGCAAGCGGCGATCGCGGCTGAGGCGCTCCAGGTAACGGCGAGCGATCTGAAGCGGCTCGGGGTTATCGATGAGGTGATCCCTGAGCCCCTCGGTGGAGCTCATACGAACCATAAAGAGGCGGCGGAGATCTTGAAGGCGGCGGTGATCCGCAACCTTGAGGCGCTCGCCAAAATGAACGTTAAGGACCTCCTCGAGGCGCGGTACCAAAAGTTCCGCGCGATGGGCCCCTTTACAGACCAGGCTTAAAGGAGTAGGTTTTACGCGCTATGGGTAAAGACGGCATCGAGATGAACGGGGTAATTCGGGAGTGCTTCCCGAACACCACCTTTAAAGTCGTGTGCGACAACGGCCACGAACTGATCGCTTACCTTGCGGGTAAGATGCGCCGTTTCTACATTCGCGTCCTTCCCGGCGACAAGGTCGTGGTCGAGATCTCCCCGTACGATCTGACGAAGGGCCGCATCGTGCGCCGCCTTACTGAAGGTGCTGCTCAGAATCCCGCTCAACCCCCGGGTGGGCAGCAGAAGCGGTAGAATATTCTGCTTGGGTGAACGTCTTTCTTACGGATGCGGGCCGTATACTGATGTGTCTACACAGATGGTGACGCTCCTCGGCCCTACTTTTGGGGGGCGAAGTCCTTTTTTGGCTTAGATCGGTTCGAAAAAATCTCATCAAAAAGTGATGACGCAACCGATCCCATTGTAAGAAAAAAAGCCCAGGCCCGGATCAAGCGAGTGCCAAATCTCCCAGGTCACGGTGCAGTTATCCCTGTTGCCTTTTACGAAACTGCTCCACGGTGCGCCTGAATCTTGCCTGTGAACCCATCCGAAACAGATCGTTTCGACGTCAGAGTCGCATGCTTCTGAGTTGTAATCCGAGCCCCACTTGTCAAGGCAGCGAAGTTTTAGGCGGCTAAGAACATCCTCAAAAGAGAACGGGACCGGTTCCTTACAACATGTAATCTCGAAAACAGAGATGCTCGGAGTAGGAGTAGGAGTAGGAGTAGGAGTTCCGAATGCCAATTCAAAAACAGTCTGGAGTCGTATCGGATCTCTCCAGCCTACATCCTGGGCGGCTGCGGAATTGAGGGGGAGAAGCGCCCCGGCGAG
The DNA here is from genome assembly GCA_046047875.1 of Pseudomonadota bacterium. Taxonomy (GTDB): domain Bacteria; phylum Bdellovibrionota_C; class UBA2361; order UBA2361; family UBA2361; genus JBILDU01. Next base: position 17,692 of record JBJOHD010000130.1, on the reverse strand, counting down.
ACAGAGGATCACGACTGCGTACCGCATACCTTCGAACGAAAAAACCTTTAATGTCCACGGCGAGGAGTGCCGGTTCAGTGGCATGCCGAAACGGTTCCCTTAGGCTTGTTATGCTTTTTTGGCAGCGCGAGGGGGGTACTCCCGTGCCTCGAAAATCGGCGTGGCGAGGTAGCTGCGGATAGTTCCGGTTTTAGGAGGGGCTACGAGAGCTAAGATCTTTGAGGAGATCGAAGGTGTAGATCCCTGTAGCGTGCCCATCTCCCCAACTCATCCCGAGGGCGTACTGACCTACCGCCCAGATCTCTTTGAGCGCCGTCTCCTCGGCGAGGGAGCTTTCCACTATGGCGAGGCCACGGGGTTTCGCTGGCTTTGCGGGGGTGGTGAGGGGTTTGGAGTGTGAGGTGTCGCCCCGCATCTCCCGGCACGAGGCGCACGGGCAATGCCGACGGAGGGTATCGCTTGAGATCTCGCCGTGCGAGCCGTCGCTCCAGGTGATCGCGATACCGGTCGATTGCAGCCGTTTAATTTCGGTGGGAACTACCTTCATGGTGATGATTTGTAGTCGTTTCGCCCCATTTCAGCAAGCGTTTGGCGGAGGGGAAGCGGAATCCTCTCGCCCTTTTGGGCGGGTCGGTTTATGCTAAGGACTTGATCTTAAGGGAAGCTTCTCCGTACGTAGTTGACCCATTCGGCGGTTTTGCATGGCGGTTGAGTCGCAGCAGCGCACGATAGGAAAGTATCAGGTCTTGGGCCCGCTCGGTCGGGGAGCGATGGGGCTTGTCTATAAAGCGCGCGACCCCGAGATCGGCCGAATCGTTGCGGTTAAGACCTTACGCAAGTTGATGACGAGCCACCTCCACGACGCCGATGCGGCGCTTGAGCGGTTTCGTAACGAGGCGCGCTCCGCAGGGAACCTCCGGCATCAAAATATCATCACTATCTTCGAGATCGGACGGGACGGTGATACCCCGTTCATCGTGATGGACTACGTCGAGGGGAAGACCTTCGAGGAGCTGATCGACGAGCGTAAACGGCTTACGCCCATAGAGGCGATTAAGTATCTCCGGCAGGTCGGCGCGGGGCTTGATTACGCCCACAAGAAATCGATTATCCATCGGGATATCAAGCCGGCGAATATCCTCGTAGATAACAGCGAGAACGTCTTTATCCTCGACTTCGGTATCGCGAGCATCCAAGACTCGATCTCGGGGGTGGAACCCGATCCGAGCGCTCCGGTGATGGGGACCCCCAGCTATATGGCTCCGGAGCAGGTTCTCAATGAAAAGCTCGATCACCGAGCGGATCTCTTTGCCCTCGCCATCGTGGCGTTCGAATGTCTGACCGGGGAGCGTCCGTTTCGGGGGGAGAATTTCACCGAGGTGATCAGTAATATCGTGGCGGGTAAGATGGTAGCCCTGACCGCGGTGGCACCCCATCTGCCGCTCAGTCTCGAAGCTGAATTCCGCCGCGCGCTTGCTCGGGAGCGGGAGGGGCGGTTCGCAAACGCCACTGAGATGATCGAGGCGTTTGCTCGAGCACTCCGCGTCGAGACCTCGACCGCTACCGAGGCGGGGGGGGATCGGCGGCGTGAGCGCCCACCGGGATTTAGAGTGTCGGGGATGAGCGGCGATAGCGGCGGACCGACGGTAGTAGGGTGGAGCGAAGGGCGCGCGGGGGGATTTCCTGTCACGTCTGAGTCCGCGCCGGGCGGGTTCTCCGGTTCGAAGGTGGACGAATCCGCTGAGCTTAATATCACCTTTCCCGTTGCTGGTGTGAGTGGGGGGAGGTTCCGCCGTTGGACCGCAGCGGTGGGCGGGGTCTGTGTTGTGCTCGCCGGGGCGGTCGTGTTTGAGCTGATGAACGGTGCCGGGCCCGCTGAGACCGGACCGACCCCGGAGGAGATCGAGGCGCGGCTTGCGAACGTCGGTCGCCCTCCTCCGATTCAGTCGAGCTCCCCGGAGGCTGTGGAGGATGCTCGTCCCTTGGTCGAACCGAGCATCGAGGCGGCACCCGCAGGGAAGCCGCTGAAAGAACTCACCGATAAGCAACTCCTCGGGGTGATCGTCGGGCGGACCAGCGCTGAATCCTCGGTGATAGAGGCGCTGAAACTGGGACGCGAGCGGCGCATCGCGCAGCTTGCCGATGCTGCGGTGGTCCCACTGAGCAACGATGCGTACCTCGTGAGGGTCGAGGCGGCGAAGGTGCTCCTCGCGCTCAGCGATCGCCGGGTCGTGCCCCGCCTCGCCTTGGCGCTCGATGACCACGACCCCCTCGTGCGGGCTCAGGTGGCGCGTAGTCTAGGGGGACTCCGCGATCGGCGGGCGCTCAGCTCCCTCTCGGCCCGCTTGGGAGTCGAGGACTCCGTGGTGGTGCGGCGCGAGGTGAAGCGGGCGATCGCGGAGATCTCAGGAGTTCCGTTCCCCGAGTGAACGGTCGTGCACGGGGACTCGCGAGAGTACTCCCGGTGTGGTAATCTTACGGGCGACGTGGACGGTGGTTTACTCTAATGCTTGAACGCGGAGCTCGGGTGATGCTCGGTGAAACTTCTCTTTTGACTCGAAACGGTCTCGTGACTCGATGTGGACGTCGGGGTGGTTTTTGGCGGGGACTCTTCGTTGCCGCGGCGTTTTGCAGCGTTTTATCAAGTGTCTTGTTTGCCGGCGCATGCGCGCCGGTAAAGCGGCGAAGTTTTCACGAGCCCGCCACCGAGTACTCGTACCACACCGTCATGTATCCCGGTGAGACGTTGTCGATTATCGCGAAATGGTACACCGGACAGGCGGGAAATTGGGAAGCGCTCCTCGATCATAACCCCGATGTCGATCCTCGGCGTTTACGGCTTGGTGACGTTGTGAAGGTGCCGCAGGAGCTCCTGATTCGAGATGAAAGCCTTCCGAAGAGCTTTGTCGAAAAGTCGAATGCAAAGGTCGCGGCGAAGAGTCCGGCGAAGCCCGCGCCGGGTAGTGCGGTCGATGAGGCGCTTGCGGCGACGAAAAACGCCCCGGCGCAGCCGTCCCCGGTTGAGGCGGCAGCGGCGGTTGTGGAGCGCACTACCGCTGAGGCGGAAGCCGCGGCGGCGAAGAGCGAATCGAGGACGAAGACACGGGATGAGCTGCTCCAGGAGCTCCTCCAGGACCAATAATAAATGTATCGACCGCGGGCTCGACCAGTTCTCTCTATCTGTATCTGTGCTTCTCTCTCTCTCTGCCTAAGCTGACCCGATTAAGGTGGGCGAGGAATTCGGCTGGCGGGAGGAATCCGGTGATCCGGGTCTCTGGTATCTCCACACCGTTTGCATCGAGAAAGAGAAGACACGGCAAGCCAACCACGCCGTAGCGCTCGGCGAGGGCCCCGTTTGCCGGCGAGTCTACGGTGAAATCGATCCGTGCGGTCGCAAACTTCGCGAGCTCCCTCTGAACCGCTGGGTCGGAGAACGTAATCTTCTCAAGCTCCTTACAAGCGCCGCACCATTCAGCGAAGAGATCGACGAAGGCGAGCGTGCGCTTCGATCGCGCGGTCTCAAGAGCGGCTTCGATGGAGCTTTGCCACTGGAGCGAACTTTCGGGGGGGCGGAGCACAGCTCCGTTCACCGTCCACGCGAGCAGCAGTGCGGCGAACACCTTGAGCGGGGCGGCGTTCACCCGGAAAGCCCCCCAGGCGAGCACTACGGCGAGAACGGTACTGGCGAGCGCCACAAGGGGCGCCGCTGCGAGATAATCACCCCGGAGTTTCGGGGGGAGAAACGGACCCACGAGGACGAGAGCTACGGTGAGGAGCGCCGCCGCCATGATAAACTTCAATCCGATGAGCCAATCGCCGGAGCGGGGGATCTTACGGAGCAGCGCAGGGAAGGTGCCGAGAGCGATAAAGAGAAGCCCCATACCGAGCGCGTAGGTAAAAAGAAGGATCGCCCCCCAGGTGGAGTTTTCAGACGCCGCGGCTATCCCGAGAACCACGACGAGCCACGGGCCGGCGCAGGGCGCAGCGACGAGCCCGCTCACCGTTCCCATAAGGAACGCCCCGCGAAATCCCTTCCCGCCGATCGAGCTCGCGACCGACTGGATCGTTGAGACGCTTCGAATCTGAAAGATATCGAGCGAATAGAGCGCGAGAACGATAAGAAAGAGGGCGAGCGGGGCAGCCACGAGGGGATTGCCAAGGAAGCCCCCGAAAATTGCGCCGGTCTTCGCGGAAAATATTCCGAGCGCGGTATATGTTGCGGCTATCCCGAGAACATACGTGAGCGATAGTCGAAAAGCCCGACCCCGTCCGACATCGGGCGTCGCTCCGAAGACCGCGAGGGTAATCGGGATAAGGGGGTAGACGCACGGAGTAAGACTGGTACCGATCCCCGCGATAAAGACCGAAATGAGCTGGGTGAGCGCTGATTGTTCAGCGACCGCCGGGTCCATGACCCTCTACTTACACCCGCACGAGTCTGCGCCGCAGCGGGGCTGCGCCTTGCCGACTACCCGTACCCGCGCCTCTTCGTTAAGCTGCACTAACTGACGCTCGAGATCTTCGATCGCATCTTCGTCGGCCGCCGATACTACCTCTGCCTCCCACACCTTTTTGAGCGCGCTCCGAAACGCGGCGAGGCGCTCCTCCATGGTGCGGCGGATAGCGGTATCGTGCACCTCGCCTGCGGCGATAAAATCCGCCCAATCTTTCGCTCGTTTTTGTTTCGCTGCCAGCGTCGCTAGATCCATAAATTTTACCCCTGTACTAAAACGGGTGTTGGGGAGGTCGCCCCCACCTGCCCAGTGTATACCGCCCCCTTGCTTCCGAACAAGCGCGTACCCGCGGTGCTGACGTGAGGTCCCGTACGCCTGAAACGACATGACCTTTCGCCCCACGTATGCTACTGTACCGGTGCGTTTACACGTTAAGGAGCGGTGTGACGATCGCGATATATCCCGGCTCATTCGACCCGTTGACCAACGGACATACCGATGTGGTGCGGCGGTGTCTTAAGATATTCGACAAGGTTGTCGTAGCGGTGCTTGAAAACCCCTCAAAGACTACCCTGTTCACGGTAGAGGAGCGGCTGAAGCTCATCCGTACCGAGTTCGTCGATTGCGGTGACAAGGTCAGCGCGCAGAGCTTTTCAGGTCTGCTCGTCGATTTCGCTCGAGGGTTTGAGAGGGGAGTTGTTGTGCGCGGGCTTCGGGCGATCAGCGACTTCGATTACGAGGCGCAGATGGCACTCGTGAACAAAACGTTGTGCGAAGATGTTGAGACCCTCTTTCTAATGGCGCGGGAGAAGAACTCCTACATCAGCTCGAGCTTGGTAAAGCAGGTAGCGCAGCTCGGGGGCTCGGTAGAAGCGCTCGTTCCGAAACAGGTCGCGGCTGCGCTCCAGGGGAAATTTTCGACGAAGAAGTAGGGATAGAGGGACATGAATCTGACGAACGCTCGGGCGCGAAAACTCCAGCCCTCAGAAACGTTGGCGGTAAAGGCGAAAGCTGCAGCGTTGAAAGCGCAGGGTCGGACGATCTTCGATCTCAGTGCGGGGGAGCCCGACATCGATACCCCGGAGCATATCAAAGCCGCCGCAGTTGAGGCGCTCCGTCAGGGGAAGACGAAGTATGGGAACGTCTCGGGGAATCCGGAGCTTCGCGAGGCGATCGCGGAGAAACTCTCAAGAGAGAACGCTCTGCCGACGCGCCCTGAACAGGTCATCGTAACGAACGGGGGCAAGCAAGCGCTCTACTCCCTTTTTCAGGTGACCCTTGAGCCGGGAGATGAGGTCATCATCCCCGCACCGTATTGGGTTAGTTATCCCCCGATGGTGGAACTTGCGGGGGGGCAAGCGGTTATCGTCCCGACTCGGAGGGAGGATCGTTACAAATTGACACCGGCGCTCCTCAAAGCGCATCTCTCACCGAGGACGCGGTGGATCGTGATCAACAGTCCGAGCAATCCGACCGGGATCGGCTACTCCGCGGCGGAGATGCGGGCGCTTGGCGATGTTGTGGCATCAAGCTCCGCCGGGATCATCTCCGACGAGGTGTACGAGAAGTTGTGTTTCGATTCCTTCGCTTTCCATTCCTTCGGAGCGGTTTGCCCGGAGCTCCTCGAGCGCACCGTGACGGTGAATGCGTTTTCAAAGAGCTACTCGATGACCGGCTGGCGGGTGGGGTACGCCGCGGGCCCGAAAGAGATCGTCGATGCGATGGGGCGGCATCAAAGTCAGACGACATCGAACGTGTGTACGATCGCCCAAGCGGCGGCGTTCGCAGCGCTGAAAGGAAGCCACGACTTTATCGCACCGATGGTGGCGAGTTTTCGGCGGCGGATGAGGCTTGCCCAAGAGATCGTATCGACCGAACCGCTCCTGTCCCTCGCAGGGGAGCCGGACGGTGCGTTTTATCTCTTCGTGCGGTGCGACAAGTTGATGGCGACCCCGCGGGGGAAAACGCTCGGGGGCTCCGGTGCGCTAGCGGGTGCTATCCTTGAGGCTGAAGGGGTTGCGGTGGTGCCGGGGCAGGCTTTCGGTGACGACCACGCTTTTCGGGTTAGTATTAGCTCCTCCGATGCCAACGTCGAGGCGGGGGTGAGCGCGCTGGTGAAAGCGGTCCGTTCCATCGCTGGGTAGCTTCCTTAACGCGCTAATACGATGAAAATATTGACTCTTTTCGGCTATGCCGGGGGGAATTCCCTAAATATCGAAAAGCTCGTACCATAGGGGCCCCGCGCGCTTCGAGGCGCCGATGCGGGAGTAGATTTTATTGGAGATGAGACATGGCGATTGAGCGCACCCTTTCGATTATTAAGCCCGATGCGACCGCGAAAAACGTGGTGGGGAAGATCCTCACCCGCTTTGAAGACTCCGGTCTCAAGATCGTGGCGTGCCGGATGATGAAGCTTTCGATGGCGCAGGCCGGGGAGTTTTATAAGGTTCACAAGGAGCGTCCGTTTTACGGGGAGCTCTGTGAATATATGACGAGCGGCTCGGTGGTGGTCTCAGTGCTTGAAGGGGAGGGGGCTGTAGCGCTCAACCGTAAGCTTATGGGCGCGACCGATCCGAAGAAGGCGGATAAGGGGACCATCCGCGCCGATTTCGCGGATAGTATCAATGCGAACGCGGTGCACGGCTCGGATAGCCTTGAGAACGCTTCGATCGAGGTGCGATTCTTCTTTCCCGACCTCTAAGCGGTTTGCACGATGACGGCGTCGTTACCGATCCTCCCTGAGTCGACCGGCGCGGCGCCCGATCCGCAGATCGATTTCTTTTCCCTTTCGCAGGAAGATCTCGCTGCGCTCCTGAAGGAGCGCTACGGCGAGCCAGCGTACCGAGCGAAGCAGCTTTTTCAGTGGGTATATCGGCAGGGGATCACCGATATCGCACTCATGACGAACGTCAAGCGGGAGCTCCGTGAGGAGCTGCAGCGTTTGTTCGTTTTTACCGAGGCGGCGGTCGCCGACCGCCAGATCAGCTCCGATGGAACCCGTAAGTATCTGCTTGAGGTCACGCCCGGTGATAACGTTGAGTCGGTGATGATCAAACAGCCGCAGCGGATGACGCTGTGCGTTTCCTCTCAGATCGGCTGCGGTATGGCGTGTGCGTTTTGCCGCACCGGAACGATGGGGTTCCGCCGGCATCTCTCCACCGCTGAGATCATTCGTCAGGTGCGGGCGGTAATCAAAGACGCCGCGAACTTCGGCGACATGTTTCAAAATATCGTGTTCATGGGGATGGGGGAGCCCCTCCATAATTTCAAAGGGGTCACGACCGCGCTGAGGATTTTGACCGATCCCGATGGATTGAACCTCTCGACCAGAAAGATAACCGTGTCGACGGTGGGGCTCGTGCCCGCGATCGAGCGTTTCGGCGCATCGGGGGTCGATGTCAACCTCGCCGTGTCGCTCAACGCAACGACCGATGAGGTGCGGGACGAGATTATGCCGGTCAATCGGACGTTTCCGATCGAGCGTCTTTTAGCAGCTCTCAGAGCTTTCCCACTGAAACCCCGCCGGCGAATCACGATCGAGTACGTTATGCTCGCTGGGGTGAACGATACCCCCGCCGATCTCGAGCGATTGCCGAAGCTCCTCCGGGGAATACCCTCGAAGATAAATCTTATCCCGTACAATGAGAACGCGGGATTAGGCTTTAAGGCACCGTCCGCAGAGAAGGTTCACACGTGGCACCGCGCCCTTCTCGCGAAGGGACTTAACACAACGGTACGCTGGTCGAAGGGGGCGGATATCAGCGCAGCGTGCGGGCAGCTCGCGGTGAAAGCGGCTGAGAGAAAAGCCCTCAAACGGGCGATGCCGATCCTTCCCCCAGATGCTCTCGTGGAGAATAGACCACTGGTGAGCTAGTGGTTCGACCATTAAATTCTTTCACCTGCAAGGTAATAGAATTTATGCTCACCACTAGTCCTGAGTTGGTTTTTCACTCCGCGGGAGTGAAAAAACTTATTTGTCGAAGGACTAGTTTTACCGAGGCTCTGCATCGAACAGGATGCTCGGGTCGTCAGAGCTAAGATCGTCAGACACAAGAAACGAACACCCCCCGCACGACTCGCTTATGCAGCTCTCGTGCCGGGGGTGCTGAACACTGGGGAGACGAGCCCTGCGACCCGTAACGAGCGGGTCATCGGTCCGTCGCCTCCGAGGACTGAGGTTCGTTAGGCTTCGTCCCCGTCGAGCTCGCTCTCCTCGTCGAGCTCAGCCGAGGGCGGGTTCGGCTCATAGGAGATCGGTTGGGTCGAGAGCGCGCTTCCCGGGGCTTGTTTGTTCGAACGCTGCACCCGCATCGCGTGAAGACCTTTCGGGCCCTCTTTGATCTCGTACTCTACCTCTTCGCCGTCCTTCAAGGTCTTGAAGCCTTCAGCCTCGATAACCGAATAGTGGACGAAGACATCCTTACCACTTGTGTGCTCGATGAAACCAAAACCTTTGGCATCATTGAACCACTTCACCGTGCCCTTAAACGTATCAGACATACATCTACTCCTTAATCGTTCCCCCCCCGTGCACCCGCGTAGGTACGAAAGCGGTGTACTCGGTCAGACGGAATTAATTTCAGCTCGGCTAAAACCGGCTGTGCAACCTAAGTCGGAGCGCCCTGAAGCGCACCGAGCTCCATCACTTCAGATTCACCGCACTGAGCGATGGATCCAATTTTCGCACCACCGATGGGCGGGGAGGGGGCCGGCCACTCCCTGCGTCGAACTGAACTGAGCGTGGCCGAGTCTAGGCGCGCAGGGTGCCGAATGTCTAGGAAAAAAACCTCTGATACCGGGCTATTACTGAATCATGCGTCCTGGAATCTTCGGGGAGCCAAGCTCCGATCCCCCACGTTCAGAGGCGAAGAGGACCCCTGGAGTGAAAGCTCATAAAAGGCTATAACTATCGAGGAGATTTAATTTTTTCTCTCCGCCGCCGGGCCTCCATAGCGGGTGCATTACGGTGGTTGATCCAGCAGAACTCTCTTCCCGTTAGGTAGGTATGGTGGGTACTCAGGTTTACGAGTCGGCGCTGAACGCCCTTCCCGAGCCGGTCGCGGTGATCGATGGCGCGGGTGGGTGCGTATTTGCGAACGCCGCCCTGCGAGCACTCATCGGAAAGACCGACGCTGCGCCGATTCAGCGCGGTGATTTCTGGCCGAGCTTCGCGTCAAAGGAGCTTCGGCTCACCGAGTTGACCTCTGAATTCGTCGCGTCGAGCGGTGAGCGTTTTGCGGTAAAGCTCTCGCAGACCGAGATCGGCTCGGGAAACTTCCTTGTTCGGGTGATCGCTAGTTCTTCGAAGGACGACGATGCAAAGACCTTCCATTCTCAACGGCTGGAGACGTTGGGGCTTCTCTCCGGGGGGGTCGCGCATGACTTTAACAACATCCTCGCCGGTATCCTCGGGCACACCACATACTTAAAGACTATCTTGCCGGCGACCGGTCCACACGTCGAATCGCTCGGTGCGGTCGAAGAGGGGGCTAAGAAAGCGAGTTCGATTACTCAGCAGATCTTGAGTTTTTCGAAGCTCGATACGAGTCAGCGACCGGCCCGTCTCGATCTCGCCGGATTAGTCACCAAGACGTGTGGTCTCCTTCGTGGAGCGATCTCCCCTGAGTATAACCTCGAATTCGCGGTTCCGCGGGATGCTGTGGCGGTCCTGGGGATTGAAGGGAAGATGGCCCAGGTGATCATTAACCTCGCGATCAATGCCCGTGATGCGATCGTATCGGATGGCAAGATCCTCATCGCCGTGGGAGAGAGCTCCGACCCGGGAGAGCTTGCCCGGGCGTTCCATGGATGTGAGTTGACAGCCCGCCGTTTCGCTGTTTTAAGCGTGACCGACAACGGCTCAGGGATGCCCCCGGAGGTTGTCGAGCGGATCTTCGAGCCGTATTTCTCGACGAAGAAAGATCGGGGCACCGGTCTGGGACTTTCCACCGTTGCGGCTATCGTGCGGGAATTCGGTGGAGCTATCGTCGTTGACTCCGAGGTCGGGCGGGGAACGACCTTTGCGGTCTACCTCCCCCTCCTGGAGGAGGAGCGAGCCGAGACGACCCCGACCCGAGCGCCGTCGGGGGTGCTTGAGCGGGGGCACGAGCGCATCTTAATCGTTGACGATGAGTATCCGGTGCGGAACGTTTTGAGTCTTAGTCTGCAGCATCTCGGATACTCGGTAGAGGTTGCCTCCTCTGGGCTTGAGGCGCTTGAAAAATATTCTGAGCCGGATGCATTTGATCTCGTGCTCCTTGATATGTTGATGCCGGAGCTCTCCGGGGAGGAGACTTTTTTTAAACTGAAAGCGCTCGATCCGAACCTGGGGGTGCTTGTTATCAGCGGCTACTCCTCGGAGCGATCGGTTCACAACATTCTCGATAACGGTGGGCGCGATTTTCTACAAAAGCCGTTTACCATCGATGAGCTTTCCCGCAAGGTGCGTGAGTGTCTCGGTAAGGGGGGGCGTGGGGCATGACCCTCGGTTACTCGGTCGGTGGTGTTCGTATCGAGCCTGGTCTTGTGCTTTCCCCGATGAGCGGGGTGACAACGTGCGCCTTTCGCCGACTGATAAAAAAGCTTAACGGCGAGGCCGTGGGACTCCTGGTGAGTGAGTTCGTTTCGGTGGAGGGGATGACCCGCCAATCAAAGCGAACTCTCGGTATGCTCCGATTCATGCCCGAAGAGCGTCCGTTTGCGATACAGATATTCGGCTATGATATCGAGCGTATGGCGACCGCAGCGAAGATGGTCGAGGACATCGGTGCCGATATCGTCGATATAAACTGCGGATGTCCCGCACCGAAGGTCGTCCGAAAGGGCGGCGGGTGTGAGTTGATGCGTCAACCGGAGCACCTCAAGGAGATCTTTAAAGCGGTACGACGGTCGGTACGCATCCCGTTGACCATGAAGATGCGTTCGGGCTGGGATGAACAGTCGAAGAACGCGGTCGAGATAGCTCGAATGGCGGAGGGGGAGGGTATTCAGGCGATCGCAGTGCACGGCCGCACCCGAGCGCAGCTCTACCGGGGGCTCGCCGATTGGGACTTCGTCGCCGGGGTGGCCGATGCGGTGAAGCTCCCGGTTATGGGGAGCGGAGACGTCGTTGACCGAACGAGCGCGCTTGAACGCGCGAAGGGGGGTATCACCGGGCTCTTCATCGGACGGGCGGCGATCGAGAACCCATTCGTCTTCCGGGAGATCCACACCGGCGAGGATGTCGGGCTTAAGGGTAACCCCGCCTTGATGCTCGATGTTGTGGAGCTCTATATCGCTCTGTTGCGAGAGGAGTTCCCCCCGAAAGCGTGCGTCGGCAAGATTAAGCAGCTTGTGTCGCAGATGTGTCGTGGGCAAGAATGGCGGAAGGATATCTGCCGGGCCCGCACTCTTGAGGAGCAATTAGACTTGATTGGGCGCTTAAGGGCGGATTTCGAGCGTTCCGGGGTTGTTCCGGGGAGAGCCCTTGAGCTCGCGATGCGGGGGGGGAGCGGCGGCGTGACCATAGTGGGCGCTGTGGCTAAAAAGGGGAGCGCCCCGCGCTCCGGTCAAACGGAAACATAAATGATTACCCTTAGCCATGTGACGCGGTCCTTCGGGGACAAGGTAGTCCTGAAGGACGTTTCGTTAACGCTCGCTCGCGGTGCTCTCGCCGGCCTCATCGGTCCGAGCGGCGGGGGAAAAAGCGTACTGCTGAAGATATTAAGCGGTGTGGCGCGGCCCGACTCGGGGGAGATCAGGCGAGACGGTGTCGATACCGGCAACGCTCGTGATATCAGTTTAATGTTTCAAGAGGGGGCGTTGTTCGACTCGATTAACGTGTTCGACAACGTGGCCTTTCCCCTCGTGAACGGGGTTGTTCCAACCTTTATCCTTTCGAAAGCGGAGCAGCGTGATGTACACGCTCGGGTCGATGAGATACTTGCCGCTGTGGGATTATCAAAAGCGGCGGCAAAGATGCCGGGACAGCTGAGTGGGGGGATGCGGCGGCGGGTATCGCTTGCCCGAGCGCTCGTTGCCCGGCCGAAACTTGTGCTCCTTGATGATCCGACCTCGGGGCTCGACCCGATAGCGAGCCGGATAATCATGGAGCTCATCGTGAAGCTCCACGACCAGTACAAGCCGACGATGCTGATGGTGAGCCAAGATCTGCGCCGCCTCCTCCCGGTGGTGCGGGACGTTTTCGCTTTGTTCGACGGACGGATCACGTTTCACGGCTCGGTGAGCGAGCTCGTTGAGAAGGCGCCCGATGATGTTCGGCATTTCGTAGCGTGCCGCTACGACATGAGCCGTGAGGGGGGAGCTCCTGCCGTAGAGGCTGCGACGGTGGAGCGAGTGTGAGCTCGGGAGCGCAGGCTAATTGTAAGAAGATATGAGTCAGAAAGGTTATCTCGATGCGGCTCGTCGCCGCCTCTTTCAAGGTATCGGAACCCCGCCGCAGGGGGCTTTCGTCGTCGATCCGTTTCAGCAGGAGGCGATCTCCTCGGTGGTCGATGGTCACGACACCCTCGTCGTTGCACCGACCGGAGCGGGGAAAACGTACATCGCGATGGAGGCGATACGGGCCACTCTCGATCTGAAGCTTCGAGCGATCTATACGACCCCGCTAAAGGCGCTGAGCAATACGAAGTTCACCGAACTTAAGAATCGCTTCGAACCGCAGCACAAAGTTGGGCTTCTCACCGGGGATAGGAAGATCGACGGCGATGCAGACGTCGTTGTTGCGACGACCGAGATCTACCGTAACGAGTTGTACCGAACGTACGAACGGTTCTCCCTCGTGATTCTCGACGAAGTGCACTTTATCGCCGATCCTCAGCGGGGCGCGGTGTGGGAGGAGAGTATCATCCTCACTCCGTCGTCGACGACCCTCCTGATGCTCTCCGCGTCGATTTCGAACGCCCGCGAGATCGCGGGGTGGCTTGAGGATGTGCGGGGAAAAGAGTGCCGGATCGTACTTAAGAAGGAGCGCCCAGTCGAGCTTCGCTTCGCTTTTCTTCACCCCGAACTTGGGGTGATTCCCCTCGAAGATGGTCAAGGCGGGGTGTTCTCCGAAGTGCGAAAGTTTTACGGCTCGGTGGCGCTCGATGACTCGGGTATGCGTCTCCGCGGAGGGCGATTCGCCCGAGGTGGAGGTGAGGGGCGACATTTTCAGCGGCGGGGCCGGGGCGGCCGCGGCGGCGGACGGGGGCGTTGATAGATGCTCGGTGAGTTTCCGGTTACCCATATCCTCTCGGAGCTCGAACGGGATGACCTCTTGCCCGCGATCCTCTTTCGGACCGCGCGGAAGCAGTGCGACTCCGACGTTCAAAAAGTGGGGCGCTCGCGCCGTGCGATTCTCTCCCCGGAGATGCAGGGGGTGCTGCGGCACGAGACCCAGCGGGTGATCGAGAAGTATCGGATTGAGCCGGTGGTAATCGAAACCCACCCGCACTACGAGCCGCTTATCACGACCGGGGTCGGCGCGCATCATGCGGGGCAGCTCCTCGTGTGGCGGCTCCTTCTCGAGGAGCTCATGAGCCGGGGGCTTCTGCGGATGATGATCGCCACTGGCACGGTCGCTGCCGGGGTTGATTTTCCGGCGCGAACGGTGGTCGTTACCGCTCACAGCAAGCGGGGCTCCGAGGGATTCGATGTGTTGACCTCGTCGGAGTTCCAACAGATGGCGGGTCGTGCGGGGCGGCGGGGGAAGGATGCGGTGGGGATCTGCGTCATCGCGCCGAGCCGCTTCTCCGATGCCCGGGTGTTTCATCAGGTATCGCAGCGGCCCCCTGAGCCGCTCCGTTCGTCGTATTATGCCGCACCGGCCACGATGTTGAATCTGCTAAAGTATCGCACCGTCGATGATCTGCGATTCCTCGTGATGAAGAGCCTCGCATCGTACCTCGATCGGAAATCGGCCCATGCGATTCGGGAGGAGGCGGTGGGAGAGGAGTTTCAGGCTGAAGGCGATCCCTCGCTCGAGGGGGAGCGGAAAAAGAAAGTGTTGAAGCGGGTGCGGCGGAGGATCAAGGACGCTGATGTCCTGGAGCAGCGGCAGGAGGTGCTCCTTAATGCATCGCTCGAGGGGCTTGAGAAGCTCGGCTATGTCGAGAAGGGGACGCTTACCGAGAAGGGCCTGTGGGCGGCGAATCTGTGCACGAGTCTGGTCTTAGAGCTCTCTGAGGCGATCAACGACGGACTTTTTAACGATCTAACGGTTGAGGAGCTTGCGGGGCTCGTCGCTTCTATCGCGGGCGATCCCCATCGTCCGTACTTTTCGCTGAAAGCGAATCCCCTCAAGCGTGAATACTTCCAGCACCTCGAGCGGATTCTTGTGCGGGTGCGGGAGAACTACAAGGGGCCCGGAAGCAGCTCCGAGGCGAAGGTGCTTCCCGACGCTGCGCTTACGGTGCTTACCTGGATGGAGGCGGCCGATTGGCCATCGTTCGCGGGACTCCTTCGATTAAACGGGATCGCCGAGGGGGATGTGGCTCGTTTGGTGAGTCAGACCGCCGATCACCTCAATCAGATCTCCCGTCTCGCCGAGACCCATCCGGTGCTCGCCGCGGCCGCCGAGGAGGCCCGTGCGCGGCTCCTGCGTCCTCCTCTCACCGAGACGATCGCAGCCGAAGCGAGCGAGAGTGTGGCGCGCTAGCTTTTCGTTCCATGAAGTCGGGTCGGGGAGATCCGTGGCTAGACGGTCCTGTCGTGGGGGTGCAGGGTTTGAGCCACCGGTGCTTCCGCTCCTTTCCGATGGTGCTTTCAGCGCCTCTCTGCGCAAAAATCTTGAGGTGTTTTTGGTAGATAGGTCGGCCACGGGGGTGGTTAGGGATTGATTAGGATCCTAACGGTTGCTACTATCAAAATGTAACTGTTTCTGATCGAGCGTTGGGTCGATGCGGGCCCTCGTAAGGTAGTTTTTGAGCGAGGTCTCGAAGAGAGATGCAAAATACTCGACCGCAGTTGTTAACCTCCCCCTCGTACATTCCACCCGAGAAAAGAGAGGAACCGGTCGTCGCGTCGACCCACAATTTTCAAGATTCTTTCCCCGCCCTCGGAACAAACAATGCGATCGGTGGTTCGGCTACGGTACATGCTCAGCAGTGTCTTGCGCTGGGCAAACAAGCGGTCATGGTGGCGCCGACGAGAGCCGGCCAAGATTTTTTCGACACCCTGAAGATTCCCGCGGTGGGTTTCGCTTTTCGGGGGCAATCATTTTCAAACCACGATGAATGGTTCGAGCGTCCGAATCTTCACCACCTTGCCCAGGTGTTGGAGGACGTTACCCGTAAAGACGACCCGATATACTCCCACATGCCGATCTCCGGTGCGGCGGGACGTGAGGTCCAACGTTCGCGCGGGAATCCCCATATTTACCTGGGGCACGCTTGGGAGATCCTTTCTGCCCAACATTTCGAGGAGCGGGGACTGAAAACTATTCGGCTCCTCGCGGAGTACGAGATGCTGCGTTCGGCGGATGTTATTGTGACCAACACCGAGACGGAGCGGAAGTTGATCGCCCGATTGTACAGCACCCTCCCGACCGAGGGGATGGCGCGGGAGGCGCTTGGAAAACTCCTCACCTCTGAATCGGGCCACTTCGTTAATCAATTGATTCTGCGCGATTCCGGTTCTCCGCTTCGGGAGGCCGAGATCCTCGCTAAATGTGTCGCCAATCCGCTCGGTATCGACCTCAATATCTTCAATCCCGAGCGGCGGGCGGCGCTGCGGCTGGAGCACCGTGCTTCGTTTCTAGCGAGCCATAACCTCCCCGATGATGCGGTCCTGGTAGGGTCGGTCGGACGGATTCATCCTCAAAAGAATCCGATCGCGGCGATCGAGGTTTTTCATCAAGCGTATAATCGTCTTGGAAACCCCGATAATCTTTATCTTGTTCTCGCCGGCCCATATGCGACCGATGAGCGGGGGTATCCAGCTGGATATTACGATGTCGTACGAAAGACTTTAGAGAATAACCACCACGAGATTCGCAATCGAGTAATATTCCCCGGAAGCGTCGATGCGGCGGAGATGAATAGCAAACTCGATATCCGTATCGATACCGCTCGTTTTGAGACGTGGGGGCTCTCGCTCCAAGAGGCGCTCGCCTGTGGTTTGCCCTCGGTGATTCGGCACAACGAAATATACGGTGAGCTCTACGCTCCGTTTCGTTTGCCGATGCACGTTGAGGTAGGGGCTTTGGCGGATGAGCTCGTCAAGCTTGTACAAGATCCCTACGAGCGGGAGCGGTGCAGCGCCGCGTGCGCCCGGGCGGGTCAGTATTACAGTTGGGAGCGTTCGGTGGGGCAGTTGAAGTCGAACGTCCTCAACCGATTTGGGATTGAGTAAGGAGCTCCCCTCGATGAGTCAGCCTTCGTTCATCAGCCGGGGCGCGGCCTCTGAATTCGAGAGTTGGCTCGGCAAAGCCCGGCTTGCGGATACCCTCCGGGTTATCGGGAGCGATTTCGACGGGACCTTGGTGCCGAAGTGTGCCAACGATAGCGATGTTTTCCGTTACGTGCGGGATCGAAGCTCGCCGGCGATTCAAGCTATATTCGGAGCGCCGAGCGTCGCTGGAGGAGTCATTTCGGCCCGCAGCTTCGGGGAGGTGCGGCGGATCCTCGAGGATGCATTTCCGGATGGGGGGCAAAGAAGCGGCTTTTCCGCCTCTGAACACGGCGCCGTGATATTTTGTCCGAAGCTTTCGGCCTCGGGAGAGGAGAGTTTACAGAGCGCCGGCTTTCGGGTGCTTTCGAAGCGCGAGGCGCAGACCGAGCGGTATACCGTCATAAAGCTTGCGCGGGTAACCGAGGATGATCTGCGAGATAAGGTTATCGTGCCGGTGATGCAAGAAGCAGGGCTGGCAGATGATCGGTGGGCGAGCAGTGTAACTCACGGTACTTTCCGGGGAGACCTTCAACACCTGCAGCGCCTAAATCGCCACGATAATTTCGATGATACCCTCCGGAGCGTTGAGCGATTTGGGAGCGGATACGTCAAGATCCTTGGTGGTGGAGAGATCGAGAGGCTTACGGAGCGGCTCGTTGAGCAGGCGAAGGCGGTGGGGGTATATGCGATCGTAACTCACCCTCATCCCGCCGATCCCGGTGGCGCAATAACGGTCGATTTTTCGGCGGGCACCGATAAGCGGATCGCACTCGAAGCGATGTCGAGGGCGTACGCTGCTTTGCTGGGACGGCGCGAGGACACCTTTAACTTTGCCTATTTCGGTGATGCCGAGAACGACCGGGTCGCGT
>JBJOHD010000129.1:0-10565 GCA_046047875.1 Pseudomonadota bacterium | reverse complement strand
CTAAGGTTAAGCCGCTGCATAACCCCACGCACTCGGGGACCGGGGTAACGAAGGGCGTACGCTATCGGCCCCCTCATGTCGGGGTGAGAGAGCTGGGCGACCTGGGAGCCGTCTATAAACTCGACGAGGGAATGAACGATACTCTGGGGGTGAACAACGACCGAGATCCGCTCGGGGGGCAATCCAAAGAGCCACGCTGCCTCGATCACCTCAAGCGCCTTATTGACCATCGTCGCTGAGTCGACCGATATCTTCGCCCCCATCGACCACCGAGGGTGTTTAAGCGCTTGGGCGGGGGTAATCGCGCGAAGCGCATCGAGCGGGGTATTAAGGAACGGTCCTCCCGATGCGGTAAGGATAAGCCCCTCGACCTCGTGGGCTTCCGAGCCTTGAAGTGACTGAAAGATCGCTGAGTGCTCACTATCGACCGGAACGATCGAACCGCCGCGATCTCGGCAAAGCTGTCGAACGAGCTCTCCCGCCATGACGAGACTCTCTTTGTTCGCGAGCGCCACCGTCTTCCCGGCTCCAAGCGCGGCGAGAACCGAGGGGAGCCCCGCCATACCAACCACGGCTGCGAGAACAACATCCACCTCCCCGTGCTGGGCGACCTCACACAGCGCCTCCGGTCCAACCAGATACTCCGTTTCTCCATGATGGGAGCACGCACCGGTCCATGGTGCCTCCAGGACCGCCCAACGGGGGCGAAACTCTTCGATGAGGGGCTGAAGCGCCGCCTCGTTCCGACCGGCACCGAGCGCCGCCACTTCGAATAAGTCCGGAGCTCCACGCACGACATCCAACGCCGATCGACCGATTGACCCGGTCGCCCCGAACACAGCGACCCGGCGTGGGGACTCGCACGATCCTCCGGGGCGGCGATAATCTGGGACCAGAGGACCGTCACATACTACCATGACCCGACCGCCCATAGATAAACGACGATCGCGCCGGCTAGAACACCATCGATCCGATCGAGTATCCCCCCGTGACCGGGAAGGATTGAGCCGCTATCCTTTACCCCATGAAGTCTCTTTAAATACGACTTCATCAGATCCCCGATTTGGGCAGCTACGACCACCACGACCGCGAGGCGGAGGGCCTCCCCGTTCGTCTCAGCTCCCGAAAGCGCGGCGAGAATAACCCCTGCGACGCTCCCGCAGAGCAGGCCCCCGACGCTCCCTGAGACCGTTTTGTTCGGCGAGACCGCTGGGCAGAGCTTTGGGCCTCCCACCCGCGAACCAATGAAGTAGGCAGCGGAGTCGTTAACGCTCACCACCGCCACGAGCCACAGGAGGATCCATGCACCCCCCGGTGCTAACGGCAACGCGATGAGCGCTGAGCCGCCGAAGCCCACCAAAAAGATCGCCACCGCGATCTCCCGCATAAGCATACTCACCGAATCGAGGTCTCGATGCCCTCGGGAAAACGCAACGCTCATCGAGAGAAGAAAGCCAAGACATCCCCCCTTTACCGCTACCAGCAGCGACGCCGCGGCGGGCAATCGGGTTTCGCACTGATGCTGAGACGCGAGGTACAGCGCCAGAACAACGACCGGTGATAAGACCGCCCCGGCGTACAGTATTCGGACGATCACTTCGTACGTGCGGCTGAAACGAGCGATCTCGAACGCCGCTATCGCCACCACCCCGACACCGAGCCCGAAGCCGAGCCACGTGCCGACGCAGGTAAAAGCGATAAGAATATCGAGCACGAGGAAACTAAGGATGAGGATGGCCGCCGTCCGAATTCTCGGACCGAGCTGAGAAAAGCGCGCGGAGAGAGAGGGAGACTCAACGCTCATCGCCCCCTCGAATCTGCTCCTCAGTAAGCCCGAACCGACGCTCACGTCCGGCGTACTCAGCGAGACACCGCATCAGTTCATCCCGTGAAAAATCGGGCCACAAAACCGGGGTAACGACGATCTCGGAGTACGCAAGCTGCCAAAGAAGAAAATTGCTAATCCGGCACTCATCGCTCGTCCGAATAAGCAGATCGGGATCGGGGACATCGGGGAGGTAGAGGTTCTGCGAGAGCATTGTAGCGTCGATCTCGCACGGGGAGACCTCCGCGTTCTGCACCCGCTCGGCGATACGCTGCGCAGCCCGAACTAATTCATCTCTTCCGCCGTACGATACGGCTAGGATTAGATCCATCTCGGACATCGCGGCGGTTCGCTCTTGATTCCGCGCAAGAATCTCCTGCACTACCCCGGGGAGCCTGCCTAACTCGCCCATTGCCCGAAGCCGGATCCCGTTTTGAAGAAGGAGCTCGAGCTCAGATTCGAGATAGTGAGCAAAGAGCTTCATAAGAGCCGAAACCTCCGCCTCCGGTCGGCTCCAGTTCTCACTCGAAAATGCAAACAGGGTGAGGTAACGCACCCCCAAACGCCGAGCCTCCTCTACCACCATCCGAACCGACTTAGCTCCGGCTCGGTGCCCCTCGACACGCGGCAGGAGGCGCCGCTTGGCCCACCGTCCGTTGCCATCCATGATAACCGCAAGATGGGTCGGTATCCGTTTTATCTCCGACATCTCATCCTCTCAGAGACCTCACCGGGGCTGAGCCCCACTTACAGCTCCATCATCTCCTTCTCCTTGCCCTGAAGGAGGATGTCGATCTCCGCGGTGGCT
Organism: Pseudomonadota bacterium; assembly: GCA_046047875.1. Classification (GTDB taxonomy): domain Bacteria; phylum Bdellovibrionota_C; class UBA2361; order UBA2361; family UBA2361; genus JBILDU01. The sequence goes on along the minus strand of JBJOHD010000129.1, from coordinate 7,932 downwards.
TTATCGGTGATCTTCTGGATCTCGTCGCTGCCGCGCCGAAGATCATCCGCCGATATCGTTTTGTCTTTCTCCTGCTTTTTCAGAAGATCCATCGAATCGCGGCGGTGATTGCGGATCGTTACCTTCGCTTCCTCCGCCATCTTGCTGAGCTTCTTGATGAGATCCTTCCGGCGCTCCTCTGTGAGGGCCGGGATAGCGATACGAATAAGCGAGCCGTCCCGCGATGGATTCAGCCCAAGCTCTGACTGCTGAATCGCTTTCTCGACCGATTCAACCGCTCCTCGATCGTAAACCTGAATAGTAAGAAGCCGCGGTTCGGGCGCCGCGAGCATTCCGAGTTGAATCAGTGGCACCCGGGAGCCATAGTAATCGACCGTGATCCCCTCAAGCAGCGAGGTCGTCGCGCGCCCACCCCGGAGCCTGCCGAGGTCGGTCTTAAAATGCTCAGCTGTCTTTTTACATTTACCTTCCAGATCGTTGTACTTTCCGCTCATAAGTCCTCCCTGCCTCGATTCCTACTAATTCGCTGATAAAACCGCTGCGCCGTTAGCGGTAACGAGGGTCCCCAACGACTCCCCGCTCACCACCTTTTTAAGATTTCCCTCGATCCCGATATTAAACACTACTATCGGGAGATTGTTATCCATGCAGAGCGAGATCGCCGCGGAGTCCATAACCTTGAGGCCCTTCTGAAGCACATCCATGAAGGAGATAGTTCCAAACGGCTTCGCCGCTTTATTTTTCACCGGATCACTATCGTACACTGCATCCACTTTGGTCCCCTTCAGAAGAACGTCGGCGCCGATCTCCATCGCTCGAAGGCTCGCCGCGGTGTCGGTCGTAAAATAGGGGTTCCCAGTGCCGCAGGCGAAAATCACTACCCGACTCTTCTCAAGGTGGCGGGTCGCCCGCCGCCGAATGTACGGCTCGGCAACCTGCCGCATCTCGATCGCTGACATCACACGGGTCTCGACCCCCCGCTGCTCGAGAAGATCCTGCAGCGCAAGCGCGTTGATAGCGGTCGCCATCATCCCCATGTAGTCCCCCGAGGCGCGGTCGAGCCCCTGAGCCCCGGCTTGAACGCCCCGAAAGATATTACCCCCACCGATGACGATTCCGAGCTCAGCGCCGAGTTGATGAATCTCATGAATCTCGCGCACCAGAGCGGAAACCGTCTCGGCATCGATTCCGTACCCTTTGTCCCCAGCGAGGATTTCGCCGCTGAGCTTCAACAGAATCCTGCGATACTTCAAACCACCTTTCATCGTGACCTTCCGTGACTACCTTTAAATACCAAGCGATTGAGCTGCAAACGAACGAGTAAAAAAAAGGCGCGGACCGCTCCGCGCCTTTTTTTGGGGTGGGTTAGTTGCCGGTCATCGCCGCCACTTCCGCCGCGAAATTTGTCTCCGATCGAGCTATTCCCTCGCCCACCTCGAAACGGGAGAACCGCCGCACCTGCACCTTCTCGCCACATTTGATGCTGAGCGCTTCGATAAGATCTTTAATCGTCTTGGATGCCGACTCATCTTTGACGAAGATCTGATTCAACAGGCAGTTATCTTCGTAAAACTTCTGGAGCTTGCCCGGGAGGATCTTATCGGCCTTCGCCCGTTGAGCTTCGTTCAGCTGCTCCATGAGAATCTCCTTCTCCTTTTCGATCACGGCGTTCGGCACCTCTTCTGCGGAGAGATACAGGGGCTTCATCGCCGCGATGTGCATGGCGATATCGCGCGCCGTTGCGCGAAACTCATCGCCGCGCGCAACAAAGTCGGTCTCGCTATTAAGCTCAACCACCGCCACGACCTGATCGCCCGGGTGAACGTACACGCCGATGCATCCTTCAGCCGCTACTTTTCCAGCGCGCTTGCCGATATCCTTGAGCCCCTTCTTACGAAGGACCTCGACCGCAGCCTCGATCGAGCCGTTCGCTTCCTTGAGCGCCGCTTTGCAGTCCATCATTCCCGCGCCTGTCTGCGAACGGAGCTGCTTCACCAATTCCGCTGATATCTCACTCATACACAATCTCCTGGTTTGAAACTAAATTGAGTCCTTGGGGTGTTTCCGGGGGCCACGCTGCCCACACTACACGGCGGGACCACATCTCGCGATGCGTCCCGCCGGTCCGGTGTCTACGCAGCGAGCCCTCGAGAGCTCACCGATGGCTACTGAACCGCGACGCCGTTCGACGCCAACTCAGCCGGCTCAGCTGCGCCGTTCTTATGGGCCTTGGCGTGCCCGCCGTTCTTCTCCTCGCCCCGATCTTCCTTCGGACGACGAGCATCGTACTGCGCCCGCCCTTCAGCTACCGCATTCGCCATCTCAGCGACGAACAGCTGGATCGTACGGGTGGCATCGTCATTCGCCGGAATCGGGAACTCGACGAGACCGGGGTCGGCGTTCGTATCGACGAGCGCAATGACCGGAATGTGCAGGCGGCGCGCCTCGGCAACCGCGATGTGCTCCTTGACGACGTCGACCACAAAGATCACATCAGGAAGCTTCTTCATCGAACGAATTCCCCCCAAGTTCGCCTCGAGCTTCTCGAGCTCGCGAGCCATGGTGAGCTTCTCCTTCTTAACGAGCCGAACCTTCGTGCCTTCCTGCTCCGATTCCTTGAGGAGATCCTCGATCTTTCGCATCCGATCGATCGAATTCTTAATCGTTTGAAAGTTACTGAGCGTTCCGCCGAGCCACCTCGAGGTAACGTGAAAAGCGCCGCAGCGCTCCGCCTCACCCGACACGATCTCACGCGCCTGGAGTTTGGTCCCGACGAACAATATCGAGCCACCACGGCTCAAAGTATCGACGACGTATTTGCGGGCGCGATCCCAAAGCTTCTGGGTGAGATCAAGGTTGATAATGTGAATGCCGTTACGCTCCCCGTAGATAAACGGGAGCATCCGGGGGTTCCAACGATGGGTCTGGTGTCCGAAGTGGGCCCCAGCGTCGAGCATGCTCTTTATCGTGACCGGCACCGCAGTGTGCGATCCCGTAACCTCCGACGAGGTTGAAGTACGTTCCATTTTTTTCTCCGTCTTAGTTTTACCTCCCCGAGAGCGTTTGAATCGAAAACGGGCGGAGCGTCAGCGCCACACGTTTCACCAAGACATGCACCTCTCGGGTGTGAATTTAATGCCCTAGTTTCGTACCACGCGAAGATAAAAAAGGCAAACACCTCAGGGGTTTAAAACGCCACCCGCCGCTGCCCCTGGGGCTGAGCTCGAGCGACCCGGAGGTACGAGCAGAGCGAGTTGAATCAATGACTTAAGTTCTCGTGGTTCATGCAGCGACCGACCCGGCGAAGATCGCCCGCCCCGACTCGCCGCCAACCCCTCCGATGAGCGACTCAACCGCCCGCTCCGGATGGGGCATCAAGCCGACCACGTTTCGCCGCTCGTTCGTGATTCCCGCGATTGCGTTTATCGCTCCGTTCGGATTCCACTCGAGCGACTCGGGGTGCACGCCCCCGGCCGGGTCACAGTAGCGAAAGACTACCCGACCATCGTCCTCGAGCTGGCGAACGGTATCGTTCGGGGCGAAGTAATTCCCTTCGAAGTGAGCTATCGGACAGGTCATCACCGTGCCCTCTCCGATTCCCCGGGTAAATGCGGTGTCGGAGCGCTCGATCTTTACATGGACAAACCGCGACAGAAATCTCCGCTGCATGTTCTGGAGAAGGACGCCGGGCAGTAGGCCCGCTTCGCAAAGAATCTGAAACCCATTACAAATGCCGAGGACTGGCCCCCCCTTATCGGCAAAACTCCGCACCTCGTTCATTATCGGGGAAAGCTTCGCAAGGGCCCCCGTTCGGAGATAGTCTCCGTGGGCGAAGCCCCCCGGAACCACCACGATATCGGGACGTTGAAGATCCCGATCTCGATGCCATACGGCTCGCACCTTCTGCTTCAGGACGGAGCCGTAGACATGCTCGATATCGTGATCGCAATTCGTGCCGGGGAAGACGACTACGGAGATACGCATAAAGCTCCTCTCACTCGGGGATGATTATCTCGTAGTTCTCGATGATCGGATTCGCCAGAACTTTTTGGCACAGCTCCTCGGCCCTCGCCCGGGCATCCCCCTCCGAGGAGGCTGCCACATCGAACTCGATCAGTTTTCCGATGCGCACATCGCCGATACCGCTGATGCCCGCCTCCACCACTCCCCGCTCCACGGCCTTTCCCTGGACATCGAGAACGCCCCCTTTAAGCCGCACAAACACACGTACTCGCATCAGAACCTCCCATTCGATGGCAACGATCGGGGTAGTTTACGCCCCTTCCTCTAGCGCCCGTCCAACGATGAGCTCAACATGCCGAAAATGACGCTTTAAGTCAAAGATATCATCGAGTTCCGCTTCCGGAATCCGACCAGTTACCGCCGGATCGGAGCGAACTCGCTCGAGGAGCGTCGCGCCCCCCTCCCACGCGGGGAGCGCATGCTTTTGGACAAGCCGATACGCATCCTCGCGGGAAACTCCGTGGTCAACGAGCGCCACAAGAAGCGCTCCGGAAAAGATCAAACCTCGGGTCGACTCAAGGTTCTCTAGCATTCGATCAGCGTGGACAACCATTCCGTCTACGACCGACTCGAAACGGGCAAGCATGAAGTCCGCAATCGTACAGGCATCCGGGGCGATTACCCGCTCCACTGAACTGTGACTGATATCCCGCTCGTGCCAGAGCGGGACGTTCTCAAGGGCCGAGACCGCGTAACCGCGCAGCAGCCGAGCGAGCCCGGTTAGATTTTCGGTTAGGATCGGATTTCGCTTATGGGGCATCGCCGAGGAGCCCTTTTGACCGGCGGTGAACTTTTCCTCGACCTCCCGCACCTCGGTGCGTTGTAGATGACGAATCTCAACGCAGAAACGTTCTATCGACGCCCCGAGAAGCGCGAGCGAGTTAAAAAACGCTGCGTGTCGATCGCGCTGCACCACCTGGGTCGCGACCGTTTCAGCCTTGAGTCCAAGTTTTTTAAGCACATGGCCCTCAACTGACGGAGGCACCGAGGCGTAGGTTCCAACCGCCCCCGAGATCTTCCCGTAGCCAACCTCATCGATTGCGGCGACGATCCGTGCCCGACTACGCCGCAGCTCCGCGTACCAACCGGCGAGCTTCACCCCGAACGTGGTCGGCTCTGCATGAATACCGTGCGAGCGACCGATGCACGGGACGTGCTTTGACTCGATCGCTCGCCGCTTCAGGACACCGAGAGTCCGGTCGATACCCGCGACGATCAGCCCTCCAGCACGCACCAACTGCACCGCGAGTGTTGTGTCGAGAAGATCGCTCGAGGTCATTCCGCGGTGGACGAAACGGGACGACTCACCGACGCTCTCCGCAACGTTGGTTAAGAACGCGATAACATCGTGCTTCACCTCTTGCTCGATCTCGAGCACCCGGGCGGTATCGAATCTCCCCTTTGTGCGAAGATCGCGAAGCGCCTCGCGGGGGGCGAGCCCCGCCTCCACCATCCCCTCGAGCGCGAGGGTCTCGATCTCGAGCCAGATTTTAAAACGAGCCTCATCGCTCCATATTTCGACCATTTGAGGTCGACTATATCGGCTAATCATAACTCCTCCGTGCCTCAGTAACCTACCACTCCTCCCCGTGAGGGGGGTAGTGTAGGCGCCGCGGGCTTAACTTACCATGCGAGCCGGTTCGCCCGGCTCAACCGGATAAAGCTGGGTCTCGTGCGCCACCCCGGCGCAAACCACCGTTTCGATGACACCGGGTGGGACGTAAGCGTGAAAGGTGTGGAGCGCAACCGTGGGGTTATTGCTGTTCTCGCTCAGATGCCCGAGCACCATGCGACACAATTCCGGATGGACCATCTCTTGCGCAAGCTCCGCGGCTTCCTTGTTGCTCAGATGTCCGTGCGAGGAGGCTATCCGCTGCTTGAGCTCCCACGGATAGTCGCACTCCATCAGCATCTGCTCGTCGTGGTTCGACTCAAGCACTACCGCATTCGCTCCCCGCACCGCCTCCCGCACGAGCGGCGTGATCCGACCGAGGTCGGTCACCTGGGTAAATGTGAGGCCCTCCCCTTCTATCCGGAAGCCCACCGGCTCGAGGGCGTCGTGCACGATACTAAACGGGGAGATCTTAATTCCTTGAAGGTCGAAGGGAATTCCTGTCTCAAAGCGCTCAAGTCCAAATACGTTCTTCACCATCTTGCCGGTGCGCTCGTTGGCATAAACCGGTAGTCGGAAGCGGCGGCTTAACACCGAGATCCCGTTAATATGATCGGAGTGCTCGTGGGTGACGAGGATCCCCGCAAGCGTCGCCGGGTCGATTCCGATCCGGCGGAGACGCTCCTCCGCCCTCGTTGCGGAAAGACCGCAATCGATAAGCAGCCGAACCCCACCCGCCTCAAAAAAGGTGCTGTTAGCTTTACTTCCACTTGATAGGACTGAAAACTGCATGGCGGGAGTCTATGTCGCGGTGCGCAGTGGTAGCAATCGGGAAAGCGGGCGCAGGCAACACCGCTGTGTCGCCCCCCCCTGTCGGGGGTAGGTAGCTGAAATGATGCGACTTTATTGGGATGCTCGGGGAATCCAGCAACGTCTCCGATAAAGATGTTATCCTGCGCTCTATGGCCACCGAAAGGTAGTTTAGCTCCCGCAACATGGTAAAATACCGGGGCTTTTAGACTCATCGAAGGAGCTCTTCGCGTTATGAAGACGATGCTCATTAAGCTGCCGCGAACCGTGACCGACCAGACCACAGCGATCTACGAGACAAAGTGGGGCACCACCCCTGTCGCGGTATTCGAGCAGCTCCTCGAGGAGTTCCACGACAGCATCAAATCCCCGTTCTCGCTCGAGATATTCTCCACCCAGCAGTTGGTGTCGATGTGTTTCACCTCACCCGACGAGACGAGCCTCGAGATCTTGGTTTCAGCTGTCTACTCGATGGCTCCGAATGCCGAGATTGTGGAGATCGACGACTACACTCACCACATCGATGAGCGTTCGAAAGTCGCGACAACCGAACTAAAACTCATCAAAAACGACATCTATCCGTTCCAAACGTGGGCGACTCTCAAATTCGGTTCGCTATCGCCCCTCGCTGGCGTCCTATCTCAGTTACCAACTGAGGATCGAATCGTTTTTCAGGTGGTCTGTCAGCGAATAAAAGATTCAGCTGGGTTTCATGCGAAGCTGAATGCCGCTCGTTCATGGGATCGCATCGCAACGTTTTTCCGACCTAAGTATTGGTTTAAACGAGAGGTGCTCAAGGCGATGCGAGAGTCGATCGCGAAGAAGTGCCAACGGAAGATGTACTGCGTTACCGTTCGAATCGCTGCGATCATTCCGCCGGAGGTTTCGAGCGAAGCGGTCGATGACTCGAGCGATACAAGCGTGCGGCGAGATCCCGGAGATCACCTTCGGGCGATCGTCGGTGCGGTCGCATTTGTAAATACACCGGACGATAACGGGATAAAAATGACCGGCATTCGTCGGGGAATGAGCGCCATGAAGCCGCTCCGCAAACGGTCGTTTGGGACAACGATTGCGCTCATTACCCCCGAGATAGCGACGTTTTGGCATCCCCCGAAACTTTCATCCCTTCCCAATACCCACCCAGTGTTAGCAGTAAAGGGGCCTCCCCCCTCTAACCTCCCGAAGGACAGAGGGGATCCCTCGGTGTCGTTTTTCGGGAAGACCGATTTTCGGGAGCACTTCGTCCCGTTCGGTATCCATCGGGAGGACCGTCGGCGTCATATGTACGTTGTCGGCAAATCCGGCACCGGGAAGTCGTGTCTCCTCCAACTCCTCATTCAGAACGACATCGAGCGGGGGTATGGCGCAGCGGTTCTCGACCCTCACGGCGATCTTGTCGATAACATCCTCCGTACGATCCCGGAGAAGCGACTGAAAGATGTTGTGCTCTTTGACCCAACCGATGTTAACTTTCCACCGAGCTT